>NZ_JBSPUD010000021.1:0-97721 GCF_056861525.1 Stenotrophomonas sp. 82F1
TTACTCGAGGATGGTGGCAACCACGCCAGCACCGACGGTACGGCCACCTTCGCGGATTGCGAAGCGCAGGCCGGCGTCCATGGCGACCGGGTTGATCAGGGTGACAACCATCTTGATGTTGTCGCCCGGCATCACCATCTCGACGCCTTCCGGCAGCTCGACCGCACCGGTGATGTCGGTGGTACGGAAGTAGAACTGCGGACGGTAGCCCTTGAAGAACGGGGTGTGACGGCCGCCTTCGTCCTTCGACAGCACGTAGACTTCGGCGTCGAACTTGGTGTGCGGCTTGATCGAACCCGGCTTTGCCAGAACCTGGCCACGCTCGACGTCGTCACGCTTGGTGCCGCGCAGCAGCAGACCGGCATTGTCGCCTGCCTGACCCTGGTCCAGCAGCTTGCGGAACATTTCCACGCCGGTCACGGTGGTCTTCTGCACCGGACGGATGCCGACGATTTCGATTTCTTCGCCGACCTTGATCACGCCGCGCTCGATACGACCGGTCACCACGGTGCCGCGGCCCGAGATCGAGAACACGTCTTCGACCGGCATCAGGAATGCCTTGTCGACGTCACGCTCCGGGGTCGGGATCCAGGTGTCCAGCGCCTCGACCAGCTTGATGACGGCCGGCACGCCGATGTCGCTCTGGTCGCCTTCCAGCGCCAGACGGGCCGAACCCGAGATGATCGGGGTGTCGTCGCCCGGGAAGTCGTACTTGCTCAGCAGCTCGCGGACTTCCATTTCGACCAGTTCCAGCAGCTCGGCATCGTCAACCATGTCGGCCTTGTTCAGGAACACGACGATGTACGGCACGCCGACCTGACGCGACAGCAGGATGTGCTCGCGGGTCTGCGGCATCGGGCCGTCAGCGGCCGAGCACACCAGGATCGCGCCGTCCATCTGGGCAGCACCGGTGATCATGTTCTTGACGTAGTCAGCATGGCCCGGGCAATCGACGTGGGCGTAGTGACGAACGGTGGATTCGTATTCGACGTGCGCGGTCGAGATCGTGATGCCACGTGCCTTTTCTTCCGGCGCGGCGTCGATCGCGGAGTAATCCTTGAACTCGCCACCGAAGCGCTCGGCACCGATCTTGGTCAGTGCGGCGGTCAGCGTGGTCTTGCCGTGATCGACGTGACCGATGGTGCCGACGTTGACGTGCGGCTTGGTGCGCTCGAACTTACCCTTTGCCATTTCTTTCTACCTTATTGGTTCGTAAGTGGTTTGGAGGACCTGAGCGTTACGCTCAGGCCTTCTTCATGACTTCGTCGGCGATGTTGTTCGGCGCCGGCTCGTAGTGGTCAAATTCCATCGTGAAGGTGGCGCGGCCCTGGGTCTGCGAACGCAGCGAGGTCGCGTAGCCAAACATTTCGCCCAGCGGGATCATCGCGTTGATGATGCTGGCCGAACCGTCACCGGTGGTATCAGAACCCTGCAGAACGCCGCGACGACGGCTGACGTCGCCCATCACGTCACCCTGGTAATCCTCCGGGGTCACGATCTCGACCTTCATGATCGGCTCCAGCAGGACCGGCTTGGCCTTGCGGAAACCTTCCTTGAAGGCCATCGAGGAAGCGAGCTTGAACGCCATTTCCGAGGAGTCGACGTCGTGGTACGAGCCGAACACCAGCTTCACCTTGACGTCCACGACCGGGAAGCCAGCCAGCGGACCGCTGGTGATGGTTTCGCGCAGGCCCTTTTCGATCGACGGGATGAATTCCTTCGGAATCACGCCACCGGTGATGTCGTTGATGAACAGGAAGTCGTCCTTGATGCCGGCAGCGATCTTCGGATCTGCACGATCGGCCTCGGTGATCGGCGACAGCTCGATCACGACGTGACCGTACTGACCCTTACCACCGGACTGCTTGGCGTGCTTGTAGTCCGACTTCACGTCCGACATGGTGATCGTTTCGCGGTAGGCCACCTGCGGCTTGCCGACGTTGGCTTCAACGTTGAACTCGCGCTTCATGCGGTCAACGATGATGTCCAGGTGCAGCTCGCCCATGCCCGAGATGATGGTCTGGCCGGATTCTTCGTCGGTCTTGACGCGGAACGACGGATCTTCCTGCGCCAGACGACCCAGTGCCAGACCCATCTTTTCCTGGTCGGACTTGGTCTTCGGCTCGACAGCCATCGAGATGACCGGCTCCGGGAACACCATGCGCTCGAGGATGATCGGCTGATCCATGGAGCACAGGGTGTCACCCGTGGTGGTGTCCTTCAGGCCCACGGCGGCGGCGATGTCGCCGGCCAGAACTTCCTTGATTTCTTCGCGGTTGTTGGAGTGCATCTGCAGGATACGGCCGATGCGCTCCTTCTTGCCCTTCACCGAGTTCAGCAGCTGGTCGCCTGCATTCAGCGTGCCCGAGTAGACACGGAAGAAGGTCAGCGCGCCGACGAACGGATCGGTGATGATCTTGAAGGCCAGGGCCGAGAACGGAGCCTTGTCGTCAGACTTGCGGCTCATTTCCTTGGTTTCATCGTCAACGTCGGTACCGGTCACGTCCGGCACGTCGATCGGCGACGGCAGCAGCTGGATCACGCCGTCCAGCATGGCCTGCACGCCCTTGTTCTTGAACGCCGAGCCGCAGTACATCGGCACGATGTCGGTGGCCAGGGTGCGCACGCGCAGGGCTTCGATGATCTCGGCCTCGGTCAGCTCATCGCCGCCCAGGTACTTGTCCATCAGCTCTTCGCTGGCTTCGGCAGCCGCTTCGATCATGAAGGTACGGGCTTCGGTCGCTTCAGCGAGCAGCTCGGCCGGCACATCGCTGTACTCGAACTTCATGCCCTGCGAAGCCTCATCCCAATGGATGGCCTTCATCTTCAGCAGATCGACGACGCCCTTGAAGCCTTCCTCAGCGCCGATCGGCAGCTGCATCGGAACGGCCTTGGCACCCAGCTTCGCCTTCAGCTGGCCAACGACCTTGCTGAAGTTGGCACCGGTACGGTCCATCTTGTTGACGAACGCGATGCGCGGCACCTTGTAACGGTTGGCCTGGCGCCACACGGTTTCCGACTGCGGCTGCACGCCACCGACGGCGCACAGCACGAAGACGGCACCGTCGAGCACGCGCAGCGAGCGCTCCACTTCGATGGTGAAGTCGACGTGCCCGGGGGTGTCGATGATGTTGAAGCGGTGCTCCGGCAGGGACTTGTCCATGCCCTTCCAGAACGCGGTGGTCGCAGCGGACTGGATCGTGATGCCACGCTCCTGCTCCTGCTCCATCCAGTCCATGGTGGCGGCGCCGTCATGCACTTCACCGATCTTGTGGCTCTTGCCGGTGTAGAACAGGATGCGCTCGGACGTGGTGGTCTTGCCGGCATCGATGTGAGCCATGATGCCGAAATTGCGGTAACGCTCGATGGGAGTGGAACGGGCCACGGGGAGCCTCTCAGATTTCTTGGATTTCGGATGGCCGAACGCCGCCTTTCGGCGGCCTTCGGATTGGCGCAGCCCTTCTGGGGCCGCGAGGCAGCACCGAGATGGTGCTGCCCTGCCTGTTTTACAAGGCCGTCAAACTCACCAGCGGTAGTGGGCGAATGCCTTGTTGGCTTCGGCCATGCGGTGGGTTTCTTCGCGCTTCTTGATGGCGCCGCCACGGTTTTCCGCAGCGTCGATCAGTTCAGCGGCCAGCTTCTTCGGCATGGTGTTCTCACCACGCTTGCGCGCGGAGTCGATCAGCCAACGCATGGCCAGGGCCATCTTGCGCGAGGCGCGCACTTCGACCGGCACCTGATAGGTGGCACCACCGACACGGCGGGACTTGACTTCGACCGACGGAGCCACGTTTTCCAGAGCCTTCTGAACCAGCTCGACGGAATTCGGGCTCTTCTCACCGATCACGTCCATGGCGCCATAGACGATCTTTTCAGCGACCGACTTCTTGCCGCTCAGCATCACCATGTTGATGAAACGGGCGATGGTTTCGCTTCCGTGCTTCGGATCCGGCAGGACTGCGCGCTGCGGCGTATTACCTTTACGAGACATGTGTGCTTTCCCTTAGCTCTTCGGACGCTTGGCGCCGTACTTGGAACGGCCCTGGCGACGCTTGGCAACGCCGGAGGCGTCGAGCGAACCACGAACGGTGTGGTAACGCACACCCGGCAGATCCTTGACGCGACCGCCACGGATCAGGACCACGGAGTGCTCCTGCAGGTTGTGGCCTTCACCGCCGATGTAGGAAATCACTTCTTCCTGGTTGGTCAGGCGAACCTTGGCAACCTTGCGAAGCGCCGAGTTCGGCTTCTTCGGAGTAGTGGTGTAAACGCGCGTGCAGACGCCACGGCGCTGGGGGCACTTTTCGAGAGCCGGCGAGGCGCTCTTATAAGTGGTTGCCTGCCGCGGCTTGCGGACAAGCTGATTGATCGTCGCCATCAGTATGTTCTTCTGAGAGAGGCCGAAAAAAACCGGCCATGAATGCGGATATGTGCGAGCAGGCGAAAAACCGGCCTGCTGAGACAGACGATTGTAGCAACCTGGCGAAAACGCGGTCAAATGCGCACACGCCAAGCCAGCCCTGATCCCGGGCCGTTACAGGGGAGCCTTCTCCATGCCCCCCGTTCAGGTTGTCGTCCGACCCATCGCTGGGCCGGGCGGCATCCTACCTCATCGAAAGCCAACAGACCAGCGGCCTGGGCCCTCGAGTGCAGATCCGGCCGGAACCGGTGCTGCGTGATGCTTGTCCGGCACGAGGCCGGACCGTACGGCAGGGACCGACCGATGGCCGTCCCCTGCCCGATCAAGGTCCGGCCGGAGCCGAACCCGCCGATCAATCCTCGGCCTGCTCGGCGTCGGTCGATTCCACCACCACTTCCGGTGCTGCCACAGCCACCGGGGCTGCAGCTGCCGGGGTACCGGCGAGGGTCTGCATTTCCGAGTCGGTCAGCCCGCTCGCGTTGCGGCGGCGGTTGGCGTGGTAGGACAGACCGGTACCGGCCGGAATCAGACGGCCGACGATCACGTTCTCCTTCAGGCCGCGCAGGTTGTCCTTGGTGCCGCGGACGGCAGCCTCGGTCAGCACGCGGGTGGTCTCCTGGAAGGAGGCCGCCGAGATGAACGATTCGGTTGCCAGCGAGGCCTTGGTGATGCCCAGCAGGACCGGATCGAAACGAGCGATCAGCTCATTGCGGGTGGTCAGGCGTGCATTTTCCTCGATGACACGCTGACGCTCGACCTGTTCACCGTTCAGGAACTTGCTGCTGCCCTGATCGGTGATCTCGACCTTGCGCAGCATCTGGCGGGTGATCACCTCGATGTGCTTGTCGTTGATCTTCACGCCCTGCAGGCGGTACACGTCCTGGATTTCCTTGACCAGGTAGGCGGCCAGCGGCTCGACACCCAGCAGACGCAGGATGTCCTGCGGGCTCGGCTCGCCGTCGACGATGGTTTCGCCCTTGGTCACGTGCTCACCTTCGAACACGATGACCTGACGGTACTTCGGAATCAGCTCTTCGTGCTCCGAACCATCGGTGTCCTTGATGATCAGGCGCTGCTTGCCCTTGGTGTCCTTGCCGAAGCTGATGATGCCCGAACGCTCGGCCAGCACCGCCGGATCCTTCGGCTTGCGCGCTTCGAACAGATCGGCCACGCGCGGCAGACCACCGGTGATGTCGCGGGTCTTGGACGCTTCCTGCGGGATCTTGGCAACCACGTCACCCACGCCGACGGCAGCGCCGTCCTGCAGGTTGACGATCGAGCGCGGCGGCAGCAGGTACTGCGCCGGCAGGTCGGTGCCCGGAATCGACAGGTCGTTGCCCTTGCCATCGACGATGCGGACGATCGGGCGCAGATCCTTCGCCTGGGCGCCGCGGCGCTTCGGGTCGGTGATTTCGCGCGATGCCAGGCCGGTCAGCTCATCGGTCTTCTCGATGACGGTGATGCCGTCGACGAAGTCGATGAAGCGGATGAAACCAGCCACTTCCGAAACGATCGGGTGGTTATGCGGATCCCAGTTGGCCACGGTCTGGCCAGCCTTGACCGCATCACCATCCTTGGAGGTGATGGTTGCGCCGTACGGCAGCTTGTAACGCTCACGCTCACGGCCGTGCGCATCGAGCACCGACATTTCGCCCGAGCGCGACACGGCGACCAGCGAGCCATTGGCATGGGCCACCGACTTGAGGTTGCTGAACTTGACCGAGCCGGTGGTCTTGACGGTGATGTTGTCGACCGCAGCAGCTCGCGATGCCGCACCACCGATGTGGAACGTACGCATCGTCAGCTGGGTACCCGGCTCACCGATGGACTGGGCGGCGATGACGCCGACCGCTTCACCGATGTTGACCAGGTGGCCACGGGCCAGATCGCGGCCGTAGCAGCGGCTGCAGACACCGAAGGCCGATTCGCAGGAGATCGTCGAGCGGACCTTGATGGTCTGCACGCTGGCCTCTTCAAGCTTGGCGACCCAGGCTTCGTCGAGCAGGGTGTTGCGGGTGACGATCGGATCTTCGTCGTTGCCCGGCAGGAACACGTCCTCGGCAACCACGCGACCCAGCACGCGATCCTTCAACGGTTCGACCACGTCGCCGCCTTCAACGATCGGGGTCATGATCAGGCCTTCGGTGGTACCGCAGTCCACCTCGGTGATCACCACGTCCTGCGCCACGTCGACCAGACGACGGGTCAGGTAACCCGAGTTCGCGGTCTTCAGCGCGGTATCGGCCAGACCCTTACGGGCACCGTGGGTGGAGTTGAAGTACTCCTGCACGTTCAGGCCTTCGCGGAAGTTCGCCTTGATGGGCGTCTCGATGATCGAGCCATCGGGACGGGCCATCAGGCCACGCATGCCGGCCAGCTGACGGATCTGCGCCTGGCTGCCTCGCGCACCGGAGTCGGCCATGATGTACAGGGAGTTCATCGACTTCTGGTCGATGGTCTCGCCCTTGGCATTGATGACCTTCTCGGTACCGATGGTGTCCATCATCGCCTTGGCGATGCGCTCATTGGTGCGCGACCAGATGTCGACCACCTTGTTGTAGCGCTCGCCGGCGGTGACCAGGCCCGACTGGTACTGCTCCTGGATTTCCAGCACTTCGGCTTCAGCCTCGGTGAGGATGCCCTTCTTCTCGTCGGGGATCAGCATGTCGTCGATGCCGATCGAGACGCCGGCACGGGTCGCGTAGGCGAAGCCGGTGTACATCAGCTTGTCGGCGAACACGACCGTGTCCTTCAGGCCCAGCTGGCGGTAGCTGGAGTTGATCAGGCGGCTGATGTTCTTCTTGGTCAGCTCGGTGTTGGCCAGCGCGAACGGCAGGCCTTCCGGCAGGATTTCAGCCAGCAGGGCGCGACCGATCGTGGTCTCCACGATCGACGACTTGCTCTGCTTGTTGCCTTCCTCGTCGGTCACCACCTCGGTGATGCGGACCTTGACGCGCGCGTGCAGTTCCACCACGCGGTTGTCGTAGGCGCGCTTGACTTCGGCGATGTTGGCGAAGGCCATGCCCTCGCCCTTCTTGTTTTCCAGCGAGCGGGTCATGTAGTACAGACCCAGCACGACGTCCTGCGACGGCACGATGATCGGCTCGCCGTTGGCCGGCGACAGGATGTTGTTGGTGGACATCATCAGCGCACGCGCTTCCAGCTGGGCTTCCAGCGAGAGCGGCACGTGGACGGCCATCTGGTCACCGTCGAAGTCGGCGTTGAACGCGGTGCAGACCAGCGGGTGCAGCTGGATGGCCTTGCCTTCGATCAGGACCGGCTCGAAGGCCTGGATGCCCAGACGGTGCAGGGTCGGCGCACGGTTCAGCATCACCGGATGCTCGCGGATGACCTCTTCCAGGATGTCCCAGACTTCGGCTTCTTCGCGCTCGACCAGCTTCTTGGCGGCCTTGATGGTGGTGGCCAGGCCACGACGCTGCAGCTTGGCGAACACGAACGGCTTGAACAGTTCGAGTGCCATCTTCTTCGGCAGGCCGCACTGGTGCAGGCGCAGGTACGGACCGACCACGATGACCGAACGGCCCGAGTAGTCGACGCGCTTGCCGAGCAGGTTCTGACGGAAGCGACCCTGCTTGCCCTTGATCATGTCGGCCAGCGACTTCAGCGGGCGCTTGTTGGTGCCGGTGATGGCACGGCCGCGACGGCCGTTGTCCAGCAGCGCATCGACCGATTCCTGCAGCATGCGCTTTTCATTGCGCACGATGATGTCCGGCGCGCTCAGTTCGAGCAGGCGGCGCAGGCGGTTGTTGCGGTTGATGACGCGGCGGTACAGGTCGTTCAGGTCGGAGGTCGCGAAGCGGCCACCATCCAGCGGAACCAGCGGACGCAGGTCCGGCGGCAGCACCGGCAGGACGGTCATGACCATCCACTCCGGACGGTTGCCCGATTCCAGGAAGGCTTCGATCAGCTTGATGCGCTTGGTGAGGCGCTTCAGCTTGGTTTCCGAACCGGTGCTGGCGATTTCTTCGCGCAGGCGGGTCATTTCCGACTGCAGGTCGATGGTGCGCAGCAGTTCGTACACGGCCTCGGCGCCCATGGCGGCGTCGAAGTCGTCACCGTGCTCCTGGCGGGCCTGCAGGTACTGTTCTTCGGTCAGCAGCTGGCGGCGCTCCAGGGCGGTCAGGCCCGGCTCGGTCACCACGTAGGCTTCGAAGTACAGCACGCGCTCGATATCGCGCAGGGTCATGTCCAGCATCAGGCCGATGCGCGACGGCAGCGACTTCAGGAACCAGATGTGCGCGACCGGCGAAGCCAGGTCGATGTGGCCCATGCGCTCACGACGCACCTTGGCCAGGGTCACTTCGGTGCCGCACTTCTCGCAGACCACGCCGCGGTGCTTCATGCGCTTGTACTTGCCGCACAGGCACTCGTAGTCCTTGACCGGTCCGAAGATGGCGGCGCAGAACAGGCCGTCACGCTCCGGCTTGAAGGTACGGTAGTTGATGGTTTCCGGCTTCTTCACTTCGCCGAAGGACCACGAACGGATCAGGTCCGGCGAAGCCAGCGCGATCTTGATCGCGTCGAAGTCCAGCGTCTGGCGCTGCTGGTTGAAGAGGTTGAGCAGGTCTTTCATGGTGTTCTCCAGAAGGAGGAATGCTGTGTCGATGGGCTTTCAGTTGACTGCCAGCGGCGCGGCGGCGTTGACCGCCGCGCCGGCATGGATCAGTTGTCTTCCAGTTCCATGTTGATGGCCAGCGAGCGGATTTCCTTCACCAGGACGTTGAAGGATTCCGGCATGCCCGCGACCATCTCGTGCTCACCGTCGACGATGTTCTTGTACATCTGGTTGCGGCCCTGCACGTCATCGGACTTCACCGTCAGCATTTCCTGCAGGGTGTAGGCCGCGCCGTAGGCTTCCAGCGCCCAGACTTCCATTTCACCGAAGCGCTGGCCACCGAACTGCGCCTTGCCGCCCAGCGGCTGCTGGGTGACGAGCGAGTACGGACCGGTCGAACGGGCGTGCATCTTGTCGTCGACCAGGTGGTTCAGCTTCAGGTAGTGCATGTAGCCAACGGTGGTGTGGCGATCGAAGGCTTCACCGGTGCGGCCGTCATACAGCTGGGTCTGGCCACTGCTCGGCAGGTCGGCCAGTTCCAGCATGCGCTTGATTTCCGCTTCGGTGGCACCGTCGAACACCGGCGTTGCCATCGGCACGCCGTCGAACAGGTTGCGGGCCAGGCGCAGCAGTTCCTCGTCGCTGAACTGCGACAGGTCGACACGGTTGGCCACGTTGGTGTCATCGTGGTTGTAGATGTCGTCCAGGAACTTGCGCAGGTCGGCGACTGCCGCCTGGGCTTCCAGCATCGCCTGGATCTTGCGACCCAGACCCTTGGCGGCCCAGCCCAGGTGCACTTCCAGGATCTGCCCGATGTTCATACGCGACGGCACGCCCAACGGGTTCAGCACGATGTCCACGGTTTCGCCCGAGGCCATGTACGGCATGTCCTCGACCGGCACCACGTTGGACACCACACCCTTGTTGCCGTGGCGGCCTGCCATCTTGTCGCCCGGCTGGATGCGGCGCTTCACGGCCAGGAACACCTTGACCATCTTCAGCACGCCCGGGGCGAGGTCGTCGCCCGCGGTGATCTTGCCGCGCTTGTCGGCGAAGCGACGCTCGAATTCCTTCTCGTGCGCCTGGATCTGCTTCTGTGCGCGTTCGATGGCTTCGGCAGCGTCCTCGTCCTTCATGCGCAGCACGAACCAGTCGGCCTTCTTCAGGCCATCCAGGTAGGCGTCGGAGATGACGTCGCCCTTCTTCAGGCCGGCGCCGCCGTTGACCACCTTGCCCACGATCTGCGAACGCAGACGGGCGTAGATGGCCGCTTCCAGGATGCGGAACTGGTCGTCGAAGTCCTTCTTGACACGCTTGATTTCAGACTCTTCGATCTGACGGGCGCGCTTGTCCTTCTCGATGCCATCGCGGGTGAAGACCTGCACGTCGATGACGGTGCCGTCCATGCCCGGCGGCACGCGCAGCGAGCTGTCCTTCACGTCCGAAGCCTTCTCGCCGAAGATCGCGCGCAGCAGCTTCTCTTCCGGGGTCAGCTGGCTTTCGCCCTTCGGGGTGACCTTGCCGACCATGATGTCGCCGGCGCGGACTTCGGCACCGATGTACACCACGCCGCTCTCGTCCAGGCGGTTCAGCGCCTGCTCGGAGACGTTCGGGATGTCGGCGGAGATTTCCTCCGGCCCCAGCTTGGTGTCACGCGCAACGCAGGTCAGCTCTTCGATGTGGATCGTGGTGTAGCGATCCTCTTCCACCACGCGCTCGGAGAGCAGGATGGAGTCTTCGAAGTTGTAGCCGTTCCACGGCATGAAGGCGATCAGCATGTTCTGGCCCAGGGCCAGTTCACCGATGTCGGTGGACGGACCATCGGCCAGCACGTCGCCACGCGCCACCACGTTGCCCACTTCCACCAGCGGACGCTGGTTGATGCAGGTGTTCTGGTTGGAGCGGGTGTACTTGATCAGGTTGTAGATGTCGACGCCGGCATCGGACGCATCGGTGATCTCGGCTTCGTTGACCTTGACCACGATGCGGGCGGCGTCGATCTGCACGATCTCACCACCACGACGGGCGTTCACGGTCACACCCGAGTCACGCGCCACGGCGCGCTCGATGCCGGTACCGACCAGCGGCTTCTGCGCACGCAGGGTCGGCACGGCCTGACGCTGCATGTTGGCGCCCATCAGTGCGCGGTTGGCGTCATCGTGCTCCAGGAACGGAACCAGCGCGGCCGCGATCGACACGGTCTGCATCGGCGAGACGTCCATGAAGTGGACTTCCGCCGGCGGCTTCAGCAGCGATTCGCCCTGGTAACGGCAGGGAACGAACTGCTCGGTCAGCACGCTGTTGGCATCGGTCAGGGCGTTGGCCTGGGCGATGACGTACTCGTTTTCTTCGATGGCCGACAGGAACTCGACTTCGTCGAACACCTTGCCGTCCACGACCTTGCGGTACGGGGTCTCGAGGAAACCGTACTGGTTGGTGCGGGCGTACACGGCCAGCGAGTTGATCAGGCCGATGTTCGGGCCTTCCGGGGTTTCGATGGTGCAGACGCGGCCGTAATGGGTCGGGTGCACGTCGCGCACTTCGAAGCCGGCGCGCTCACGGGTCAGGCCGCCCGGGCCCAGGGCCGAGACGCGACGCTTGTGCGTGACTTCCGACAGCGGGTTGTTCTGATCCATGAACTGCGACAGCTGCGAGGAGCCGAAGAATTCCTTGATCGCCGCAGCCACCGGCTTGGCGTTGATCAGCTCCTGCGGGGTCAGGCCTTCCGACTCTGCCATCGACAGGCGTTCCTTGACCGCGCGCTCGACGCGGACCAGGCCCACGCGGAACACGTTCTCGGCCATTTCACCGACCGAACGCACGCGACGGTTGCCCAGGTGATCGATGTCATCGACCACGCCACGACCATTGCGGATCTCGGTCAGGACCTTGATCACGTCCAGGATGTCCGAGCTGTCGCCGTGGGCGGCAACCAGGCGCTTGGACTCTTCGTCGTTGCGCTCGCCGTAGTACTTGCGGTCGTACAGCACGGCTTCGCCGGTGGTTTCCTTGCGGCCCACGCGACGGTTGAACTTCATGCGGCCGACGGCGGACAGGTCGTAGCGCTCGAAGGTGAAGAACAGGTTGTGGAACAGGTTCTGCGCGGCATCCTTGGTCGGCGGCTCGCCCGGACGCATCATGCGGTAGATCTCGACCAGGGCTTCCAGCTGGGTCTTGGTCGGATCGATGCGCAGGGTGTTGGACAGGTACGGGCCACGATCCAGGTCGTTCACCCACAGGGTGCCCACGGCATCGACGCCGGCCTTGCGGAAGTTCTGCAGCTGCTCGTCGGTGATTTCGTCGTTGGCCTGGGCCAGCAGTTCACCGGTCGAGGCATCGACCACGTCGTGCGACAGGATGCGGCCGACGATGTAGTCGTCCGGCACGGCCAGGGCGGCGATGCCCGAGGCTTCCAGCTGCTTGATGTGACGCGCGGTGATGCGCTTGCCGGCTTCCACGATGACCTTGTCGCCATCGGCGAGGTCGAAGCCCAGGGTTTCGCCGCGCAGGCGCTCCGGCACCAGCTCCAGCTGGACGCCTTCATCCGGGTTGATGTGGAAGGTGTTGATCTCGAAGAACTCGGCCAGCATCTCTTCGTTGCTGTAGCCAAGCGCACGCAGCAGGATCGACACCGGCAGCTTGCGGCGACGGTCGATACGGGTGAACAGCGCGTCCTTCGGGTCGAACTCGAAGTCCAGCCAGGAGCCGCGGTAAGGAATGATGCGGGCGCTGTACAGCAGCTTGCCCGAGCTGTGGGTCTTGCCACGGTCGTGGTCGAAGAACACGCCCGGCGAGCGGTGCAGCTGCGAGACGATGACGCGCTCGGTGCCGTTGACGATGAAGGTGCCGTTGTCGGTCATCAACGGGATTTCGCCGAGGTAGACCTCCTGCTCCTTCACGTACTTGATGGCCTTGGTCGACGACTCGCGGTCGTAGATCACCAGGCGCACGGTCACGCGCAGCGGCGCACCGTAGCTCATGCCACGCTGACGGCACTCACGCTCGTCGAAGACCGGATCGCCCAGCTTGTAGCCGACGTATTCCAGGGCAGCATTGCCGCTGTAGCTGGCGATCGGGAAGACCGACTTCAGTGCAGCGTGCAGGCCGTGGTCCGTGCGCTTGGCCGGATCGACGTTTTCCTGCAGGAATTCACGGTAGGAATCCACCTGGATGGCGAGCAGGAACGGCACTTCGAGAATCGAACGCTGCTTGCCGAAATCCTTGCGGATACGCTTTTTTTCGGTGAACGAATAGGACGTCATGAGGTCTTCCACCTTGTTGTGCGAGTCGTGCGCCCACGACCCGAAGGGAACTTGAAATTGTCAGTTGGAAGTCGCTGGTATTGCCGGCACCAGCACGCCTTCTCCCGCTACTTCCAACTGCCAACTCGTCTGCATCCACTCCCCTGCCGTCGCGCGTTGCGCTGGCCGACCAGGGTTTGACCGCAGCCCGTGTTGGGCTTTTTGCCGCTTTTCACATCCACGCATGGCGCGGATCTACAACACCGCAACAACGACCAAAGGCCGGGGGCTTACGCCCCCAGCCTTGGCTGCATCGCCGGATTTCGATGGCGACGCAAAGGAAGTGCTTACTTGACTTCGACAGTCGCGCCAGCAGCTTCCAGGTCCTTCTTCATCTTCTCGGCTTCGTCCTTCGAAGCGTTGTCCTTCAGGACGCCGCCGGCTTCGGCCAGGTCCTTCGCTTCCTTCAGGCCCAGGCCGGTGATGGCGCGGACGGCCTTGATGACTTCGACCTTCTTGTCGCCAGCGGTCTTCAGGGTGACGACGAATTCGGTCTGCTCTTCAACGACGGCAGCCGGGCCAGCCACAGCAGCGGCGACCGGAGCAGCAGCGGAGACGCCGAACTTCTCTTCGATGGCCTTGACCAGCTCCATCACTTCCATCAGGGACTTCTCGGCGATGGCGTCGACGATCTGTTCGTTGGTAAGGGACATGATAATTACCTTTGGATGTTTTTCTGGATTGAGGTTCCGTCAGGAACCACGATTAGTCGAAACTCAGGCGGTCTCGGCGGCCGGTTCAGCAGCGTCGGCGGCGACGTCGCCACCATTCTGCTTGTCGCCGATTGCCTTGATGGCGCGGGCGAACATCGTGACCGGCTCGGTCAGGACGCGTGCCAGCATTGCCAGGGCCTGGTCGCGGGTCGGCAGCGAGGCCAACACGTCGACGTGGCTTGCCGGGAACACTTCACCACCGATTGCGACGACCTTGGCCTTCAGCTTGTCGTTGCCCTTGGCGGCTTCCTTGATCAGGCGACCGGCAGCACCGGGCTCCTCGAGCGAGAACGCGTACAGCAGCGGACCAACCATCTGGTCCTGTGCGACTGCGAACTCGGTGCCTTCAACAGCACGCGACGCCAGGGTGTTCTTGACAACTTTCAAGAAAACGCCGGTTTCACGAGCCTGCTTGCGCATCGCGGTCATCTGGGCGACCGTGGTGCCAGCGTATTCGGCTGCGATCAAGGAGTGGGCCTTGGCGGCGATGTCTGCCAGCTCCGCGACTACTTCTTGCTTCTGGGACAGATTGAGAGCCATTGCACTCCTCCGATTGAACTCCGCTTACGGCTCCTGCCGTGTGCGGTCCTGTGCGGCATCCGTCCTGGACGCCGGGAACATCGGAATGATGTTCCGGGGGGTGGGCCGTTCTAGACCTGGAGTGGGCCAACCTGGGTAACCCCAGACGTGCGTGAACCAGAAAAACTCCAGAAGGGCACCATCTACGCAGGGTGATTCCGAGGAATCGATTAAGCGTTCGTGGCTGCTCCGGCGGCGACTCCCTGCCAAATCGTGCTTCCTTGCCCGTCGCCGGCATACCACGACCGCACCTGCGGTCTTTGACGGCTACCACCGGCGATGGGTTGCCGGCGATGCCTTCAAATGTCACGGCCGCGGGACCCGAGGGACCCGCGATCGCTTGAAACGATTACTTCAGGCTCAGCGACGACTGGTCGACGGTGACGCCCGGGCCCATCGTCGAGCTGACCGACACCTTCTGCAGGTACAGGCCCTTCGAGGTGGCCGGCTTGGCCTTGATCAGGTCCAGCAGCAGCGCGGTCAGGTTCGACTTCAGCGCGTCTTCGGCGAAGTCGGCCTTGCCGATGGTGCAGTGGATGATGCCGGCCTTGTCGGTGCGGTAACGCACCTGCCCCGACTTGGCATTCTTCACAGCCTCACCCGGGTTCGGGGAGACGGTGCCGACCTTCGGGTTCGGCATCAGGCCGCGCGGGCCCAGCACGGTACCCAGCTTGCCGACGACGCGCATTGCGTCCGGGGTCGCGATCACGACGTCGTAGTTCAGATCGCCGGCCTGCATCTTCTCGGCCAGGTCGTCCATACCGACGGCTTCGGCACCAGCGGCCAGGGCTTCATCAGCCTTGGCACCGGCCGGAGCGAAGACAGCGACGCGGACCGACTTGCCGGTACCTGCCGGCAGCACGGTGGAGCCACGGACCTGCTGGTCGGACTTCTTCGCGTCGACGCCCAGGCGCACAGCAACGTCGATCGACTCGACGAACTTGGCCTTGGTGGCGGTCTTCAGGATGTTGATTGCGTCCTCGAAGGCATACGCCTTACCCGGGACAACGGCGGCCTTGATGGCCTTTTCGCGCTTGTTCTGTGCCATCTGATTAACCCTCCACCACGAGGCCCATGGAACGGGCAGAGCCAGCGATGGTACGCACGGCGGCGTCCAGGTCGGCGGCAGTCAGATCCGGTTCCTTCGCCTTGGCGATCTCTTCCAGCTGCTTACGGGTGACCTTGCCGACCTTCTCGGTGTTCGGGCGCTTGGAGCCCGACGAGATGCCAGCGGCCTTCTTCAGCAGGGTGGTGGCCGGGGTGCTCTTGGTGATGAAGGTGAACGTACGGTCCGAATAGGCCGTGATGATCACCGGAACCGGCAGACCCGGCTCGAGCTTCTGCGTGGCGGCATTGAAGGCCTTGCAGAATTCCATGATGTTCAGGCCGCGCTGACCCAGCGCAGGACCGACCGGCGGCGAGGGGTTGGCCTGACCGGCCTTCACCTGCAGCTTGATATAACCGACAACTTTCTTTGCCATGTGAGTACTCTCCGGGTGCTAGCGCCTTGCGACAACAGGCTCCCCATCGGACCGGGAATCACGCGTCCCGGCATCGCGTTTTGAAATCATGCCGAAGGCCACCTTTCGGTGGCCTCGTCCCGCCAGCTTCCCAACGGGAGCCGCGCAGCATATCAGGTTTTTTCTTCACATGCCTGAAGCGGCAGGTGAATTCAGATCAGACGGCCTTTTCGACCTGGCCGAACTCGAGCTCGACCGGGGTAGCGCGACCGAAGATCAACACGGAGACGCGCAGACGGCTCTTCTCGTAGTTGACCTCTTCGACGACACCATTGAAGTCGTTGAACGGACCTTCGGTGACGCGGACCATCTGGCCCGGCTCGAACAGCACCTTCGGACGCGGCTTCTCGACGCCTTCCTGGACACGGTTCAGGATCGCCTCGGCCTCGGAATCAGCGATCGGCAACGGACGATCAGCGGTTCCACCGATGAAGCCCATGACGCGCGGGGTTTCCTTGACCAGATGCCAGCTTTCGTTGTCGATGCGCGGAATGCCTGCTTCTTCGTGGGTCTCGATCTGGACCAGCACGTAACCCGGGAAGAACTTGCGCTCGGAACGGCGCTTCTGGCCGGCGCGCATTTCGATCACTTCCTCGGTCGGAACCAGGACGTCGCCGAAGCGCTCTTCCATGCCGTCACGGACGATGCGATCGCGCAGAGCCTGCGCCACCGACTTCTCGAAGCCCGAATAGGCGTGAACGACGTACCAACGCTTCATGCATTTCTCCTTAGCGGCTCAGGAACCACTGAGTCAGTTTCTGGATGAAGAAGTCGAACCCGCCCAGCAGCAAGCTGAGGATCAGGACGACGACAATCACCACCCAGGTCATGCGAATGGCTTCCTGGCGGGTCGGCCAAACCACTTTACGCAGTTCGAAACGCGACTCGGAGAGGAATTCGCGGGTGTCGCGCCCCTTGCCGGTCAGCATGAACACGCCGATACCGCCAACCAGGCCGACCACGACCGCCAACGCACGCAGCTGACCCGCCCACGAGCCCAGCTGGGCAGCGCGACCGGAATCGGCGGAGAACCAGAACCAGACGAACAGACCTGCCAGCACCAGCAACGATGCGAGGACGTACTTGACGATATCCCCGCCTTGCGCGGAGGTGTCCTTGGAATGTTCGATCTTGCTATTCATCAGGCTGTGTCTGCTTTAGCGGCAGGGCCGCTCGGTAAGGTGGGCAGATGGCACGCCAGGAGGGACTCGAACCCCCAACCTGCGGTTTTGGAGACCGCTGCTCTGCCAATTGAGCTACTGGCGTACGTAGAAAACTTGCCTTCCCTTAGACGGCGAAGGCGGACCGAGGTTCCCGGCCCGCCACTCGCCAGACCGGCAGCGCTATGCGACCGCCGGCATGCAGGCTTACTCGAGGATGGTGGCAACCACGCCAGCACCGACGGTACGGCCACCTTCGCGGATTGCGAAGCGCAGGCCGGCGTCCATGGCGACCGGGTTGATCAGGGTGACAACCATCTTGATGTTGTCGCCCGGCATCACCATCTCGACGCCTTCCGGCAGCTCGACCGCACCGGTGATGTCGGTGGTACGGAAGTAGAACTGCGGACGGTAGCCCTTGAAGAACGGGGTGTGACGGCCGCCTTCGTCCTTCGACAGCACGTAGACTTCGGCGTCGAACTTGGTGTGCGGCTTGATCGAACCCGGCTTTGCCAGAACCTGGCCACGCTCGACGTCGTCACGCTTGGTGCCGCGCAGCAGCAGACCGGCATTGTCGCCTGCCTGACCCTGGTCCAGCAGCTTGCGGAACATTTCCACGCCGGTCACGGTGGTCTTCTGCACCGGACGGATGCCGACGATTTCGATTTCTTCGCCGACCTTGATCACGCCGCGCTCGATACGACCGGTCACCACGGTGCCGCGGCCCGAGATCGAGAACACGTCTTCGACCGGCATCAGGAATGCCTTGTCGACGTCACGCTCCGGGGTCGGGATCCAGGTGTCCAGCGCCTCGACCAGCTTGATGACGGCCGGCACGCCGATGTCGCTCTGGTCGCCTTCCAGCGCCAGACGGGCCGAACCCGAGATGATCGGGGTGTCGTCGCCCGGGAAGTCGTACTTGCTCAGCAGCTCGCGGACTTCCATTTCGACCAGTTCCAGCAGCTCGGCATCGTCAACCATGTCGGCCTTGTTCAGGAACACGACGATGTACGGCACGCCGACCTGACGCGACAGCAGGATGTGCTCGCGGGTCTGCGGCATCGGGCCGTCAGCGGCCGAGCACACCAGGATCGCGCCGTCCATCTGGGCAGCACCGGTGATCATGTTCTTGACGTAGTCAGCATGGCCCGGGCAATCGACGTGGGCGTAGTGACGAACGGTGGATTCGTATTCGACGTGCGCGGTCGAGATCGTGATGCCACGTGCCTTTTCTTCCGGCGCGGCGTCGATCGCGGAGTAATCCTTGAACTCGCCACCAAAGCGCTCGGCACCGATCTTGGTCAGTGCGGCGGTCAGCGTGGTCTTGCCGTGGTCGACGTGACCGATGGTGCCGACGTTGACGTGCGGCTTGGTGCGCTCGAACTTACCCTTGGCCATGGCTGCTTATCTCGAATTCGTCTGGTGTGGTGCTGAAGATGGTGCTCACAAAAGGAATCGAACCTTCGACCTCTTCCTTACCAAGGAAGTGCTCTACCGACTGAGCTATGTGAGCGAGTTTTGCATTATGGCATGAACTCGATAATATTCAAAGTTCACTCAATGGAGCGGGAGACGGGGATCGAACCCGCACCATCAGCTTGGAAGGCTGAGGTTCTACCATTGAACTACTCCCGCACCGGGAATGTGCCACAACGTGAAGCTGGTGGAGGGAGGTGGATTCGAACCACCGAAGGCGTAAGCCAGCAGATTTACAGTCTGCCCCCGTTGGCCGCTTGGGTATCCCTCCTTTTACCACCCCGTCCCGTGCCGCCGAAGCGTTGCGGTGTGTGGTGGTGAGCCCGCAATTCTGGAGATGAAGCGGGGGTCTGTCAACGCTTTTTTTCACTTTTTTTCACACGCGTCGCAAACCCCTTGATACGCAAGGGTCTGCTCAGGGCAGTGCGATTGTCTCGTCGGCAAAGATGGCCACGTGGGCAACGCCATCGGCCCCGATCCAGCCCCGATACATGCCCTGGGTGTTGAACGGCGCTGCGGCTTTTCCGTCTGCGGAGAGCACGATTGCGCCGCCGTCGCCGCCCATCTGCGGAATCGCGTCGTTGATCACGCCCTTGCCCGCCTGTTCCGGCGATTGACCGAGGTAACGCATGCGCGCGCAGATCTCATGGGCGGCGGCGGTGCGGATGTAGTACTCGCCCCAACCGGTACCCGATACCGCACAACGCGCATCGGCCCAGGTGCCGGCACCGATGATCGGCGAGTCGCCGACACGGCCATAGCGCTTGTTGGTCATGCCGCCGGTGGAAGTGCCCGCAGCAAGATGGCCCTGCGCATCCAGGGCGACCGCACCGACCGTGCCGAAGTGCTTTGCGGTTTCCAGGTCGGCATGCGCCTGCCCGCTCGCTTCTTCCTTCAATGCACGCTGCAGCTGCTGCCAGCGCTTGTCGGTGCGGAAGTAGGAGGGGTCGACCAGGGTCACGCCCTGCTCGGTGGCGAAGGCTTCGGCGCCCTGCCCCACCATCATCACGTGCCTGGACTTCTGCATCACCGTCTGCGCGAGCAGGATCGGGTTGCGCACGCGCTGCACGCCGGCCACTGCGCCGGCTGCCTGGGTGGCCCCGTCCATCACCGCCGCGTCCAGTTCATTGCGGCCTTCGTGGGTGAACACCGCGCCCTTGCCCGCGTTGAAGGTCGGATCATCCTCGAGCACGGTGATGGCCGCGGTGACCGCCGCCAATGCCGGACGCCCGGCTGCCAGTTCGGCATGGCCCTTCAGCAATGCCGCCTTCAGCGCAGCGCGCGCGGCCTGTTCTTCCGCCGCGGAGAGATCCTTGCGCTCCACGCCGGCACCGCCGTGGATAACCAGCAGCGGTGAGGCAGCGGGTGCGGCCTGGGCCAGCAGTGGCAGGGACAACAGCGCGGACAGCGCCAGGCGCAGTTTCATGGAAGCAGATCTCCAGCAGGAAAGGGATTGGATTGCACGGTAGCGGGGGGGGGGCGCCCCCCCCCGCCCCCCCCCCCCCGCCGCCCCCCCCCGCCCCCGCCGCCCCATGCCCGGCGGAAGGCACCGCGCGGCGGCATCCGCCGGGCATGGCCCGGCGCTACCGGATCATTGGCGGATGACTTCAATCTCGCCGTCGCTGATGTCAGCCAAGGCCTGGTAGGCCGCGTCGGCCTGCAGGTCGTCCAGGCGCATGCGGCTGCCGCTGGCAACCACGGTGACCGGCACCGCGTGGAAGCGCAGGGGTTCACCTTCCACCAGCCGGTCGGCATCGCGTCCGGGGCTGACCACCCAGACCTTGCCTTCGCCGTCGGTGCTGTAGACCTGGGCCTGGCCGTCAGGCTCCACGCACAGGGCCGTATCTTCGTCGACGCCGATGCCGACCATGTCCGGGTCACCACTGTCATGCGCGGCGCGGGCCACGAACACGATCAGGCGGCCGAGACGGTCGCGCTTGTCGAAGTGGGTGTCGGTGACCACCCGCTGCAGGTAGGGCAGCTGCAGGAAGCCGCGATCCAAGGTGACGGCCTCGCCCATCGGGTCGGCCATGGCGCTGGCCGAATCGATGCTGCCGCCATCCAGCGCGCCATAGGCGTAGCCGCCGAGGATGGCCAGGCCGGCGCTGGTACCGGCAATCGGCTTGCCGGCGCGCACGTGGGCATTCAGTGCGCGGTTGAGCGCGGTACCCTTCCAGAAGCGGATGTAGCGGGACTGATCGCCGCCGGCGATGAAGATCGCATCGGCCGCAGCCACGACCCGCAGCACGGCCGGGTCGTCGGCGCCGCGGCGGCTGTCGAACACCAGGGTCTGCACGGCGGTGGTGCCGCCGATCTCGCGGTACAGGCGGTCCTGCAGCTCATCGGTGCCGGAGGCGCGCAGGATCAGCACGCGACCATTGCCGGCCTGGCGCAGCCACCACTGGAAGGCCTCGGGGACCCATTCGCCGCCGCCCATCAGCATCATCGCGGGGGCGCGCGGACCGGGCCGCGGCGCATCCAGATCACCCACTTCGTAGTAGGCGAAGCCCGGCTCCATCAGCTCCTGTGCAGCTGCTGGCGAGGACCAGCAGAGCACCGACAGCAGCAAGGCGATGAGCGGGCCACGCAGCCCGTAGCGAAGGCGTCGCATCTTGATCTCCCTGAACAAAAACGACCTGCAACCGTTTTCACTCTTTGCCAGACATATCCCCAGTAGTCAAGGACATAAAAAAGGCGTTAAATGCGCGCGCCCATTCCTGAAATGTGAATGGGGGACAGGGCCCCTCCTCTGTGGGCCGGCATTACTTCCGAGAATTTCTCATGCGTAGACAGGCGATGGCGTGGTCGATCCAGCTGGCGTTGATGGGCGTTGCTGCTTCGGCGGCAGCACAGACTCCCGCTTCCTCTTCGGTACAACAGCTGGATGCGGTGCAGGTGACCGGCTCGCGCATCCCGCGCGCCCAGGTGGAAGGACCGGCGCCGATCACTGTCATCAACGCAGAGCAGATCCGCTCCAGCGGCTTCACCACCGTGCCGGACGTGCTGCGCGCGATGACCCAGAACGGCGGTGAGACGCAGAGCCAGCAGTCCTCCGGCGGCGCCGACTTCTCGCCAGGCGCGCAGCAGGTCGACCTGCGTGGGCTGGGGCCGAACCACACCCTGGTGCTGGTCAACGGCCGCCGCATCGCCGACTTCCCGATGCCGTTCAAGGGCCGCAGCAACTTCACCGATGTGTCCAACATTCCGCTGGGCATGATCGACCGCATTGAGGTGCTGACCGGCAGCGCATCGGCGATCTACGGCTCGGATGCGATCGCCGGCGTGGTCAATTTCATCCTGAAGAAGAAGGCCGATGGCACCACCATCGACATGCGCATGGGCACCACCACCGAAGGCGGTGGTGAGTCGTTCGACATGAGCCTGGCCAGCGGCTTCAGCAGTGGCAACTTCAACGCGGTATACAGCGTCGAACTGCAGTCGCAGACGCCGCTGTGGGCCTACGGCCGCGACATCCAGGACTCGACCCAGGACGGCCCGACCGAAGGCGCGCGCATCGCCCGTCGCTCCTATCTGCGCACCGATTACAACGATGACTACCTGGATCCGGGCGCAGCGACCTGTGATGCACTGTCCGCGCAGAACCAGGGCAGCACCTACCGCGCGTTCCGCCCGCGCTACGGCTACTACTGCGGCAGCGACAGCGCGATCGGTTACGGCACGATCCTCAGCAAGCGCCGCGGCGCCAACGGCTATGCCTCGCTCAGCTACGACTTCGACAACGGCCAGCAGTGGTTCGCCGACGTGCAGCTGGGCTACCACACGATGTCGCTGATGCGCGATGTCACCAAGTGGGGCCGCATGGCCGCCGACGGCGATGAGTCGGGCTACTTCAACAATGAAGCGACCGGCGAGATCGAGTTCTGGCAGCGCCAGTTCTCGCCCGAGGAAATGGGCGGGCTGGACAATGCGATGGTGCGCAGCACGCAGAAGACCTTCAGCGTGACCACCGGCTTCAAGGGCAACCTGACCGGCAGCTGGGACTACGAAGCGTCACTGAGCCATTCGCAGTACCAGTCGCGGATCAGCTGGGCGCAGATCATCGCGTCCAAGGCCAACGACCTGTTCCTGGGCCCGCAGCTGGGCGAGGACGATGACGGCTTCCCGATCTACAACGCCGATCCGTCGCGCCTGTACCGGCCGCTGACACGTGCCGAGTACGATTCGATCGCCGCACGCACCACCTATACGCCGAAGTCGCGCACCGAGACGGCGGCGCTGACGCTGACCAATGGCTCACTGTTCACCCTGCCCGGTGGCGACGCCGGCTTCGCCGCGACGGTGGAAGTGGGCCAGCAGGCCTATGCGCTCAACCCCGATCCGTTGGCGACCGGCTATTACTACTACAGCTGGAAGGATTCGGACGGCAAGGGCTCGCGCAACCGCTGGGCGACCGCTGCCGAGCTGCGCATGCCGCTGCATGAAACGGTGAACCTGAGCGTGGCCGGGCGTTACGACCAGTACCGTTATTCGGGCCACACCATCGGCAAGGCAACCTGGAGCGGCGGCCTGGAATGGCGTCCGATCGACACGCTGCTGGTGCGCGGTTCGTACGGCACCGCGTTCCGCGCGCCGGACCTGCACTATGTTTTCGCCGGCCCGGGCAACGACGAGACCAGCGCGGAAGATCTGTACAACTGCCGCGCCGATGCCGCCGATGACTGCGCCGACTACGAGCGCAACGTGATCCGCAGCCGCAGTGGCAACCGCGAGCTGGACCCGGAAACCAGCACCTCCTGGAGCGCTGGCTTCGTGTGGTCGCCGGCCGCCGGCCTGGACCTGTCGGCCGACTGGTTCAACATCGACATGCGCGACCAGGTGCAGGACATGGACGTGCGTACGATTCTGGCCAGCGAAGCGAACTGCCGGCTGGGCAGCGCCGACCCCGCCTCGCCGACCTGCGTGGACGCCCTGGCCCGCATCACCCGCACTGCCGATGGCCGCCTGTATGGCGTGCATGTGAACCCGATCAACGTTGCGCGTGAGTCCACCTCCGGCATCGACGTCGGCCTGCGCTACCGCCTGCAGACCGGCATCGGCGACTTCATCTTCAATGGCACCCACACCTGGGTGAAGAAGCATGACTTCCAGCGCTATGCCGGTGATGTGACCGAAGACCAGTTCGCGATCAACAGCGGTTTCGATATACCGCGCACCAAGACCAGCGTCAGCGTGACCTGGGAGAAGGATGCCTGGTCGGCCACCGTGTACGGCTCGCGCCTGGGCAAGCTGCCGACCTCGGACAGCTACGACCAGGTGTTCGACGAGGAGAGCGGCGACAGCCCGTGGATCAAGGCGACCTACCGCTACAACGCCTCGCTGCAGTACCGCTTCGACGATCACTCGCGGTTGTCGCTGTCGGTGGTCAATGTGTTCAACAAGATGCCGCCGAAGGACAGGACCTATACCGCGTACCCGTACTACGACGTGTCCTGGTTCGACAGCGTCGGCCGCACCATCAACCTGCAGTACACGCACAAGTTCGGCGGCAGCGCGCTGTAAGGGCGCCGCTGCTGGAGGCACGTTACAGACCCCCGCTTCGGCGGGGGTCTTTTTTTACCCGGCCCCAGCGCCAGCCTGAACGGTTCCTCGCCGGTGGTCTCCTGCACGGGGTGCAGGCGGCTTTTTAGGACATGGCTGATTCCGGGCGGGTGACCGTCCTCCCTAGGATCGGTGCATGTTCCGATTCCCTCGCCCTTCCCTGCCCCTGGTCGCGCCGCCGACCACCGCTTCGGTGCTGCTGCGCTGGCTGACGGTGTGCATGTTCCTGTGCCTGGCGGCCGCCACCGGCTTCTACCTGCTGACCGCGCTGACCGAAGACATCTCCAGCCACCGCCGCGACATGAATGCCGCCGCGTACAGGGCGCAGATCTACTTCGACCAGCGCGAGGCCCTGCTGCGCTACCTGGGCGATTCGGTGGTGGTGGGTGATCCGTCGGTAGCGTCCAGCGAAGGTGTGCGCCAGCTGCCATTGGACGGGCCGGGCGGCAAGCCTGGCCAGCGCCTGCTGCTGTCGCCGCGCGCGGAGCACACGCTGCAGACCCTGCAGACCCATCTGCTGCTGGTCGATGCGCAGGGAACGCATTGGCTGGCGGGTGGCCAGGCCAACGTGGACATCGCCGGCCTGCCCACGTTGCAGGTGCTGCGGCAGCGCAGCGGCACGCTTGCCGGTACCGATCCGGTGTACTGGCTGCGCGCGGGCGATGCCGGGGTCGCCCTGGCCCAACCGGTACAGGCCGGGCCGCAGCCGAGCCAGTGGCTGATGCTGCTGCTGGACGGTGCGGCCGCCTCGGACATGATCGATGGCCAGGGCATCGGCGGCTACGCCCTGCTGGACCGCGATGGACAGCCGGCCCTGTCGAGCCTGGCGCCACGGCTGGACAGTGCGGGCTGGAAAGCGCTGCAGCAGCGCCAGGACGACAGTTTCGGCGTGCTCTGGAGCACGGGCCTGCCGCGCGGCGTGGCCCTGGTCAAGGGGGTGGGCAATGACGGCTGGCGGCTGGTCTATCACCTGCCTCCGCGCCTGCTGCTTGGCGACATGGCGACTTCACTGCTGATCAGCGGTGCCTTGCTGCTGCTGGCTGGCATTGCCCTGCGCCTGCTGCGGCACCGCGTCGACCGCCAGCTGATCCAACCGGCCCTGCTGCAGCACCGGCGCTTGCTGGAAAGCCTGGATTTCAGTTCGACGGTGATCGACCTGGCGCCGGTCGGCATCTGTGTCCTGCGTCGCAGTGACCGCCAGCTGCTGCTGTCCAACCAGCTGCTGCGCGACTGGCTGGGCGAGGACGGCACCGACAGCGATTGGCAGGCACCGTGGCGCGGGCA
The DNA here is from genome assembly GCF_056861525.1 of Stenotrophomonas sp. 82F1. NCBI lineage: Bacteria > Pseudomonadati > Pseudomonadota > Gammaproteobacteria > Lysobacterales > Lysobacteraceae > Stenotrophomonas > Stenotrophomonas sp. 82F1. The sequence continues at coordinate 25,589 of NZ_JBSPUD010000021.1, forward strand.
TGCCGGCGAACGCGGTCGCGGGCTGGAGTTCACCGCACGCGACGGTCGCCAGCTGCAGGTGCTGCATGCGGCCTGCCGTTACCAGGATGATGACGTGCTGCTGTGCGTGTTCCATGACATCTCACGCCATCGGCAGGCGCAGGCGGCACTGTCCTCGGCGCGGCAGGCGGCCGACGCCGCCAACCAGGCCAAGAGTGCGTTCCTGGCGACCATGAGCCATGAAATCCGCACGCCGCTGTACGGGGTGCTTGGCACGCTGGAGCTGCTCGGCCGCACGCCGCTGGATGCGCGCCAGTCGCAGTACCTGCGCACCATCGAAAGTTCCTCGTCGGTGCTGCTGCAGCTGATCAGCGACGTGCTGGATGTGTCCAAGATCGAGTCGGGCCAGCTGAGCCTGGAACCGGCATCGTTCTCGCCGCGCGAGCTGACCGAAAGCGTGCTGCGCAGCTTCGCTGCTGCGGCCACGCGCAAGGGCCTGCAGGTACTGGTCTGCACCGATCCACGGTTGCCGACACGGGTGCTCGGCGATGCCGACCGGATCCGCCAGGTGCTGGGCAACCTGCTCAGCAACGCCATCAAGTTCACCGAGCATGGCCGGGTAGTGCTGCGCGTGCGTCTGGTGCAGCGCGAAGGCGAGTCGAGCGTGCTGGCCTGGCAGGTCACCGATACCGGCGTGGGCATCGCCACCGAGGAACAGGCGCGCCTGTTCGAGCCCTTCCGCCAGGTTCGTGGCGCCGCCAGCGCGCAGGGTACCGGGCTGGGCCTGTCGATCAGCGACCGCCTGGTGCGGTTGATGAGTGGCGAACTGCGCGTGGTCAGCGAACCGGGACTGGGCAGCAGTTTCACCGTGCGCCTGCCCTTGCCGGTGCTGGCCGCGACCGAGGACGGCCCGGCGTTGCTGGCCGAACCACCGGTCTACGTGCGCGGCCGCGATCGCGAGCTGGTCGACAGTGCCTGTGGCTGGCTACGCCGCTGGGGTGCCAATGCGCAGCCGCTGCAGGGCGATCCTGCCCTGCTCGACCACGGCGGCGCGATCCTGATGGATGGCGAGGCGGAACAGCCGCTGGCCTGGCAGGGACCGCGGGTGCTGGCCTCGATCGATGGTGGCGACCAACCCGCACCCGCTGCCGATGGCGCGCTGCTGGTCACCCTGCACGGCATGTCTTCGATCGCCCTGGCGGTTGCACGCCAGCAGCGGCAGTGCGCAACGCTGCCGACCGCAGCGCGCGATGTGCAACCGGGCCCGCTGGGACTGCGGGTGCTGGCCGTGGAAGACAATCCCATCAACCGGGTGATCCTGGCCGAACAGCTGCAGGCCCTGGGCTGCGAGGTGGAGCTTGCGCAGGATGGCGTCGAGGCGTTGCAGCTGTGCCAGACCCATGACTTCGACCTGGTGGTCACCGACATCAACATGCCGCGCATGGACGGCCACACCCTGGCGCGCCGGCTGCGGGCGGAGGGCACTCTGCTGCCCGTGATCGGCGCTACTGCCAACGCCACCGCCGAGGAGCGCGAGCGCTGCCTGGCCAGCGGCATGCAGGGCTATCTGAGCAAACCCATCGACATCGCACGCCTGCGTCAGGCGCTTTCCGCCGTTCGCCAAGGAGATCCCGCATGACCCGCCGTGTCCTGATCCTGGAAGACCAGCCGTTCCAACGTGGTTACCTCGTCAATCTGTTCAGCGCGCGTGCCGGCGTGCAGGTCGACGCCTGCGAAGACGTGGAGGCGGCGATCGCCCTGTGTGCCTGCCAGGCCTATGACCTGGTGGTGAGCGATCTGTTGATGCCGGGCCAGGATGGCATCCAGTTCATCCAGGCACTGGCCGCGCAGCCGCGCCCGCCGCGGCTTGCCGTGGTCAGCGCAGCCTCGCGGCGGATGATGAGTTCGGCGCGGTTGATGGCCGAATCACTGGGCCTGGACGTGGTCGGCCTGCTGGCCAAGCCGGTCGCCGCCAGCGATGTCGATGCGCTGCTTGATGCACTGGCGCAGGCGCGGCCAGCGGTGCGCACCAGCCCGGCGGCGCTGACGCCCGAGCCGGATGCGGCGCAGCTGCGACAGGCGCTGGCCGACGGCAGCCTGACCGCCTGGTTCCAGCCGAAGAAGTCGTTGCAGTCCGGGCGCGTGGTTGCCGCCGAGGCACTGGTGCGCTGGCGCCACCCGCAGCTGGGGACGCTGGCACCCGGCAGTTTCCTGCCGGCGCTGTGCCGGCATGGCCTGGAGGGCGAACTGCTACGCGGGATGCTCACCGCCAGCATCCGGGCACAGGCGCGCTGGCGCGCGCAGGGATTCCGCGTGCCGGTATCGATCAACCTGCCACCGCACCTGCTGGAGCAGTCCGATCTTCCGGATGAACTGCTGGCGCTGACCCTGGCCGCAGGCGGCACTCCGGCGGATCTGTGCTTTGAACTGATGGAGAACAGCACCACTCGCCACGTCAGCGACTTCTATGCAGGCGCGTGCCGGTTGCGGATGAAGGGCTTCGGTCTGGCCCAGGACGACTTCGGCCAAGGGCTGAGCTCGGTGCACAACCTGGTCAACACCCCCTTCACCGAGGTCAAGATCGATCGTGCGCTGGTCAGCGGTTGCGCGCGCGATCCCGCCCTGCACCTGACCCTGACCACGGTGATCGCGCTGGCCAACCAGCTCGGCCTGACCATCGTTGCCGAAGGCGTGGAGAGCGATGCCGATCTGGCCGCGCTGCGCCAGCTCGGCTGCAACCAGGTACAGGGTTTCCTGATTTCGCAGGCGCTGCCCTCCGACGACTTCACCCGTCTGCTGGACGAAGATGCTCCTGATGAGGGCGCGCGCGGCAGCCGTGCAGCGTCGCGCTGACAGGCGTGGCTGAAAGGCTTCACAATCCCATCAAGAGTCTTTGACGATCCTCTCTGCGCGGCGGTACCGGCCGTGCCCTGGGCCCTTCGGGCCGCCATCGACCGCCTACTGCTCCGAGACCTGTCCATGCCGGCCGAGGCCGCTCCCGTACGCCGACTCGCCCGCCGCTCCCTGCGTGTACATGCCCTGTTGATTGGCGTGGTGGTGCTGGCCACCCTGCAGGCCGGCCTGCTGCTGTCCACAGGCAGCCAGCTGTTCAACGAAGAAGAGGGCAAGATCCGCTATCACTTCCGTCGCCTGGACGGCACGCTGCAGGAACAGGAACGCTTCCTGCGGCAATGGCGCCTGCATGACGTGGGCAATCGCGGGCAGCCTGTGGACGAGGCCGCCTCAGGTACACAGCCCAGCCCGCTGTTCGCCAGTTTCGCGCGGATCGGTGCCGACGGCGGCGCTTCGACACAGGCAACGGCCGAACTGGGCGACCGCTTCCTGCGCTTCTACGGTGCTTTCTGGGCGGCCTCGCGGTTTCCACCGCCGCAGTGCCTGCTGGTCGATGGCCAGGGCCGCCGTGGCCTGCTTGCACCGATCCAGACAGTGCGTGGTGACCCGGGCCAGAGCAGTCCGCATCACCTGCAACCGGCGCTGACCGCCATCCACCAGGTCCTGCGCGAACGGCCGGCGCTGCGTCGCGGCAACGTGGTGTGGACGCCGGTGGCCTGGCGCGAGGGACAGACCCGGCTGCTTGCCATCGCGCACGCGCCGCAGGATGCCCGCCTGTGGGGCGAGAGCGAGGACGAGTCGCTGGCCGCAGTGGCCTGCCTGCTGGATCCCGGCCGCGTTGATGACTACCGCCAGGTGATGGGGACACCGGTGTTCGAACGGATGTCGCTGTTCGATGGCAACGGCCGCCTGCTGCTCGGTGATGCCAACGATGCCAGCCGCGCCGGCACTTCATGGCGCGCGGGCCTGGACGACCTGCTGTTCCGCATGCGCAGCGAACACGGCTGGCTGGCGGTGTATCACGTGGGCTGGCAACAGGTGTTCCAGCACCCGCGCGGGCCACTGCTGGGCAGCATGGTGGTGGCGTTGCTGCTGGCCACCGGTGGCGTGCTGATCCTGCGTGCCTACCGGCGCTCGGTGATCGAACCACTGCGCCGCAACCATGCGCGGTTGCTGGAAAGCGAGGCCTTCAGCCGCACCATCCTCGACAACGCGCCGATCGGGTTGTGCCTGCTGCGCCGTACCGATGGCCGCGTGTTGCTGGACAACGCGCTGGCACGTCAGTGGCTGGGGGAAGACCACGACGACGGTGGCTGGCACGGGCCCTGGCGACGCAGCGTGTTGGCCGCTGGCGGCACCACGGCAGGCGATGGCCTGGCCTACACCACGCCGGACAACCGCCACCTGCTGATCACCGCGACGCCCGCGCGCTATCGCGGCGCACCCGCCGTGCTGTGCCTGTTCATCGACCTCAGCAGCCAGCACGAGGCCGAACAGGTGCTGCAGCAGGCACGCCGTGCAGCCGACCAGGCCAACCGCGCCAAGAGCCAGTTCCTGGCCACCATGAGCCATGAGATACGCACCCCGCTGTACGGCGTGCTCGGCACGCTGGAGCTGCTGGGCCTGACCCCGCTGGATGCGCGCCAGCAGGACTACCTGGACACGATCCAGCGCTCCTCATCGACATTGATGCAGCTGATCAGCGACATCCTGGATGTCAGCAAGGCCGAGGCCGACCAGCTGAGCCTGGAGCCCGGCGCGTTCGACCCGGTGCGGTTGACCGAGGACGCGCTGGACTCCTACGCCGCTGCCGCCGCCCACAAGGGCCTGCAGTTCTATGCCTGCATCGATCCGGACGTGCCGGCTGCGGTCAACGGTGATGCCGCGCGCATCCGCCAGATCCTCAACAATCTGATCAGCAATGCGCTGAAGTTCACCGACAGCGGCCGGGTCGTGGTGCGCCTGGGTGCACAGCGCATTGATGAACGCTGCTGGCTGCGCTGGCAGGTGGCCGATACCGGCATCGGCATTGCCAGCGAGCACCAGGCACATCTGTTCGAACCTTTCTTCCAGGCCAACCCCGGCACCGATGCGATGCGCGGCACCGGATTGGGCCTGGCGATCTGTGCGCACCTGACCACGATGATGGACGGCCACCTGCGGGTGGTCAGCGAAAGCGGCCTGGGCAGCAGTTTCTCGGTCGAGCTACCGCTGCCCGAGGCAACACCCGATCCATTGCAGGCGGCTTCACCGCGATTGCCGCCAGCGTTGCCGGTGCACGTGCGCGGCAGCGTCCGCGAGTTCGCACAATCGATATGCGAGCGGTTGCAGCAGCGCGGCGCACAGGCCAGCGTGCATCGCGACGATGCGCCGGAGCTTGCCGATCCCGGCGCGGTGATGCTCGACCTGGTGCTGGACGAGGGCACGCCCACGTGGAGTGGACCGCAGGTGGTGGCGTGCCGCGAAGGCGGAATGCAGCCACAGCAGGTGCAGGCACATTGGCAGGTCGGCGTGCATCGTCTGGATGCGATCGTGCTCGCGCTGGCGGCTGCGGCCGGGCGAGCAGTGCCCGCAGAGGTCAACGGACGTCTGCCGGCGCCACGCAGGTTCGGGCTGCAGGTTCTTGTCGCCGAAGACAACCCGATCAACCAGGCGATCCTGCGTGGCCAGCTGGAGCAGCTCGGCTGCCACGCCGTGGTCGCCAGTGACGGCAATGAAGCCCTGCACTATTGGCCGCAGCGTCCCTTCACCCTGGTGTTGACCGACCTCAACATGCCTGGACTGGATGGTTACGGACTGGCCCGTGCACTGCGCGCGCGTGGGGTTGACGTACCGATCCACGGCGCCACCGCCAACGCCGACCCCGCCGAACGGCAACGCTGCCACGAGGCGGGAATGCAGGGCGTACTGGTCAAGCCGATCACCCTGGCAGCACTGCAGCGCCTGCTGACCCAGGTTGCGGCCCAGCCGCACCGCGGCCCCATCGACGACCAAGCCGATGCTCCCCTGCAGGTTCCGGAAACCATGCAGGCGCTGTTCGTGCAGACCATGCAGGCCGACCTGGACAGCCTGCAGCGGGCGATCGACGATGCCGCGCCGGAACGCGTGGCACAGGTGCTGCACCGCATCCGCGGCGCACTGGTGATCGTTGGCGCACCGGCACTGGTGGCGCACGGCCAGCAGATCGAACAGCAGATCGGCGACGGCGACGCGTTGCCTGCCCTCGCCTCGGCGCTCGCGCATTTCCAACGGCGCCTGCGCCGGCTGCTGCAACCCCTGGTGCACGTCGCCGCCCCCTCATCCCCCAGCAAGCCGACACCACCATGACCACCCGCATCCTCATCGCTGACGACCACCCGATCGTGCTTGCCGGCATCCGCGATGTCCTGGCCGGCGAACTGGACCTGGACGTGGTCGGCGAGGCCGCCGATCCGGCGACCTTGGTCGAGCTGATGACGAGCACCCTGCCCCATGCGGTGATCACCGACTACAGCATGCCCGGGGGGGACAGCTTCGGCGATGGCATCAAGCTGATCTCGTTCCTGCGCCGCAGCTTCCCCGATGTGCGTCTGCTGGTGTTGACGATGGTCTCCAACCCCTCGCTGGTGGCGGCCATGTATGCAGCCGGTGCCAGCGGCGTGGTGCTCAAGAGCCACGGCCTGGGCAGCCTGGTGCAGGCGCTGCGCACGGTGCTGGCCGACCGCATCTACCGCCCACCGGGCCTGCTGCCGGTTGCCGCCGCAGAACCGGCGGATGCCGAGGCGGTGCTGGCGCGCCTCTCGCCGCGCGAACTCGAAGTCATCCGTCTGTTCACCGGCGGCATGAGCGTGGGCGACATCGCCCGCCAGCTGCAGCGCAGTGCGAAGACGGTCAGCACGCAGAAAATCAACGCGATGCGCAAACTGGGCGTGGACAGCGACCAGGCGCTGATCGAGTACTGCCTGCAGTCGTCGATGTTCGGCTGAGGCCTCCACATCGCTGAACCGTGCCCCGCCTCTGTGCAGGGCACGACGTGCTTTAGGAAACGCCTGATTCCATCGGACAGGGCTGATTTCTAGTCTGGATGCATCCCGCCACGGTGACGATTTCCCATCGTCATCGCGTTGCCGGCGAGAGCGAAACCGGATGGCGCCTGCAGTGGCCATCGCACCCGGTTTCCACAGCGACGCGGCCCTGCCGCGCCAGATCGCGCAGCCGCGCTGCGCCCTGCCACAGGAATCCACCAGCATGAACGCCTCTCCCCCACGGCGCCGCCGTGTGTCCGCCTGCGCGCGCGCTTCGCGCCTCCCCTTGATTCCCAGCCTGCTGGCCAGCGCGCTGTGGGCCGCCCTGCCCGTGCACGCGGCCGAACTGCAGGGGCCGTTGAAGGTTACCGATGGCGCCAGCCTGCAGCTGGGCGCCGACGACACCCTGTCGCACAGTGCCGGTGGCTACGCCCTGGAGGCCAATGGTGTCGGCAGCACCATTACCGTCAATGGCAGCTGGATCTCCAGCACCGGAGGCGGCAGCGGCATCCTTGCCAGCGCCGGCGGCAGCGTCCTGATCGAGGGCGGCATCCTGCAGGTCGGCGATGGCAGCACCACCGTCGGCTATGCGCTGAACGCCAGCGGTGCGGGCAGCGTGATCCGGGCCAACAACCTGGTCATCAATGCCTATCGCAACGGCTCCGGCTACGGCACGGTCAATGCCACCGGCGGTGGCAAGGTGTGGTTGAACGGTGGCAGTGTCAGCAGCGGCGGGCACGCGCTGTATTCCACTGGGCGCGGCAGCGAGCTGCACGTGGCCGGTACGGAGATCAATGGCGGTGCCAACAGCGCGGTGTACGCCGAGGGTGGCGCGCTGCTGTCGCTGGAATCGCTGAAGATGACCTTCGCCGACGCCAGCAACGGCTACAGCGGCCGATTGTCCTCCGATGGCAGCGGCAGCGTGCTGTCGCTGCGCGACGTGGACGTGGTCAACGGCTACTTCGATATCGACAACGGTGGCACGCTGCAGATCGTGGGCGGCAGTGCCAGCAGCAGCGGCAGCAGCATCCGCCTGCTGGGCAACAGAATCAACCGCGTATACTCCACCGCCGATATCACCGGCGGCCGCTTCGAGACCATCGGCGGCTATGGCGTCAACGTCAACAGCTGGGCGAAGCTGACCACCAACGGCGCCCACTTCACCGTGCGTGATGGCTACTCCGGCATCTGGCTGTCCGGCGCGGACTCGCTGGCCGACCTCACCGATACCACGATCAGCACCCATGGCGACAACGGCTACGGCCACGGCGTGGACGTCTGGGGTGGCACTGCCACGATCACCGGCGGCAGCATCGATACCCACGGCGATGGGGTCTATGGCCTGCGCGCCTCGGGCAGCAATCCACCGACGCCCTATTCGCGCATCCGTGCCAAGGATCTGGATATCACCACCTACGGCACCGGTGGCGGCGGCGTCTTCCTCGGTGGCAGCACGGCCGATGCGCAGCTGGACGGCGGCTCGATCACCACGCGGGGTGCCTCCTCGTTCGGCATCGTGCAGATGAATACCGCCAAGCTCACCGCCGACAACCTGAGCATCCAGGCACAGGGGACGAATTCGGGTGCCTATCGTTCCTACATCACGGTGTTCGGGCCGTACTGGGACCGTCTGGTATTCAACAACAGCAGCCTGCAGACCCAGGACGGTCCTGCGCTGTGGCTGCAGGGCAGCAACCATGAGCTGACGCTCAACAACACCGACGTCGTCGCGCGCCAGCAGGGCAACGTCGACGGTGGCCGCCTGCTGCGGGTGAGCGATACGGTGTTCACCGATGGAAGCTCGGTCGCCACCGCGGACATTCTTTTCACCGCCGACAACAGCCGCCTGACCGGCGATGTCGTGGTCGACAGCGCCACCGCCAACGTGCAGATGACGCTGCGCAACGGCACCGTATTCAACGGCGCGCTGCGCAACGACTCGGGCTACCAGGTCGCGCAGCTGGCGATGGACGGCAGCAGCCAGTGGAACGTGCGTGGAAGTTCCAGCGTCGGCTCGCTGGACCATGCCGGCACCATCGCCTTCGTCGCGCCCACCACCGACGACTTCAAGACCCTGACCGTCACCGGCGACTATGTCGGCAACGATGGCCATTGGCTGTTCAACCGCGCGCTGGGCGACGATGCCTCGCAGGGTGATCAACTGGTGATCCAGGGCAACAGCAGTGGCACGGCCTCTGTCAGCGTGCGCAACGCGGGGGGCGCCGGCGCCCTGACCAGCGAAGGCATCCGCCTGATCAGCGTGGCTGGCCAGTCCGATGCGCAGTTCTCGCTGCAGGGACGCGCGGTGGCCGGCGCTTACGACTACTTCCTGTACAAGGGTGGCGTCGCCACCCCGGACGACGGCAACTGGTACCTGCGCTCGGAATACGTACCACCGGTCGATCCGCCGGAACCGCCCGATCCGCCGGAACCGCCGATTGATCCGCCGACTCCGCCGATTGATCCCCCTGCTCCGCCGATTGATCCGCCGATCGATCCGCCGCTGCCGCCAGCGCCGCCGCGCGTGGAGCGCCCGGAGCCAGCCGTGTACATGGCCAACCAGAGCAGCGCGCTGCGCATGTTCCGGCACAGCCTGTACGACCGCAGTGGCGATCCTGCCGATGCAGCCGACGGCGGCAGCGACGCCATTGCCTGGGCACAGGTGCGCAGCAGCCAGCCCGGCAGCCGCGGCAGCCAGGTCGATGTGGACAGCGAACTCAACAGCGTGCTGCTGGGCGTCGGTCGTCGCTTCGAAGCCAATGCCGGTGGCCAGCTGCAGGCAGGTGTGATGGCCGGCCAGGGCCGGGCGCGCAACGACAGCCGTTCGCAGGTGACCGGTTACACCGCGCGCGGTGTGGTCAACGGCACCAGCCTGGGCGTGTATGCCACCTGGTTGCAGGACGCACGGATGGACAGCGGTGCGTATGTTGACGGCTGGTTGCAGTACGGGCGGTTCCGCAACAGCGTGCAGGGTGAAGGGCTGCAGAAGGAGCACTACCGCTCGCACAGCTGGACCGGTTCGGCCGAGGCAGGCTATGTGCTGCCCGTGCAGCGCACGGCGCAGCGCGGTGTCTACCTGGAGCCACAGCTGCAGGTGATCCACAGCCGCTACGATGCCGATCGCGTGGTCGAGGCCAACGGCACGGTGGTTGAGGGTTACGACAAGGACAGCACCACCACCCGTGTGGGCCTGCGTCTGTACACCCGTTCGCTGACGCAGCGCCAGGGGCAGGTACAGCCGTTCGTCGCGGTGAACTGGTGGTCCGGTGGCAACGACGCGGCCATCGCCGTGGACGGCGAACGCCTGCGCCGGCAGTTGCCGCGTGACATCTACGAAGCCAAGGCCGGCGTGCAGGTGAATCTGTCGGGCGGCTGGCGCGGCTGGGGCGAGATCAGCCGGCAGACCGGCGGCATGGGCTTCCGCGATACCAGCGGTCAGCTGGGCGTCTCTTACCGCTGGTAAGCGCTGCCACGGGTGAGCCCAGAGAGGGGTCCGGCGATGCGTCGTCGGACCCCTTGTTGTTTTCCACACCACGCGTGGAAATCGATGGGGGTTGGATGTGGACAAGTGGCCGTAAGCCGCGCACGGCAAGGGTTTTCGAGGCTGGTGATTTTTTGTCCAGCCCATCGGCGGTGCAAACAGCTGCGTGTTTTCCACACAGCAGGTGGAAAGCAATGCGGACTTGATGTGGACAACCCGCCTTGAACGTTGTGCCGCAAGCGTTTCAAGGCATGGCGATATTTTGTCCAGGCGCCTCATCGGTTTTCCACACGCGACGTGGAGAGCCGTGGGGGTTTGATGTGGACAAGTCGCCGCGAGCCATGCAGGCCAGGCGTTTCAACGCGTGGTGAATTTATGTCCACTGCCATCCGCAACGCCGGGCTGGCGCTTCTGCAGCGCAAACGCGCAATGACACGATCCTCGTGTGCCCGTTCTGACAGGCGCCTAATACAACAAGACCCCGCATTGCGGGGTCCTGTGGGCAATCACTGCGCTGCGTCGTCGATCAGACGTTGAAGCGGAAATGCAGGATGTCGCCTTCCTGCACGCGGTATTCCTTGCCTTCCAGGCGCAGGCGACCCGCTTCCTTGGCGCCGGCTTCGCCCTTGTACTTGATGAAGTCGTCATACGCGATGGTTTCGGCGCGGATGAAGCCCTTCTCGAAGTCGGTGTGGATGACCGCGGCAGCCTGCGGCGCGGTGGCGCCCTTGCGCACGGTCCACGCACGGACTTCCTTCACGCCTGCGGTGAAGTAGGTCTGCAGGCCGAGCAGGCTGTAGGCTGCGTTGATCACGCGGTTCAGGCCCGGCTCGGTCAGGCCGAGGTCGGCCAGGAACGTATCGCGGTCTTCGTCGTCCAGCTGCGACAGCTCTTCTTCGATCGCTGCCGACACCGGCACCACCTGGGCGCCTTCTTCGGCGGCACGGGCGCGCACCGCATCCAGGTGCGGGTTGTTCTCGAAACCGTCTTCCAGCACGTTGGCGATGTACATCACCGGCTTCAGGGTCAGCAGGAACAGATCGCGCACCAGCGCCTTCTCTTCCTCGTCCAGGCCCGCCGAACGACCGGCCTTGCCGTCGGCCAGCGCGGCCTGCAGCTTGGCCAGCACCGGCTTGCGTGCCGCTGCGTCCTTGTCGCCGCCCTTGGCCGCACGCTCGGCGCGGTTCAGTGCCTTCTCGACGCTGTCCAGGTCGGCCAGCGCCAGTTCGGTATCGATGGTGTCGATGTCCGAGATCGGGTCGACCTTGTTGTTGACGTGGATGACGTCAGCGTTCTCGAAGCAGCGCACCACGTGGGTGATCGCATCCACTTCGCGGATGTGGGCCAGGAACTTGTTGCCCAGGCCCTCGCCGCTGGCGGCACCGGCCACCAGGCCGGCGATGTCGACGAACTCGACCGCCGTCGGGATGACCTTCTGCGGGTTGATGATCGCTGCCAGTTCGTTCAGGCGCGGATCCGGCACCGGCACGATGCCGACGTTCGGTTCGATGGTGCAGAACGGGAAGTTCGCCGCGGCGATGCCCGCCTTGGTCAGCGCGTTGAACAGGGTCGACTTGCCGACGTTGGGCAGGCCGACGATGCCGCATTTGATACCCATGGGTGACAGCTCTCTGGGGTGAAAGTGATTGGGAAAACAGCGGCGTGGGCGCTGCTTTTTCAATCATTCTCCGTACCGACCAACGGTCGGTACCTACCGGTACAATTATTTCGGGGTGTGCAGCCGCTTCATCGCTTCGCTGAAATCGCCCTGCACCGCCAACGGCAGCACGTCGATCGCATCGTCGATGGCGCGCGAGATCAGTACTTCATCGTCCTTGGAGGGGCGTCCCAGCACCCAGCCCACCACGCGATCCTTGTGGCCGGGATGGCCGATGCCCACGCGCAGGCGATGGAACTTGCCGTGGCCGAGCAACCGGATGGTGTCACGCAGGCCGTTCTGGCCACCGTGGCCACCGTCGAACTTCAGCCGCGCCACGCCGGGCGCCAGGTCCAGTTCGTCGTGGGCCAGCAGGGTTTCCTCCGGCTCGATCTTCCAGAACCGCTGCGCGGCGGTGACCGACTTGCCGCTGAGGTTCATGAAGGTGGCGGGCTTGAGCAGCCACACCGTCTGTCCGGCGATGTCGACCTTGGCGGTCTCGCCAAACAACTTGCTGTCCACGTTCCATCGTGCACCGGCCTTTTCGGCCAGGGCCTCAACGAAATGAAACCCGGCATTGTGCCGGGTCCGGGCGTGCTCCGATCCGGGGTTGCCCAGACCGACGATCAGTCGCAATCCTGCCATCGTTCCATCCAGATACGGCGCCTGCCCCGAAGGACAGGCGCCGCGGGGTATTACTCGGCCGCTGCTTCTTCAGCGTCGGCAGCGTCCTGCTTGCCGTGCTTGGCAGTGACGATGGCGTCGTCGTGGTCCTTGCCCAGCGCCAGCGCCGGGATTTCCACGCCCTTCGGCAGCTTGATGTCCGACAGGTACACAACGTCGCCAGCCTTCAGCTCGCCCAGGTCGACTTCGATCGACTCCGGCAGGTCCTTCGGCAGGCAGCTGATGGCCACTTCCTTCAGTTCGTGGGTGACCACGACGTCGGCAGCCTTGCCAGCCGGCGAGGTGTCTTCGTTGATGAAGTGCAGCGGAACCGAAGCGGTCAGCTTCTCGTTCTCGTTCACGCGCAGGAAGTCCAGGTGCATGATCAGCTGCTTGAACGGATGGCGCTGCATGTCACGCAGCAGCACCTTCTGCACCTGGCCGTCCAGGTTCAGGTCCAGGATCGAGGCATAGAACCACTCGTTCTGCTGGGCCAGCCAGATTTCGTTGTGGTCCAGGCTGATGGCGACCGGTTCGGCGTTGCCGCCGTACACGATCGCCGGGATCACACCAGCGGTACGCAGGCGGCGGCTCGCACCCTTACGCTGCAGTTCACGCTTGGTGACCTTGATTTCATGGGTCTTCGACATTTTCGACTACTCGGTTGTTGCCTTGCCTTGCGGCTTGGCGGTTGAAGGCACTTCCGCGACCAGAAGTGCCCAGTGTGTCCCTGCCGTTGCCGGCGGGGACGAAAAAATCAATCGACGTACAGCGAGCTGACCGACTCGCCGAAGGCGATGCGGCGCATCGTTTCGGCCAGCATTTCCGCCACGCTCAGCTGGCGGATCTTGCTGCACACCCGCGCGGCGTCCTTCAGCGGGATGGTGTCGGTCACCACCAGCTCATCGAGCTGGGAGTTGGTGATGTTGTCCACCGCCGGGCCCGACAGCACCGCGTGGGTGCAGTAGGCGGCGACCTTGAGCGCACCGCGCGCCTTCAGGGCAGCGGCAGCGGCGCACAGGGTGCCGGCGGTATCGACGATGTCATCGACCATCACGCAGGTCTTGCCTTCGACGTCACCGATGATGTTCATCACGGTGGAGACGTTGGCGCGCGGACGGCGCTTGTCGATGATCGCCAGATCGGCGTCATCCAGCCGCTTGGCCACCGCACGGGCGCGGACCACGCCGCCCACGTCCGGCGACACCACGATCAGGTTCTCGGTGCCGTAGGCGCGCCAGATGTCGGCCAGCAGCAGCGGAGAGGCATACACGTTGTCGACCGGAATATCGAAGAAACCCTGGATCTGGTCGGCGTGCAGGTCGACCGTCAGCACGCGATCGGCGCCGGCGGTGCTGAACATCTTCGCCGCCAGCTTGGCGGTGATCGGCACGCGCGAGGAACGCATGCGGCGATCCTGGCGCGAATAGCCGAAGTACGGCACCACCGCGGTCACGCTGGCCACCGATGCGCGCTTGAGCGCGTCGATCAGCACCAGCAGTTCCATCAGGTTTTCCGCGCTCGGCGCCGAGGTCGGCTGGATCACGAACACGTCCTGCTTGCGGACGTTCTCTTCGATCTCCACCTGCACTTCGCCATCGGAGAAGTGCGAGACCAGCGCCTTGCCCGGGCGGACTCCCAGTTCCTTGCAGATGTTCTGCGCCAGACGTTTGTTGGCGTTGCCGGAAAAGACCAGCAGGTTCGGGGACTCTTGCATCATGATTGTCTCGGGCGGGGACGAGTGGCGGGGATCCGGTAGCGGCAAGGACCACTGCGGCCCCTGCTGCTGACAACACCGCGGCTGTTCCCACGTCCCGCGCAGATGATGCGCTGGAAGGCGCGGACGCAGCCGCATTGGCAGGGGCGGGAGGATTCGAACCTCCGAATGCCAGGATCAAAACCTGGTGCCTTGGGCCTCTTGGCGACGCCCCTGCATTGATGAATCTAGTGTTGCTCGAGTGCATCCAGCAGTGGCGAACGTGCAACGCCCGCAGCCACCCTTGCCCGCAACTCCTTCGACAACTTCGCTCGTCCCTGCTCGGCGGCAGCCTGCGAATCGAACTCGACGAAACAACCACTTCCCGAACCAGTCAGACGTGCCGTGCCGATGTCGCTCAACGCAGCAAGCACCGCCTCGACGGCAGGCTCACGGCGGCGCAGCACCGGTTCGAACACGTTCCCGACCAGCGAGCCGGAAGCGAAGTCCTCTATTTTCGCCTGTGGACTGTCGCGCGTCAAATCCGGATCAGCGAACAGGAGGGGCGTGGGCACATGAACGCCCGGTTCGACCACCACATACCAGGCCTGCGGCAGGGTGATCGGCCGCAGCCGCTCGCCCACCCCTTCGGCCCAGGCGTTGTGACCACGCACGAACACCGGCACGTCGGCGCCGAGGCGCAACCCCAGCGCGGCCAGCGCATCTTCGTCCAGCCCTGCACCCCAGAGGCGGTTCAACACCACCAGCACGGTGGCCGCGTCGGACGAACCGCCGCCGAAACCGCCGCCCGCAGGAACGTGCTTTTCGACGATGATGTCGACACCTTTATCGACATTCGCCGCTTCTTTGAGCATCCGCGCTGCACGAACGGCCAGATCATCGACCTCGGCGACGCCGGCCAGGCCCTCGCCCTGCCGTCGCACCTGGCCGTCTTCACGCAGGCGCAGGCCGATCCGATCGCCCCAGTCGAGCAGGCGGAACACCGTCTGCAGCTCGTGGTAGCCGTCGGCACGGCGGCCGGTGATGTGCAGGAACAGGTTCAGCTTGGCCGGGGCCGGCCACCAGGACCAGCCCGCGTCTTCCCCCCGCGCGTTCATGGTGCGCCCTGGCCCCACTGGTCAACCAGCAGGCGCACCTTGGCGTCGCCATTGACCGCTTCGACCCTGCGCGGCAGGGCCGGCCGTCCGGCTTCGGCCGGGTACCAGTCCAGATACTGGATCACCCAGCCCATCTGCTGCATGCGCCGCGGACGGCCATCCGCATCACGATCGATCTTTCCCGGCCCCGCGCTGTCGCCGGCGACCAGCCCGCGTACCCAGTCCGGCAGCTGATTGACCGGAATATCCCAGCCGGTCGCCTCCAGCAGCAGTGCCTGTGCGTCTTCACCCTCGCGCGGACCACCGGCCAGTCCTTCCAGGCGCCCGGCTTCATGGTGGGTATCACCGCTCAACTTCCAGCTCTGGCGGGTCACCGGGGCGCTCAGTTCGACGACATAGCGCTGGCCTTCCTGTTTCCAGTCAATGCGGCCGCTGCCACCGTCCTTGCCCTTGCTGACCGCCACCCGGCCCTGGAAATTCCAGTCCGCTGCCGAACGCACGGCATCCACGCGCGCCGCCTCGGCGGCGGCCGCTTCGGCGGAAACGGTGGTGACCACGGCCGGCGCCGGCGTTTTCTGCCGGCCAACGGTGGTGCAGGCACTCAGGGCCAGGGTCACGGCCACCAGCAACAACGGCCGGATCGTGGAAACACTCATGGATTGAATTTCTCGCGGGCGCGCAGCAGCGCGCGGTTTTCAGGGTCGAGCCTGGCCGCTTCCTCGAAGAAGTGACGGGCTTCATCGTGCTTGCCCAGCACCCACAGCACCTCGCCCACGTGGGCGGCGATTTCCGGGTCCTTGGCCAGCGTCCAGGCGCGGCGCAGCTGCACCAGCGCGTCGGCGTTGCGTCCCAGCCGATACAGCACCCAGCCATAGCTGTCGACGATGGCCGCGTTGTCCGGTTCGGCCACGCGCGCGCGGTCGATCAGTTCGAGCGCTTCCTGGTAGCGGCCAGTACGGTCGGCCAGGGTGTAACCCAGTGCGTTCAGTGCTGGCACGTTCTCCGGCTCGGTCACCAGGATCTTGCGCAGATCGGCCTCGGCGCGGGCGATGTCATCGCGGCGCTCCCAGGCCAGCGCACGGGCATACAACAGGCCGTTCTCGTCCGGATACGCAGCCAAGCCACGGGCCAGTGCATCGATCTCGCCGGGAAGGTCGTCGGCGCGCTGGCGCAGCTCGGCTTCCAGCAGATACGCATCGCGCCGCACATCGTCATCAACGCCGGCATCGGACTGGATCGCATGCACTTCATCCAGCGCCAGCGACTGCCGGCCCGCCAGGCCCTGTGCATTGGCCGCGCGCAGGCGCGCTTCATTCAGCTCATCGCCGCCGGGCACGCTGTGGTACCAGTTGACCGCCTCCGGGTAGCGCTTGAGGTACTCGGCGATCTTGCCCAGCAGCAGGCGCTGCGCCGGGTCCGGCTTGGCCGCCTGCCGCGACAGTTCGTTGTACAGGTTGGACAGCGCGGCCTTGTCGCCCTGCTTGGCCAGCAGCGAAGCGCGCATGCCCCAGGTCTGCACATTCTGCGGACCGACCGCCAGCACGCGCTCGGCCGCCGCCGGCTGGCCGAGGCTGTCGTAGGCGATGGCCACCGCATTGCGCAGTTCCGGATCCTGACGGGTCTTCGGCTCCACCCCACGCAGCAGCGACAGCGCCTGCTCGGTCTGTCCGGCCTGCTGCAGCTGGCTGGCGCGCAGCAAGGCGACGCGCGGCTCCTCGGGGAAGCGCTTGACCACCTCGTCGATCATGCGCCGCGCCAGCTCGGGCTTTTCCATGCGCAGCGCCAGGCGTCCAAACTCCTGCCAGGCCTCGATCTTCTGGGGAATGGCGTTGGCATCGACCAGCTCGCCCAGCACCTGGGCCGGCACGGCCGGATCGCGGCCGCCGCCGATCAGGGCGCCCAGAGCGAACTTCCAGCCCTCGTCGCCCGGGTCCTGCAACAAGGCCTGAAGCTCGCTGCGCGCAGCCTTCACATCGCCCTGGCGCATCGCCAGCGCACCGGCGGCGCTGCGCATCGCCAATGAGCGTGGCGCACGCTGCTGCCACAGGGCCAGGCCCTTGGCCGCGGCATCATCTTCGTTGGCCAGCATGGCGATGCGGGTCGCCCGCTCGGCCAGGCCGGCGTCGCCGTCGGTCTGCTGGGCGGCCTGCAGGTACCAGCGCGCGGCCTCGGCCAGCTTGCCCGCCTGCAGGGCGAACTCGCCAGCCAGCACCGGCTCCAGCGCCAGTTCCTCAGTCACCGCGGGGCGTGCAGGCGCCTTGGCGGGCACCGCCGCCAGGGCCTGTGCACAGGCCAGAGACAGCAGCAGAACACTGGGGATGCGAATCAATGCGGGCATCGTCGGCATCGGGGCCTTAAAATGTCGTCCAATGGCCAGCAGCTTATCGCAAGCAACTGAACAATGACCCTGTGGGTGCTCGGACTGAATCACCAGACCGCACCGGTGGAACTGCGCGAACGCGCAGCCTTCGCCGGTGACGCGTTGCCGCGCGCGCTCGGTTCGCTGCGCGATACCCCGCAGATCGCCGAGGCGGTGCTGCTGTCCACCTGCAACCGCACCGAGCTGTATGCCGTGGCCGAATCCGCGCAGGCACTGGACCAGTGGCTGCACGCCCAGGCCGGCGACCTGCAGGGCTATCTGTACCAGCACGCCGACGCCGATGCCGTGCGCCACCTGTTCCGGGTGGCGACAGGGCTGGATTCGATGGTGCTGGGCGAGCCGCAGATCCTCGGCCAGGTGAAGGACGCGTGGTCGACCGCGCGCGACCACGGCCTGCTCGGCCATCGCCTGGACCGGCTGTTCCAGCAGACGTTCTCGGTGGCCAAGCGCGCGCGTACCGATACCCAGGTCGGCGCCAACCCGGTATCGGTGGCCTCGGCGGCGGTGCGCCTGGCGCAGAACGCCTTTGCCCGCCTGGATGATTCCACCGTGCTGCTGGTCGGCGCTGGCGAGACCATCGAACTGGCCGCGCGCCACCTCAGCGAAGGCAAGGTGCGGCGTCTGCTGATCGCCAACCGCACCCTCGCCCATGCGCAGGAACTGGCCAGCCGCCATGGCGGTGTGGCGCTGCCGCTGACCGAACTGGAGCGCCACCTGGCCGAGGCCGACGTGGTGTTCTCGGCCACCGCCGCCCGCGAACCGGTGATCCACCGTGCCGCGGTGGCCAACGCCCTGCGCGCGCGCCGGCACAAGCCCATGCTGCTGTTCGACCTGGCCGTGCCGCGCGACATCGAGGCCGACGTTGCCAGTCTCAACGATGCGTTCCTGTACACCGTGGACGATCTCGAGCGCGCGGTGGAAGACAACCGCCGCAGCCGCCGCGAGGCCGCCGCCGAAGCGGAGACGATCATCGACCTGCAGGTCTCGCGCTTCGTCGAAACCCTGCAGGCCAGTGCCCACCAGGCACCGCTGCGACAGCTGCGTGCCTTCGGCGAGGCCACCCGTGCCGAACTGCTGGAACGCGCGCGCCAGCAGCTGGCCAACGGCAAGCCGGCCGACGAAGTGCTGGAACTGCTTGCCCACGGCTTGACCAACCGCCTGCTGCACCCGCCGACCGCCGCCCTGCGCGCGGCCGCGCTCAGCGGCGATGCCGACCTGACCCGCGCCGCCGAGCGCCTGTTCCCGGCCACGCCGGGTTACCGCCACCCACCTGTGAGAACCGATGACGCCGACCCTGCGCCGTAAGTTGGAAGCGCTGGCCGAGCGCCGCGAAGAACTGGAACGTCTGCTCGCCGAACCGGAGGTGGTCGCCAACAACGCGCGCTTCCGCGATCTGTCGCGCGAATTTTCCCAGCTCGAACCGATCGCCACCGCACTGGCCGATGAAGCACGCGCCAAGGCCGACCTGGCTGCGGCCGAAAGCATGCGTGCGGACCCGGACCTGCGCGAGCTGGCCGACGAGGAAATCGCCGCCGCGCAAGCCCGCCTGCAGGAACTGGAGCAGGAACTGGCGCTGCTGCTGGTGCCGCGCGACCCGCGCGATGAAGGCAACCTGTTCCTGGAAGTGCGCGCCGGCACCGGCGGCGACGAGGCGGCGATCTTCGCTGGCGACCTGTTCCGCATGTACGCCCGCTACGCCGAGCGACAGGGCTGGAAGGTCGAGATCGAATCGGACAATCCCGGCGAACATGGCGGCTACAAGGAAGTGGTGGCACGCGTGGTCGGCCGTGGCGCGTTCTCGCGCCTGAAATTCGAATCGGGCACGCACCGCGTGCAGCGCGTGCCGGCCACCGAATCGCAGGGCCGCATCCACACCTCGGCGGCCACCGTGGCGATCATTCCGGAAGCCGACGAAGTCGATGAGATCGTCATCAACCCGGCTGACCTGAGAGTCGACACCTACCGTTCTTCCGGCGCCGGCGGCCAGCACGTCAACAAGACCGAATCGGCGATCCGCATCACCCACGTTCCCAGCGGCGTGGTGGTGGAATGCCAGACCGAACGCAGCCAGCACGCCAACCGGGACAAGGCGATGAAACGCCTGAAGGCGCAGCTGCTCGATGCCGAGCGCCAGCGCCATGACGCGGCGCAGGCCGAATCACGGCGCCTGCAGGTCGGCAGCGGCGACCGCAGCCAGCGCATCCGCACCTACAACTTCCCGCAGGGCCGCATCACCGACCACCGCGTGGAAGGGCTGACCCTGTACGACCTGCCCAACGTGTTGGCCGGCGACCTGGACCCGCTGCTGCAGCGATTGAGCCACGAGCACCAGGTCGACGCCCTGGCCCAGCTTTCGGCCGGCTGACCCGCATGTCGGCCTGGCAGCAGCGGCAGCAACTGCAGCAGGCGATCACGCGCCAGCCCGGCGACTTCGTTGCCTGGGTGATGCTCGCCGACCTGGAACTGGAAGCCGGCGACATTGCGGCCGGCGAGCAGGCCGCGCGACGCGCGCTGCAGCTGCGGCCCAATCATCCTGAAGCACTGGCCCGGCTGGGCCGGGTAGCGTGGATGGCAGGAGCGCATGCCGATGCCGCCAAGCTGTTGGGCCAGGCCTCCGCGCTGGCACCGGAGCACCCGGGCATCGCGTTGTGGCTGGGGCACGCGCTGGAAGATGCCAACGATGCAGAAGGTGCATCGGCAGCCTATCGCCGCGCGCATGCACTGATGCCCGAAGAGCCGTACATCGCCGCACAGCGCCTCGCCTGGCAGCGTCGCCTGTGCGATTGGCAGGACGTGGATGCGCTGGCCAGCCAGGTGCGTGGCGCGCTTGCATCGGGCCAGGGCGTGGTTGAGCCCTTCGCGTTCCTCAGCGAAGACGCCAGCGCGGCCGAACAGCTGGCTTGTGCGCGTGCGCGCGCGGCCGCTGTCGCTGCTGCGGTGCGGCCACTGTCGCCGGTGAAGCTGCGCGAACGGGGTCCACTGCGCGCGGGCTTCCTGTCCAACGGGTTCGGCGCTCATCCCACCGGCTTGCTGACGGTGGCGCTGCTGGAACACATGGGCCAGGACCCGGCCTTGCAGCTGCATCTGTTCGCGCTCAACGCCGACGATGGCAGCCGCATCCGCCAACGCCTGCAGACCGCCACCCGGCTGCATGACGTGGCGGGATTGCGCCATGCCGATACCGCCGCGCGCATCCGTGCTCAGGGCATCGACCTGCTGTTCGACCTGCGCGGCTGGGGCGGCGGCGGCACACCGGAAGTACTAGCGATGCGCCCTGCCCCGCTGCAGCTCAACTGGCTGGCCTACCCCGGCACCTCCGGTGCGCCGTGGCTGGAGGCAGTGATCGGTGACAGCTTCGCGCTGCCGCCCTCGCTGGAAGCGCACTACAGCGAACGTGTGCTGCGCCTGCCGCGTGCGTTCCAGCCGTCGGACAACACCCGCGTGCTGGAGCCGGCACCGGACCGCGCGGCCTGCGGCCTGCCTGCGCAGGGCACGGTATTCTGCTGCTTCAACAACAGTTACAAGCTCAACCCGCGCAGCATGGGCCGCGCGTTCGCGGTGCTGCAGGCCGTACCCGGCAGCGTGCTGTGGCTGTTGTCCGGCCCCGGCCAGGCCGATGCGCGGCTGCGTGCCGCCGCGCAGGCAGCAGGACTCGATCCGGCGCGTCTGGTGTTCATGGCCAAGCTGCCGCATCCGCAGTATCTGGCCCGCTATCAGTTGGCCGACCTCTTCCTGGATACGAACCCGTACAACGCGCACACCACCGCGTCGGATGCACTGTGGGCCGGCTGCCCGGTACTGACCTGCCCCGGCGCCACCTTCGCCGCGCGCGTGGCCGGCAGCCTGAACCATCAGCTGGGTCTGGAGCACATGAACGTCGCCGACGACGCGGCGTTCGTCGCCACTGCCAGCGCACTCGGCAACGATCCGACCGCCTTGGCCGCGGTGCGCGCTGAACTGGCGCAGGCGCGCGAGCGCAGTGGCCTGTTCGACATGGCAGCTTTCGCGCGTGATCTGTCCGCGCTGCTGCAGCAGCTGGCCCGCGAACAGGGCTGGCAGGGCCTCGACACGCCCTGACCTCGCCCTGCGCTACGCTCGGGCTTCCTTCCCGCGTGGTATGACGATGGCCAAGCTCAAGCGCAAGGAATACGACGAACTGCTGCAGCCGCTGCAGCTGGAACTGGCGGCGATGGCACGCTGGGTGCAGCACAGCGGACAACGCCTGCTGGTGCTGTTCGAAGGACGCGATACCGCCGGCAAGGGTGGCGCGATCCAGACCATCAGCGAGCACCTCAACCCACGCCAATGCAGGGTGGTGGCGCTGCCCAAACCCACCGACCGCGAAGCCACGCAGTGGTACTTCCAGCGCTACGCCTCGCATCTTCCGGCTGCCGGCGAGATCGTGCTGATGGACCGCAGCTGGTACAACCGCGCCGGCGTTGAACGGGTGATGGGCTACTGCAGCGAGACCGAATACCAGCAGTTCCTGCGCCAGGCGCCGGTGTTCGAACAGCTGCTGGTGGATGACGGCATCCTGCTGTTCAAGTACTGGTTGTGCGTGGACCAGGAGCAGCAGGAAAAGCGCTTTGCCGAACGCCATGTCGATCCACTGAAGGGCTGGAAGCTGTCACCGGTGGACCTGAAGTCACGCAGCAAGTACAGCGCGTATACCGAAGCGCGCGAGGCGATGCTGCGCGCCACCCATCGCGACGGTGCGCCGTGGACGCTGGTGGATTTCAACGACCAGCGGCTCGGTCGCCTGACCCTGGCCCGCAACCTGCTGGACCGGCTGCCGGACACGCGGGTCGATGCACCGTTGCCGGAGCTGCCGAAGCTGAAGGGCAAGCTGCATCACGAGCACTACGAGGTACTGAAGCCGATAGAGGATTTCCCGGTCGAAGAATAGGGGTGGTCGGCAGGGCCTGCGGCCCTGCACCGGCTACAGGCAACGGCAACAGCCGAAGCAATGGCCGGAGCGGTATTCCGTGGGATGGCGAGGCGGTGTCGGAGTGCGGGGACGCCGCAAGTACGTCCTTGTAGGCTTGGCCGCGGCATCCATGCCGCGGACACCCCGCACTCCGACACCGCCCCACCTCTGACAGATTTCCGCGATCTGGTAGATCCACGCCATGCGTGGATGGATCTCCATCGGAATCGAATATTTCAACAATTGAACGAAAAGCATCCACGCATGCCGCGGACACCCCGCACTCCGACACCGCCCCACCTCTGACAGATCTCCGCGATCTGGTAGATCCACGCCATGCGTGGATGAATCTCCATCGGAATCGAATATTTCAACAATTGAACGAAAAGCATCCACGCATGGCGTGGATCTACGTGTCGACCAAGGTCGACACCCACCAAGAGCAGGCCATGCCATTCCGACAGTTGGCCGCGGCATCCATGCCGCGGACACCCCGCACTCCGACACCGCCCCACCTCTGACAGATCTCCGCGACTTGGTAGATCCACGCCATGCGTGGATGGATCTCCATCGGAATCGAATATTTCGACAATTGAACGAAGAGCATCCACGCATGGCGTGGATCTACGTGTCGACCAAGGTCGACACCCATCAGGAGCAGGCCATGTCATTCCGACAGTTCGCGGAAATCCGTCGAAGGCGGGGTGGGTCCGGTTGCGGGGGCGTGAGCCGCATGGATGCGGCGACCGAGCTTACATGGACGTACTTGCAGCGTCCCCCGCAACCGGACCCACCCCGCCATCCCACGGAATGCCCGCCGTTGCTTTGGCGGTTGCCGTTGCCGTCGATTCGGCAGGTGCAGGGCGCAGCCCTGCCGACCCACCTGTTACTTTGCAGCCGCGATCTGCTGTTCGATGTCGGCTGCCGTGACCGGGCCCAGGAAGCTGTGCGCCAGCTTGCCCTGCGGATCCAGCAGGTGCGTCAGCGGCAGGCCGCGCGGGGTGGCGAAGTCGGCCGGCGGATCGAACGGATCGACGATCACGATCGGATAGGTCACCGGATGCTTGGTCAGGAACGACTGCATCTCCGGCGCCTCGATGTCCTCGTAGGCCAGGCCAACCACTTCGATGTTGCTGCGCATGGCATGCAATGCCGACAGCTCGGGCATTTCCTTGCGGCAGGGTGCACACCAGGTCGCCCAGAAATTCACCACCACCCACTTGCCGCGATGTGCGGCCAGGTCGTAATCGCTGCCATCGACCGCCTTCATCTTCAGCGTCGGGAACTCGGCAGTGACGCGCTCGGCGGGCGTGTCCTCCACCGGCGCCGGCGCGGCCGGGGTCGGTGCCTGCGCCGGCGGCTGGCTGCTGGCCGGGGTCGGCTCCTGCGCGGGTTTGCAGGCGGCCAAAGCCAGCAGGGCAGCCAGCAGCAATGAGGTCTTGCAGGTCATGGGGCGTCTCCAGAATCAGGGTAGATGTCGCTGACGCGACGCTTGAGGCGTTCACGCAGCGGCAGGCGCAACTCGTCCAGCGCAGCCAGTGCGGCCCGGCCGAGGCTGTCATCGCGGTAAGGCAGGTGTTGTTCGGCCACCGGAATGCGCAGCTGCGTGCATTCGTACAGATCGCCCAGGCTGACCTGGTCCAGGTCACGGGCCAGCAGCCATTCACCGCGCTCATCACGGCGCAGCAGGCCGATGCCCTCCAGGTGGCAGGCCAGGTCCTGCAGCAGCGAGTCGGTCAGCATCGGTTCCAGCCGCAGGATCTCGTCATCGGCCAGGCCCCTGCCCTTGGCGCGTGCGTGCTGGAAGCGCCCGAGCAGGCGCAGCAGGCCATAGAACTCGTAGCCCTGCGGCAGGCGCAATTCCACCGGCTGGTAGCGGAAGGCCGCCATCGACGATGCCAGCGACGCGCCCAGCAGCACCGCCACCCAGCACAGGTAGATCCACAGCAGCAGGATCGGCACGAAGGCCACCGTGCCATACAGCTTCTGGTAGGACTGGAAGCTGCCCAGGTAGGCGCCGATGCCCCACTTCACCAGCTCCAGGATCACCGCGGCCAGAATCGCGCCCGGAACCGCGTGGCGCCACTTCACGGTGTGGTGTGGCACCACCCGGAACATCAGGGTGATGCAGACGAATTCGATCAGGATCGGCGCCAGCCGCAACGCGAGATCGGCCAGCCAGCGCCCCTCCTGCGTGCCGAACAGCGGCATCGCGAACACCCGCGCCGACACGGCCAGTGAAGCAGCGGCGAGCATCGCGCCGAGGGTCAGCACCGTCCAGTAGACCAGGAAGCGGGTCAGCCGCGGTCGACTGCTGCCGACGCGCCAGATCTGGTTGAAGGTCTCTTCAACACTGTTGAGGGTGATCAGCAGCGAGATGACCAGGGCGATGAAGCCGGCGGCCGTGAGCTGGCCCGCGCTGGCCGAGAACTGCCGCAGGTAGCCCTCGGCAGCGCGCGCGGCATTGGGCACGAAGTTGGAGAAGACGTAGTCGCTGAGCTGGTCGCTCCAGCGGTCGAACACCGGGAAGGCCGAGAGCACGCCGAACACCACGATCGCCAACGGCACCAGCGCGAACACCGTGGTGTAGGCCAGCGCGGCGGCCGCCTGGAACAGGCGGTCGTCGAGGAAGCGGCGCCACAGGAAGCGGCCGAAGCTGGCGGCGCGTGCGCGATCCCGCGCGCGCTCCATCCACAAATTGAGCGTATCCAAAGGTTCCATCGGCGCAAGGGTACCCGATGCGGAATCGATGCAGGATAGCCATACTGGCGTCCACACGATGAGGAGAGCTGGGCGCGATGGGCGAAATCCTGGTGCTTTACTACAGCCGCGGCGGTTCGGTGGCACGGCTGGCGCGCCAGATCGCGCGGGGCATCGGCGAGGTGCCGGGCATGGCGGCGCGGCTGCGCACGGTGCCGCCGGTGGCAGCCGTCACCCAGACCGCGCAGCCGCCGGTGCCGGACGATGGCGCGCCGTATGTGAGCGTGCAGGACCTGGTGGAGTGCCAGGGACTGCTGCTGGGCAGCCCCACCCGTTTCGGCAACATGGCCGCGCCGGTCAAGCATTTCCTCGATGGGCTCGGCGCCGAATGGGTGAACGGCACGCTGGCGGGCAAGCCGGCCGGGGTGTTCACGTCCACCGCGTCGATGCATGGCGGCCAGGAGTCGACCCTGCTGTCGATGCAGGTACCACTGCTGCACCACGGCTGCCTGATCGTCGGCATTCCGTTCACCGAGCCGGCGCTGAGCCACACCACCAGTGGCGGCACGCCGTATGGCGCCAGCCACGTGGCCGGTGCCGCCGACGACCCGCAACCGACCGACGATGAAGCGGTACTGGCGCGGGCGCTGGGCCGGCGCGTGGCCGACATCGCGCAGCGGCTGGCGCGATGAGCACCGCGCCGCGCACCGTGCTGCTGCTGGCCTTGATGGGGCTGGCGGCGCTGTTTGCCGGCTGGTTCATCAACGACAGGCACTGGCTGGCCACCCAGCTGGTGTTCACTGCACCACCGCTGGCCCTGGCCGTCGCCCTGCGGCTGGGCTGGCGCAAGGCCGGGTTCTGGGCGGCAGTGCTGGCCCTGGGCTGGTTCAGCCACGGCGTGATGAGCGCCTGGAGCCACCCGGAAACGCGCTGGCTGGCGCTGATCGAGATCGCGCTGGCGCTGCTGGTGATCTTTTCGGCCAGCCTGCCCGGCCTGCGCGCCCGTTTCGGGCGGCGGCGCTGACGCTGCGCCCGGTGGGCCGTATCATCTGTGTTCCCGGCCCCGCGCCGCTGTACCTGCCTTGGTTTCGCGCATGCACATGATGGAAGAGCTCCTGGTCGTCACCACCGGTGGCACGATCGACAAGATCTATTTCGACGACAAGTCGGACTACCAGATCGGGGACCCGCAGATCGGCATGATCCTGCGCGAACTGGGGGTCACGTTCCGGTTCAACGTGATTCCGATCCTGCGCAAGGATTCGCTGCACATCAACGACGACGATCGTGAGCTGATCCGCGCGACGATCGCTGCGCAGCCCACCCGCCACGTGCTGGTGACCCACGGCACCGATTCGATGGTGCAGACAGGCAAGGTGCTGGCGACGATTCCGGACAAGACCATCGTGATGACCGGTGCGTTGAGCCCGGCGCGGTTCCGTGGTTCGGATGCGGAGTTCAACATCGGCTGTGCGATCGGTGCGGTGCAGTCGCTGCCGGCGGGGGTGTTCATCGCGATGAATGGCCGGATCTTCGATCCGCAGCATGTGCGCAAGAACGTGGCGGCGAACCGGTTCGAGTCGGTTTGAGGGACGTGTAGTGCCGAGCCCATGCTCGGCAGCCCTCTGATAGCCGAGCGTGGGCTCGGTTCTACAGAAACAAAAACGCCCCGGCCGAGGCCGGGGCGTGCCCATGGAGAGGGGCTTGGGCTCAGTACTGGGCGTTGAGGGTCACGCCCGAGAAGGTGCTGTAGGCCTTCACCCGCACGTGCCATACGCCGGCAGCGGGGCTGTTGACGGTGCAGGTCTCGTTGTTGCCGCTCAGGTACGGGCGGCAGGTGTAGACGGTGTCGGTCGGGGCACTGCCCTGGCGCAGGTACAGGTCGGCATCACCGCTGCCGCCGCTGATCGCCACGCGCAGCTGCGCGCTGCCAGCCGGGACGTTGACGGTGTAGCTGAGCGATGCGCCGCTGGCCGCGCCGAGGCCGGTGACCGGCACGTTGTTCTGCAGCACGGTGCCACCCGGGTTGGGCGTGGTGCCGTTGATCGCGGCTGTCACTGCGGCATCGGCGTCGATGATGCCGGCGCCGCAACCACCCGAGCACGCACCCGGCAGCGGACGCGCGGTGCTCTTGATGATGCTCTCCACCTGCGCCGGGCTGAGCGGGCTCGGTGCCACCGACTGCATCAGCGCAACGACGCCGGCCACGTGCGGCGCCGCCATCGAGGTGCCGTTGTAGGACGCATAGCTGGCGCTGCCCGGGGTGGTGGTGCCGCTGTTGAGGGTGGACAGGATGCCCTGGCCCGGTGCGGAGATGTCGATGCCGGTGCCGTAGTTGGAGAAGCTGGCACGTGCGCCTGCCGAGGTAGTCGCGGCCACCGCGATCACGTTCGGGCAGTTCGCCGGAACCGACGAGGACACGTTGGTGTTGCTGTTGCCGGCAGCGACCACCACGGTGGTGCCACGGCCGACCGCGCCGTTGATGGCGTTCTGGTAGGTGGTCGAGCAGCTGCCGCCGCCGCCGAGCGAGAGGTTGATGACCTCGGCCGGATTGGCGTTGGCCGGCACACCGCTGACCGTGCCACCGGAGGCCCAGACGATGGCGTCGGCGATGTCGGAGGTATAGCCGCCGCACTTGCCGAGCACGCGCACCGGCACGACCTTGGCATTGAAGGCGGTCCCGGCTACGCCGCTGCTGTTGTTGGTTACCGCGGCGACCGTGCCGGCCACGTGGGTGCCATGCCAGCTGGAGTTCGAGCCCGGGTAACCGGCCTGGCACTCGTTGTCGCCGTACCAGTCACCCTCGTCGTTGGGATTGCTGTCACGGCCACCACCATCGCGCGCCATCGCCGCGTCGCTGATGAAGTCATAGCCGGGCAGGATGTTGGCGTTGAGGTCGGCATGGTTGGTGATGCCGGTATCGATCACGGCCACGACCACGCCGGTGCCGGTGGCCTTGTCCCAGGCCGGGCGCACGTTGATCGACGCGTTGGACGTACCGAAGCCCCACTGCTCGCTGAAGCGGGTGTCGTTCGGGGTCAGCGTCGCGCGCATGATCTGGTCGACTTCGACGTATTCCACGTTCGGGTCGGCGGCGAGCTTGCGCATCAGCAGTTCGGATTCGGCCTGGTCCAGCGCGCGGTCGGTCCTGACCACGGTGGAGCCGACAGCAAGCTTGCGGACCTGCTGCAGGCCCAGCGCGCGGCCCTGGCTGCTGGCGATGCCGGCAGCGGCGGTCTTCAGCGAGGAGGCGAGTGCGGTGGTGTTGGCCACCGGCGCACTGCCGTCGCGGTACTTCACGATGAACCGCTGATGGGTCGGCGCGGACTGCAGACCGCTGAGCTGGACATCACCGGCCAGCGCAGGCGTGGCCAGCAGCAGCGATGACAGGACGGACGCACCAAGGACCACCCACACACGACGCACACGCGGTTGCGTTACCTGGGACATCGGATTTCCCTTCTAATGGTAGGAATGCCGGAATCGGCAGAAGCACCGGCCTGAACCGTGGGCTGGCTTGCAATGGCGAGGTTCGGGTCCGGCGAGCCAGCGGATTCCCCTGCCCATCCGCTGTGTTGATGACGCTAGTGGCTCAAACCGGACACCACAAGATTTTCAGCGTCTTTTCAGCAAGATGAAATGTTGGATCTGAGACTTTCCGGGTCGAGGGTTTGTGAAGGTGAAGGAACTTTCGCGTCACCTGCACGGACCTGACTGCGCAATGTCGTGTCTCGTCATGTCTTTGCCGACATCGGCGGCGGGAGATTCAGGGTCAGATCCCTTTTCCGTTGGAAAAGGGCTCTGACCCCCTGCTCACAACGCAGAAAGCCCGTCACAAGGACGGGCTTTCCGGACGAGCCGCCGAGCGTGGGCTCGGCTCTACAGTTCAATGCGGGCGATCAGCCCAGCTTGACCAGCCAGCCGTGGCGGTCCGGCAGGCGGCCGTACTGGATGTCGGTCAGTTCCTTGCGCAGCGACATGGTCACTTCGCCGGCCGGCGCATTGATGTCACCCACCGAGAAGCCTTCGCCCTTCAGCTGGCCGATCGGGGTGACCACCGCAGCGGTACCGCAGGCGAACACTTCGGCGATCTCGCCCGACGCAACGCCCTGCTTCCACTCGTCGATGCTGACCTTGCGCTCTTCGACCTTCATGCCACGGTCGCGGGCCAGCTGCAGGATGCTCTCGCGGGTGATGCCCTCGAGGATGCTGCCGGACAGTTCCGGCGTGACCAGGGTGCCGTCCTTGTAGACCAGGAACACGTTCATGCCGCCCAGTTCTTCCAGGTACTTGCCTTCGACCGGGTCCAGGAACAGCACCTGCGAGCAGCCCTGTGCCTGCGCCTTCTGCTGCGGCAGCAGCGACGCGGCGTAGTTGCCACCGCACTTGGCCGCACCGGTGCCGCCCTTGGCCGCACGCGCGTACTCGGTGGACAGCCAGATCGACACCGGGGCGACGCCCTTGGCGAAGTACGGGCCGGCCGGGCTGGCGATGACGTAGTAACCGGCCTTGTGCGCGCCGCGCACGCCGAGGAAGGCTTCGTCGCCGATCATGAACGGACGGAAGTACAGGCTCGACTCATCGGCCGACGGCACCCAGGCGCTGTCGACGGCGATCATCTGCTTCAGCGATTCGACGAAGATCTCCACCGGCAGTTCCGGCAGCGCCAGGCGCTGCGCCGAACGCTGCAGGCGACGGCCGTTGGCATCGGGGCGGAAGGTCCAGATCGAACCATCGGCATGGCGGTAGGCCTTGATGCCCTCGAAGATCTCCTGGCCGTAGTGCAGCACGGCCGCGGCCGGGTCCAGCTGCAGCGGGCCGTAGGCACGCACGTTGGCGTTGTGCCAGCCGGTGTCCTTGTCCCAGCGCACTTCCACCATGTGGTCGGTGAAGTGCAGGCCGAAGCCCGGCTTCTCCAGGATCTGGGCGCGCTCTTCAGCGCTGCGCGGGTGGTCCGAACGGGTGACGGCGAAGCTGGGAATGGACTGGGACACCGGAGATTTCCTGTTCTGGTTGCGGGTAATGCCGGGCCCGCGTCACTGCGGGCCGTGGGTCAAAGCATGCCGGTTTCGAGCCGGGCGGCCTCGGACATCATGTGCTGGTTCCACGGCGGGTCGAAGACCAGCTCGACGTCGGCCTCGGCCACCGTCGGGATCATTTCAAGCTTGCTGCGCACGTCGTCGACCAGGATGTCACCCATGCCGCACGCGGGCGCGGTCAGGGTCATCTTCACGTCGATCTCGCGCTGCCCTTCGTCCAGGTGCTTGATCTCGACCTCGTAGACCAGGCCCAGTTCGACGATGTTCACCGGAATTTCCGGGTCGAAACAGGTGCGCAGCTGCTGCCACACCAGTTGTTCGACCTGCTCGTCGCTGGCATCGTCAGGCAGCTCCAGCGGTGCCGGCGCCTCCTTGCCGATGGCATCGCC
The DNA here is from genome assembly GCF_056861525.1 of Stenotrophomonas sp. 82F1. Lineage (NCBI taxonomy): Bacteria > Pseudomonadati > Pseudomonadota > Gammaproteobacteria > Lysobacterales > Lysobacteraceae > Stenotrophomonas > Stenotrophomonas sp. 82F1. Next base: position 56,475 of record NZ_JBSPUD010000021.1, read on the forward strand.
ATCCTTGCCGGCGATACGGAACAGATTGCCCTCGACGAACACCGAATAACTGCCGCCCAGCGCCTGGGTGATGTACCCATAGCTGCCGGCGGGCAGGGTCACGGTGTCGCCCTGCGGGACCATCACGGCCTCGCAATCGCGTTCGAAGTGGACAGGTTCGCTGCTACGGGAATACATGGGGACCGATATGGGGCTGCGGCCGAAGCCACGCAAGACGGCATTCTAACGTAGGCGCCCGGCCCTCGCCGGTGCACTGCGGCAAACCACAGTATCCTGTGGGCGACCTTCAGGAGCTTCGATGTCCTCCAATGCCGCACGTGCCAGGACCGTTACCTGGCTCTGGCCCTTCATGTTGTTGCTGGCGCTGGCCACCGCCCCCCTCGCCTGGATGCTGATCGCCCTGTTCACCGGCCGTCCGGTCGGCTGGATGGCGGTACTGACCGCCCTGGAACTGGTGTTCATGCTGCGTCTGGGCACGCTTGGCCCCGGCAAGCTGCGCATCGCCCTGGTCGTGCTGGGCACGCTGCTGGTGGCCGCCATCGCGAACTGGGCCATCGCCAGTGCCTGGATGGGCGGCTCGATGGGCCTGAACCCGTGGGACGCCTCGCTGCGGATGGGCCCGCACCTGGCCTGGACGCTGATCACCCTGGCCAACGGCGTGGTCGAATGGCTGTGGCTGGCGGTAGGCATTGCCGTAGGTGCCTGGCTGGCGCGTTGATCGCGCCGGTGATGCCCTGATGGATCCACGCCATGCGTGGACATGTCTGGTAGATCCACGCCATGCGTGGATGGGGTGGTAGCGCCGGGCCATGCCCGGCGAGCGCAGCGGTCTGCACGAAAAGCCGCCGGGCATGGCCCGGCGCTACCGGTACGGCCTCAATGCCCGCCGTCGAGCGCCTTCAGTTCGCTGACCAGCGACGCCGCCGCCTCGGCACCATCGCCGTACAGCATGCGCGTGTTGTCGGCGTAGAACAGCGCATTCTCGATACCGGCAAAGCCGGTGCCCTTGCCGCGCTTGATCACCACCACGTTGCGGGCGTTGACCACGTCCAGCACCGGCATGCCGTAGATCGGACTGGCCGGATCGGTGCGCGCCACCGGATTGACCACGTCGTTGGCGCCGATCACCAGCACCACATCGGTGGTGGCGAATTCGGGATTGATGTCGTCCATGTCCGCGATCAGGTCGTAGGGCACACCCGCTTCGGCCAGCAGCACGTTCATGTGCCCAGGCATGCGCCCGGCCACCGGGTGGATGGCGAACTTCACCTTCACCCCGCGCGTGATCAAGCGCTGTGCCAGTTCCCAGATCTTGTGCTGGGCCTGGGCCACGGCCATGCCATAGCCGGGCACGATCACCACACGTTCGGCAAAGCCCATCATCGCGGCCACGTCGGCAGCTTCAATGGGCTTCTGCGAACCGGAAATCGCCTGTGCTTCCCCCCCGGCGCCAGCGCCGAAATTGGAGAACAGCACGTTGCGGATCGGCCGGTTCATCGCCTTGGCCATCAACCGGGTCAGCAGGATGCCGGCTGCGCCGACCATCATGCCGGCGATGATCAACGCCTCGTTGCCCAGCACATAGCCTTCGAACGACACCGCCAGGCCGGTGAACGCGTTGTACAGCGAGATCACCACCGGCATGTCGGCGCCACCGATCGGCAGCGTCATCAACACGCCCAGCGCCAGCGCCAGCACGAAGAAGGCGACGATGGCCCAGGTGCTGAGCGTGCTGGCAGCGATGATGCCCAGCACCACTACGGCCAGCGCCACCAGCAGGTTCATCACCTGCTGGCCCGGCCAGGTCACGCGCTTGTCGAGGCGGCCATCGAGTTTGGCCCAGGCGATCACCGAACCGGACAGCGACACCGCACCGATCGCCGCGCCGACCACGGCCAGCACCAGTACCGTGCCGGACGGCTGCCGCGCGGCCAGGTCGGCCAGCGCCTGCGCGCTCCAGTGGGTGGTATCGCGGTTGGCCAGGAAGGCATAGCGCAGCAGTTCCACCGCACCGATGGCCGCCGCCGAGCCACCGCCCATGCCGTTGTACAGCGCGACCATCTGCGGCATGTCGGTGACCGCGACCTTGCCCGCCGACCACCAGGCCAGTCCGGCCCCCAGCAGCAGCGCCACCAGGATCAGCGGCACGTTGTGCAGTTCCGGCAGGAAGAAGGTCGCCACCGTGGCCAGCAGCATGCCCAGCCCCGCCCAGCGGATACCGCTGCTGGCGGTCATCGGCGAGGCCATGCGCTGCAGGCCGAGCAGGAACAGGGTGGCGGCAACCAGGTAGCTGGCCTTGACCAGCCAATCGAGCAGTTCGACGGTGCTGATGTTCAAGCCTGCGGCTCCTTCGGTTCATCGTTGCCGGTCTTGCGCACGCTCGGCTTGAACATCTCCAGCATGCGCGCGGTGACCACATAGCCGCCGGCTGCGTTGCCGGCGCCGAGCACCACGGCAAGGAACCCCAGGATTTTCTCCAGCGGTGTCTGCGCGTGCCCCAGCACCACCATCGCGCCGATCAGCACGATGCCGTGGATGAAGTTGGAGCCCGACATCAACGGGGTATGCAGGATCACCGGGACCCGGGAAATGATCACGTGGCCGGCAATGGCGGCCAGCATGAAGATGTACAGCGCCACGAACCCGTCACTCACCGGCAACGCTCCTGCTCTGTCTTCGTCGCCCCATCATAACCACGGGCTGAACCCCGCGCGCGTCCCGGTCAACCACGCCGGCACTCACGCGTTGTCGATGGTGACCCCTGCCGAGGAACCGTACCCTGTGCTGGTGAGCAGCCCTGTCCCCCCGAGCGCCGAGACCGATGCCCTGCCGGCGTCGCTGGAAGCGTTCCTGGCCAGCGTCGGCCCCCGCGCGTTCCGCTTCGCCGAAGCCGGCCTGCGCCAGCGCGACGACGCCATGGATGCGGTGCAGGACGCGTTGATGCGCATGCTGGACTACGCCGACAAGCCGGCCGCCGAGTGGGCGCCGCTGTTCTGGAGCATCCTGCGCCGGCGGGTGATCGACGTGCAGCGCCGTCGCCGCTTCCGCCTGCCGTTCTGGCGCGACAACCAGGATGCGGAGGGTGGCGAGATCGACTGGGCCGATCCCGGCCCGGACCCTGCGCAGGCGCACGAGCAGCGCCAGCAGTACCAGCAGCTGGTGCAGGCGCTGCGCGAGCTGCCCGCCCGCCAGCGCGAAGCCTTCACCCTGCGCGTGCTGCAGGATCTGGACGGCGCCACCACCGCCCGCGCCATGGGCTGCAGCGAGGGCGCGGTAAAGACCCATCTGGCGCGCGCCCGACAGGCGCTGCAGAATCAACTGGAGATGCACCCGTGAACCGCCCCCTGCCTTCCGATGACGCCCTGCGCAGCCTGCACGCGCAGTCGTTGCAGGCGCTGTCGCCGGCCACGCTGGCACGCCTGCGTAATGCCCGTCACAGCGCCAGCAGGGCGCACGCCGGTCGCTGGCGCTGGTGGCTGGCCAGCGCCTGTTCGCTGGTGATCGCGCTGGGCGTCGGTGTCCAGTTCGTCGGCCCGGGCGAGCATCAGGGCGCTACCACCACGCCGATCGCGGCCGCAGAAGAAGACAATGGCGCGCTGTACGACGAGAATCCCGATCTGTACCTGTGGTTGGGCGACAACGACCTGGCGATGGAGTGAACCCATGCTGCGATACCCCTCCCTGCCCCTGCTGATCGCCCTGACCCTGTTGCCGGCTGCGTCGGCCCTGGCGCAGGCCTCCGCACCGGTGCCTGCCACCCGGCCGGCACCTGCTGCCACGCCGCTGCCAAACTGGGAACAGCTGGGCCCTGCCCAGCGCGAGGCGCTGCTGGCGCCGCTGCGTGACCGCTGGAACGGCGCCGATCCCGCGCAGCGCCAACGCATGCTGTCGCACGGCCAGCGCTGGCAGTCGATGAGCCCGGAAGAGCGCGACAAGGCCCGCCGCGGCCTGCGCCGCTTCGAACACATGAGCCCGGAACAGCGTGAGCAGGCCCGGGCATTGTTCGGCCAGATGCGTGACCTCAGCCCGGCCCAGCGCGATGCCATGCGCGAGCGCTGGTCACAGATGAGCGCGGACGAACGCAGGGAATGGGTGCGCGACAACCCACCGCCGGCGAAGCCGCGGTAACCCGCGATCTGCGGGCGAGAACGGGGGTCAGATCCCTTTGCCGCAGGCAAAGGGATCTGACCCCATGCCGATCATGCCTGCCAGCGGGTCTTGGCCAGCAGTTCGTCTTCCCAGTCGAAGCCCAGCTGGCCGTCGCGCACGAACAGGGCGACGAAGTTCATCAGGTTGCGCGCATACATCTCGCTGGCCTGGGTGGCGCCCCGGCTGGCCAGGCCCAGCGGGCCATCGATGGTCACCCCCTGGTGCTCGATGCATTGGCCGGGCTGGGTCAGTTCGCAGTTGCCGCCACTCTCGGCGGCCAGATCGACGATCACGCTACCCGCGGCCATGCCTTCGACCATCGCGGCGGTGACGATCGTCGGCGCACGGCGTCCCGGCACGGCGGCAGTGCAGACCACCACGTCCACGCTGCGCAGATGGTCGCCCAGGCGCCGCTGCTGTTCGGCGCGCTCTTCGTCGGTCAGCGCCCGCGCATAACCACCCTCGCCTACCGCACTTACCCCGAGATCGAGAAAGCGCGCACCGAGCGACTGGATCTGCTCGCGGGTTTCCGGGCGCACGTCGAAGCCCTCCACCTGCGCACCCAGGCGGCGCGAGGTGGCGATGGCCTGCAGGCCGGCGACACCGGCGCCGATCACCAGCACCTTGGCCGGACGCACGGTACCGGCCGCGGTGGTCAGCATCGGGAAGAAACGCGGCGCACGTTCGGCAGCGATCAATGCCGCCTTGTAGCCGGCCATGCCGGCCTGCGAACTGAGCACGTCCATCGCCTGCGCGCGCGTGGTGCGCGGCAGCTGCTGCAGCGGGAACAGGTGCAGGCGGTCATCTGAAGCCAACGCGGCCAGCGCCGGGTCGGCGGCCGGAGTCAGCAGGCCGACCACACTGGCGCCCGGCTTGAGCTGGGCCAGCACCTCGGCGGGTGGCGCCTGCACGCACAGCAGGATGTCGATCTCGGCCCAACGGGCGGCATCGAAGGCGCGGGCACCTGCGTCGTCGTAGGCGGCATCGTTGAAACCGGCGGCCTGGCCCGCACCGGGCTGATACCACACGGTGATGCCCAGCGCACCGAGCTTGCGCGCCGTCTCCGGCGTGAGCGCAACGCGTCGTTCGCCCGGCGCGGTCTCCTTGATCCCCAGCAACGCCACGGCCATGCAGATTCCCGCTGATCGGTGAGTGGGTCCGATCCTAGCAGGCGTACGCGGCTCAGTGCAGCGTCGCGCCGCCCGGGTCGAGACGGTCGAGCACGCCCTGCATGGCGCTGTCGAAGGCGCCATCGTCAACGTGGGGACGCAGCCGACCCAGCCGCACCATCACCGCCAGTTCCTCGGGCGAGGCCACGCAGAAGCGCACGCCACGACGGTTGACGAACAGCAGGCGCGAAGAAATCGGGCTGATCCAGGACAGCTTGCCGGCCTGCACCTTGCCATCCTTGTCGACGAAGTCCAGCCAGTTGCCGATTTCCATCCGGCGGAAGCGATCGGCGTCGGCGTTGTCGAAATCGTCGGTATTGAAGCTACTGCCCAGCTCCACGGCCGGCGTTTCCGGTGCCGGCGGTGCGGGCAGCACCACCTGCGGCAGCTCGGGCAACGCGCGTTCCAGCTCCGGTCGCGATTCGGCGATGCCCTGCAATGTGTCGTGCAGCGCGTCGACGGCTGCGGTGGCAGCGTCGCCATGCACGCCGACGCTGGCAAACACCTTGGCCAGCAGCGGCTGCCAGGCCTGCAGCCACGGCTTGCCGACAATCTGCCGGCGCGCCTCGGCCACTTCCTCCAGCAGGCCATCAGCCAGGGTCAGTGCCTCGGCCACCGAAGCCCCCTCCTCGCCCTCGCGCAGCAGCGCCAGGGTCAGGTGGTGCTGCCAGGGCTGGCGCAGGAATTCGGCGATCGCCGGCGGCAGGGTGGCATCGCCGATACGGCGATCCAGTTCGGCGCCGGCACGGGTACGGGCCATTTCCAGCTTTTCCTGGCCGCGCTGGGTCTCGGCGGCCCGGCGCTCGGCGATTTCCACGCGACGGCGGTGCTGTACCAGGAAATCGCGGAATTCTTCTTCCAGGGTCAGGAAGATCGCCAGGTTCTCGTTGAACTCGGCGACCAGCCGCTCGATGATCTCTTCCACCTTGGCCATCAGCATGCGCTCGGCCTGGCTTTCGCCGGTGTTGCCCTCGCAGGCCTCGGCCAGCGAGTTCAGCAGCTTGCGCGCCGGGTGGGTCTTCTGCACGAACATGCGGCGATCCAGCATCGCCACCTTCACGAACGGAACCACCAGGCGGCCGATCAGCTCACGCGAGCGGCCTTCCAGCTCGCGCTCATCGAGCATCACATCGAACAGCATGCCGACCAGGTCGATCGCATCCTCGTCCTGCGCGTCCAGCCGGGTCTGGCCCGGATCGACACCCAGCCGGGTGGCGCTGGACAGCACTTCGCTCTTCAGCCGCTGCGCTAACGATTCGCCGTCCTCGCCGATCGCCGCGCGCAGGGTCGCACTGGGCGTGGCCTGCAGCAGCGACAGCACCGACATCATTTCGCGCTGGCTCAACGGGCGGTGCTGGCCGACCGCGACCTGCGCCGCAGAGGTCGCGTCCTCGCGCACGTGGCGGGTCTGCTGCAGCAGTTCGTGCAGCGCTTCCAGCAGCATGCCCTGCTGGCCGGAATAGGCTTCACCGGACGCGCTCTCTTCGCCACCGGCATGCTGCTGCATGTGGCCACGACGCTCCGACCAGCGCGCGGCAAAACGCTGCGCCCAGGCTGGCGCGGCCTGTTCGTCGTCATTGAATTCGTTGTCGAAGCCCGGTGCCGTGCGCTGCTCGACCAGATCATCCAGGCCATGCGGAACGTGCTGCGCCGGGGCCGCCGCCAGCGGTCGGCGCGGGGCACCCATCTGCGACATCACCCCGGCCGCGGCCAGGTGCTCGTCCAGCTTCTCGTAGATCCGGCCCACCGGCGCGCGCAGGTCGCGCTCGCACAGCTTGATCAGCACCAGGTGCACTTCCGGGGCCAGCTCACAGCCGGCGAAGGCTTCGTGGATGGCCACGCCCAGATGCTCGGGGCTGATCGGGTTGCGGTCGGCATCAAGGTCGATACCGCCGCCCAGCCAGCCCAGGCGGCGGTCGAGCCGCGCCAGCACCGGCTTGAAGTCGCGCAGCAGCACGGTGGCGAAGTTGCGCACCGCCAACCGCGATTCCAGTACATGTTCCGGTACCAGGCTCAGGCCGTCCTGGGCCTGCCCGGACAGGGTCAGCTCGGCAGAGACGGGCTCGCCCGCAGCCAGGCCGGCCCAGGCATGGCCGAGGTGGCCGGCGAAGGCACCGGCAATGTCCTCACGGCGGCGGCGCAGCTCGCGCATCGCGTCCAGGAACAGCAACTGCGACGAGCCGGCATTGCCGGCACGGTCGAACAGGGCATCATCGAAGCGGGCCAGTGCCGCGCCAAAGGCCTGGCACAACGCCGGCAGGACGATGTCCCGGGCAAGCTGGAGCTGGGCCGGGTCACGGCCCGGCGATCCCATCGGAGTGGGCGCGCTCATCATTCGGGAAGGCTCCCCACCTTCTCTGGTGCGACAGACATCATGGACATCGCGACGGCCGGTACACCCCATGCACCGGTCCCTCGATGGTAGGCCGGCCAGCCCATCACGGACAGTGAAACAGTCCTCACTTCAAACCTCATGAACGGCGGCCCGGCAGTATTGCGTATCGTAAGCCGTGCAGGGCCTGCGAGGCGAGGGTAAGCGGGGCTCCGTGATCCGCCAGTGGCATGATGTTCATCACAGTTTGCTATTCAGGGGCCTGACGCGACACAAACGGCGTCATCTACCTCCCCGACTATAATCAGCGACCCGTGATGACCGGTTCAGACTCCATGCCCGACCCAGCTGCCCTGCTTGCCCTGGATGCCCGCCGTTCGGTGCCCTCGCGGCAACTGGGCGAGCCCGGACCAGACCCGGCCACCCTGCAGCGGATGCTGACCTCGGCGGTCCGCGTGCCCGACCACGGCAAGCGCGTACCGTTCCGCTTCCTGAGGATCGCCGGCGATGCACGTCACACTCTGGGCGACTTCCTGGCCGCGCGCAGCCGTGAGCGCGACCCGCATGCCGGCGATGCCGTGTTCGAGAAGGACCGCCAGCGCTTCAGCCATGCACCGCTGGTGATCGTGGTGGTGGCCAGCCCGCGCCCGGACCCGAAAGTGCCCGCGCAGGAACAGCTGATGACCGCCGGCTGCGTGTGCTTTGCCCTGTTGCAGGCGGCCCAGGCGCTGGGCTTCGGTGCGCAGTGGCTGACCGCGTGGATGGCCTTCGATCCCGCCGTGCACGCGCATCTGGGGCTGGCCGAAGGCGAAGGCATCGCCGGGTTCATCCACATCGGCACGCCCAAGGCCGAGGTGCCCGAGCGCGAGCGCCCGGACCCGATGGCGCTGCTGCGTGACTGGACCCCACCGGCATGACCCTGCCGGCACCGCCGCCGCTGTACCTGGTCGACGCCAGCATCTATGTGTTCCGCGCCTGGCATTCGCTGCCGGACGAGTTCCAGGACAGCCAGGGCTGGCCGACCAACGCCGTGCATGGTTTCGCCCGTTTCCTGCTCGACCTGCTGGAACGCGAACGCCCGCGGCACATCGCCATCGCCTTCGACGAAGCGCTGGACAGCGGCTTCCGCCACCGCCTGTACCCGGCCTACAAGGCCAACCGCGACCCGGCACCGGAAGCGCTCAAGCGCCAGTTCGTGCACTGCAAGGCGTTGTGCGCAGCGCTCGGCCTGGCGGTGCTGGCCCATCATGATTACGAAGCCGACGACCTGATCGGCAGCGCCCTGCATGGCCATCGCGCCAGCCATCGCGGCGTGATCATTTCCGCCGACAAGGACCTGTCGCAGCTGCTGCTCGACCACGACGAGCAATGGGATTACGCACGCAACCAGCGCTGGGACGTGGCCGGGGTAAAGGCCCGGCACGGCGTGCACGCGCACCAGATCGCCGACTACCTGGCGCTGTGTGGCGATGCGGTCGACAACATTCCGGGCATCAGCGGTGTCGGCGCCAAGTCGGCGGCCGTGCTGCTGGCCCATTTCGGCAGCATGGACGTGCTGTACGAACGCCTCGACGAAGTGCCGTTCCTGCGCCTGCGCGGCGCGGCGCAGATGGCGGTGCGCCTGCGTGAGCAGCGCGAGCATGCCCAGCTCTGGCGCCAGCTGACCACCATCGCACTGGACGCCCCACTGGAAGGCTGCCAGCCCGGCATGCCGCGCCAGGCGGCCGATCCGGAGCTGCTCGGCGGCCTGTGCCAGACCCTGCGCTTCGGCCCCATGACCCGCCGCCGGCTGTTCAATGCCGCCGGCATTTCCGACCCCGTTTCCACTTCCAGCGAGCCCGCATGAGCCAGCGCAATACCGAAGCACCGCGTGTCGTCTACGAAGGCAAGTACCAGCGCATGGTCGTGCGCGGCAGTTGGGAGTACAGCGAACGCACCCACGCCGGCGGCCTGGCCGCGATCATCATCGCCGTGACCCCCGAGGACAAGGTGCTGTTCGTCGAACAGTTCCGCGTACCGCTGCAGGCACCGACCATCGAGATGCCGGCCGGGCTGGTCGGCGACATCGATGCGGGCGAGTCCATCGAAGTTTCCGCGGTACGCGAACTGGAAGAGGAAACCGGCTGGACCGCCGAGCACGCCGAAGTGCTGATGATCGGTCCTACCTCCTCCGGTGCCAGCAGCGAGAAGATCGCCTTCGTCCGCGCCACCGGCCTGCGTCGCATCGGCGAAGGCGGCGGCGACGAGAGCGAAGACATCACGGTGCATGAGGTTCCGCGTACGCAGGCGGCCGCCTGGCTGGTGCAGAAAATGGCCGAAGGCTATGAAGCCGATGCCAAGCTGTGGGCCGGCCTGTGGATGATCGAGCACCATCTGGACGGCCGCCCCCGTGGCTGATGCCGGCCTGCACGCGCTGCCGGCGCTGCTGAGCGCCGACGACCCGACGATCTACACGATCCACCGGTCGCAGGGCGCCTCGCCGTTCCTGCTGCTGGCCGATCATGCCGGCCAGCAGGTGCCGCGTGCGCTGGCCGATCTTGGATTGCCGCAGACCGAACTGGACCGCCATATCGGCTGGGACATCGGCATCGGCGGCACCACCCGTGCACTGGCCAAGCGGCTGGATGCGTGGGCGATCGAGCAGACCTATTCGCGGCTGCTGATCGACTGCAACCGCCCGCTGGTTTCGCCCACGCTGATCCCCGAGGTCAGCGACCACACCGTGGTGCCAGGCAATGCCGGGCTGTCGACCGCGCAGCGGCAGCAGCGCATCGATGCGATCCACGCGCCCTACCATGCACGCATCGATGCCGAACTGGATGCGCGCCGCGATGCGGGACGGCCGACGCTGCTGGTGATGATGCACAGCTTCACCCCGGTGATGAACGGCGTTGAGCGTCCGTGGCACGCCGGCGTGCTGTACCACCAGGACACGCGCTTTGCCCACGCCCTGCTGCAGGCACTGCGCGATGAAGGCGACCTGGTGGTGGGCGACAACGAACCGTATTCGGTCAACCGCAGCAGCGACTACGCGGTGCCGGTGCATGGCGAAGGCCGTGGCCTGGTGCATGTGGAACTGGAGATCCGCCAGGACCTGATTGCCGATGAAGCCGGGCAGCAGGCATGGGCGGAGCGGTTGGCGCGGATTTTCAGCGCGTTGCAGCCGCGGTTGTTGGCGTTCGGATGACCGCATCCGCGCATGGCGTGGATCTACTGCAGCGCTGACGGACATCCGCATCCGGCGACAAACGAACGAGGCCGGTTCCCAGTAGATCCACGCCATGCGTGGATGATTTTCGTCAACGCAGCACGGGCGCATCCATCCACGGGAACGGCCTGAAGCCGTGCACCTGCACGGTCGCGCCGATCGCTGCAAAATCCTCCTTGATCGCCTGCGCGCGACGCCGATCCAGGGCTTCGCCCAGCACCAGCGGCAACGCGCGGCAGCGTGCCAACGCCTCGCCCACCGGAATATCCAACAGACGCGCCACGCGCTGTGCCGCAGCCTTGATCTGCTCGTCCGCACAGCCCGCCAGCGTCAACCCGAACGCGGCGAAGATGCCCGGCCCGACACCGGCGGCGCGTGCGGCGGCCTGCTCGACGGCACCCGCCTCGCCCAGTGCTTCATCGACACCGTCCACCTGCAGGAAGGCGTCGTACTCGGCGTAGTACGCCAACGCTTCGGCGTAATCGTGCAGGGAAGAAAGCGGACGCTGGCGCTTCTGCACATCCAGGACGTCAGCGAACGTGGCCGGTTCCAGGTAGGTCTTCAGACCCAGCGCCTGCGCGGCCTCGGGCACCTCACCGTCATCATCGAACGCGGCGTCTTCATCGGCCGGCAACCAGAAACGCGCCGCCAGCAGATCGCCATCGGTGGCGTGCACCCAACCGAATGACGCCCATACGTCGTGGTCGTCATTGCAGGCGGCAAACGCCTCCAGCGTCCGGCGAAGATCAAGCAATGCAATCATGCGTCGTTGGGCAGGGCGTCGGGAGAGCTGCAGTCTACCCGTGCCGGACGCAGGCCCAGCGCGATGACCACGCCGAGCGCGGCGAACAGCGCGGCACCGTACTGTGCATTGACCATGCCCTGCAGGGCATCAGCACTGGTTGCTGCCTGCGTACCGCGCGCGGCATTGGCCACCATCACCAGTACCGCCAGCCCCAACGCGCCGCCGATCTGCTGTGCGGTGGCGGCCATGCCGGAGGCTACACCCTGCTGCGGCCCCGGCACGCCCTGCCCGGCCACGATCCACATCGCCGTCCAGCTCATGCCCTGGCCGACGCTGAGCACCACGATGCCCGGCAGCAGCGGCCAGTAGCCGGCGCCGTGCGGCATCGCCAGCGCCACCGCGGCGATGCCGACGGCACCGGCGGCGAAGCCCCATGCCAGCACCTGTCGCGGCGAACGGCGCCGCAGCATGCGCTCGGCAATGCGGATGCCGAAGGTGCATACCAGCGTCGGCAGCAGGAAGGCCATGCCAGCCTGCAGCGGGCTCCAGCCGTAACCATCCTGGAAGTACAGCGCCAGGAAGTAATACTGCACGCCATAGCTGCTCATGAACGCGAAGGTCAGGCCGAGTGCTGCACGCAGGCCGGGCAGCCGCAGCAGCGCGAACTGCATCAGCGGGTCACGGCTGCGCTTTTCGATCTGCACGAACACTGTCAGCAGTACCGCGGAAAGCAGCAGGCAGATGAGCGTGGCCGGCGCGGTCCAGCCCCACTCCGGTCCCTGCACCAGGGTGGTGACCAGCAGGCTGCCGCCGGCGGTGACGGTGAGGCAACCGGCCAGGTCGAAGGAACGCCCGCGCACGCGCGGGCCATCGGCCGGCAGCCACGCGCCCGCGGCAACCGCACAGGCCGTGGCCAGTGGCACGATCACCGCCAGCACCGCCGGCCAGCCGAAGGCCTGGGTCAGCACGCCGCCCAGCAGCGTGCCCAGCGCCAGGCCCGCCGCACTGGCCATGCTCCAGATCGCCAGCGCGCGGTTGCGCACGGGGCCTTCCGCATACAGGGTATTGATCAGGGCCAGGGTGGCCGGGAACAGCAGCGCCGCACCGATGCCCTGCACCGCACGCGCCACAATCAGCAGCGTGGCGTTGGGCGCCAGCGCGCCCAGCAGCGAGGCCAGCGCGAACAGCAGCATGCCCAGCCGATAGAAGCGGCGCCGGCCCAGCAGATCGGCCGCACGCCCGCCCAGCAGCAGGCTGCCACCGAAGGCCACGGTGTAGGCGCTGACCACCCACTGCAGCTGCTGCGCATTGATCTGCAGCGCGCGGCCCATGTCGTGCAGGGCCACGAAGATGATGGTGGCGTCCAGGGCGATGATCAGCTGCGCGGTGGCCAGCAGGGTCAGCGCCCAGCGCGGGTATTTCAGGGGAGGCATGCGGCGCCCGGTTCGGAGGGGGGACGGCAGTCTCATTGATGCCGGTGCATCAATAAACCCCCTAAGTGCGATTTCTGTCATGATTTTCGGCATGAATGGATCCTCGATGGACCTCAATGCCGTGCGCATGCTGGTGCAGGTAGCCGAGGCGCGCAGCTTCACCGTGGCCGCCGGCCAGCTCGGCCTGAGCCAGTCCGGGCTGTCGCGCGCGATCGGCCGCCTGGAAGCCTCGCTGGGGGTGAAGCTGCTGCAGCGGAACACGCGCAACGTCGCGCTGACCCCGGATGGCCAGCAGTTCGTCGAGCAGGTGGGACCGTTGCTGTGCGGAATGGAGGACGCCGAGCGGCTGCTGGCCGACCGCCCCTGCATGCCGTCGGGCACGTTGAAGATCAGCGCGCCGTCGATGTTCGGGCGCAAGGTGCTGGTGCCGTTGCTGGGACCGTTGCTGCAGCAGCATCCGCAGCTGCAGGTGGAAGCGGTGCTCAGCGACCGGCTGGTGGATCTGGTGGAGGAAGGCTTCGATGCCGCCCTGCGCACCGGCACCATCGCCGACCAGCGGATGGTGGCGCGTCCGTTGAAGCCACTGCGCTGGGTGACCGTGGCCAGCCCGGCCTACCTGGCCGCGCAGGGCGAGCCGGCCGATGTGGCGGCATTGCAGGACCATGCCTGCCTGGCGGTGCGCAACCTGCGCAGCGGCCGGCTGGTGGACTGGCAGTTCCTGCAGGACGGGCAGCTGCGCGAGGTCACGCCGCCGACGCGGATGGTGTTCGACTGCGGCGACCCGTTGGTGGAGGCAGCCATTGCCGGCATCGGCATCGTGCAGGTGATGGATTTCGCCGTGGCCGATGCGCTGGCCGATGGCCGCCTGCAGCGCGTGCTGCAGCCGTTTGAAGGCCGCAGCCGCGCGTTGTCGTTGATCTATCCGCCGTCGCGGCAACACTCGCCGAAGCTGCAGGTGCTGGCCGAGGCGTTGCTCGCCGGGGATTGGTAGATCCACGCCATGCGTGGATACCGACCCGTAGTAGATCCACGCCATGCGTGGATACCGACCCGTAGTAGATCCACGCCATGCGTGGATACCGACCCGCAGTAGATCCACGCCATGCGTGGATGATTCAACGCGAGAGCAGCCAGGCATGGCCTGGCTCTACTGGGCCGTAGTAGATCCACGCCATGCGTGGATGATTCAACACGAGAGCAGCCAGGCATGGCCTGGCTCTACCACGACCCGATCAGGCGAAACTATCGGTGGCGCGCACCAGCGCGTCGACGTTCTCGGCTTCGAACGCCGAGTGGCCGGAGGCCGGGGTGATCTCCAGCTTCGCCTTCGGCCACACCTTGGTCAGGTCCCAGGCGTTGGCCAGCGGGCAGACCACGTCGTAGCGGCCGTGCACGATCACGCCCGGAATGTCGGCGATGCGGTGCGCGTCGCGCAGCAGCTGGTCTTCCACTTCGAAGAAACCGCCGTTGACGAAGTAGTGGTTCTCGATGCGGGCAAACGCCAGCGCGAAGTGCGGGTCTTCATGGCTGTTGATGAAGTCGTCGTCCACATGCAGGAAGCTGGTCGCGCCTTCCCACACCGCCCAGGCCTTGGCCGCATCCAGACGCGTTGCTTCGTCTTCGCTGGTCAGGCGGCGATGGAAAGCAGAGATCAGATCGTGGCGCTCCACCGCCGGAATCGGCTTCAGGTAGTGCTCCCACGCATCCGGGAACAGGCGGTTGGCGCCTTCCTGGTAGAACCATTCCAGTTCCCAGCGGCGCAGCATGAAGATGCCGCGCAGCACCAGTTCGGTCACGCGCTGCGGATGGGTTTGGGCATAGGCCAGCGCCAGGGTCGAGCCCCAGCTGCCACCGAATACCTGCCAGCGATCGACCTTCAGGTGCTCGCGCAGCTTCTCGATATCGGCGACGAGGTCCCAGGTGGTGTTGTCCACCAGATCGGCGTGCGGGGTGGAACGACCGGCGCCGCGCTGGTCGAACAGGATGATGCGGTACTTGGCCGGGTCGTGGAACTGGCGCATCTTGTCGCTGCAGCCGCCGCCCGGGCCACCATGCAGCATCACCACCGGCTTGCCGTCCGGGTTGCCGCACTGTTCGAAGTACAGCGTGTGGCGGTCGTCGACCTTCAGGGTGCCGACGTCGTAGGGGGTGATGGCGGGGTACAGCGTACGCATGCTTGCAGCTCCGTGGTGGTGCCCTGCCCTTGGCAGGAGAACCCCCATTCTAGGCCGGTCGCCGGCCCAGGGTGACCCGGTCGCGCTGCTCCAGGTCCTGCACGGTCTGCACGTCGCTGTAGCCGGCCTGCTCGAACAGCGCGCGGATGGCATCGCCCTGGTCCCAGCCGTGCTCGATCAGCAGCCAGCCGCTTGGCTGCAGGTGGTCGGCGCCGCCGGCGACGATGCGACGGATGTCGTCCAGCCCATCCACGCCGGAGGCCAGCGCGGTGGCCGGTTCGAAGCGCAGGTCGCCCTGCACCAGGTGCGGGTCGTCGCTGGCGATATACGGCGGGTTGCTGGCGATCAGATCGAAGCGTTCGCCGCGCAGCGGCGCGTACCAGTCGTGACCACCTTCGGCAAAACGGACGTTGCCCAGCTCGTGGCGCGCGGCGTTGCGGGCCGCCACCGCCAGCGCAGCGGCACTGGCGTCGGTGGCCAGTACCTGCGCCTGCGGCCGCTCGCTGGCCAGGGCCAGGGCGATGGCGCCGCTGCCAGTGCCGAGGTCGGCCAGTTGCAGCGCGCGGTCCGGTGGCAGGCGGTCCAGCGCCAGCTCCACCAGCAGTTCGGTCTCCGGGCGCGGAATCAGAGTGGCCGGGTCGACCTCCAGGTCCAGTGTCCAGAAGCCACGGTGGCCAGTCAGGTAAGCCACCGGTTCACCCGCAAGGCGACGGCCCAGCAGGGCCTTGAAAGCGGCCTGTTCGGCGACCGGCAACGGATCGGTGGCATGCGCGAACAACCAGCTGCGCGGTCGCTCCAGCACATGCAGCAGCAGCAGTTCGGCCTCATGGCGGGCGTCGACGCCGCCCAGCCGGGTACTCGCGTCGGTCACGACTTGGCGCAGGGTGGGTTCGGGTTGCAGAGACATCCGGCAATTGTAGAGCCGAGCCGATGCTCGGCTGCTTCTGGAACAGCCGAGCGTAGGCTCGGCTACAGGTCCACAGCCGAGCGTGGGCTCGGCTCTACGGATCCACAGCCGGGCATGGCTCGACGCTACAACATGCTGGAATCCGTTCAGGTTCCGCCAGAGGGGATAAAGAGGGGCTATCAGCGCTCTTCACACGTCCAGGAAGATTTTCCTTGTCACACAGGCAGTTGCAGGATGGACGTGGCCGGGTTCAGTGCCTGCTCATTTGATTTTGATAGCCTGTATCTATCAAATAGATGCAATCAATGCATTGTCCTTATCGAAATGGAACCGGTAACCTAGCTCCTGTCGATTCACCCACTCCCCTTCACCCAGAGGAAAAACGATGTCCCTGATCAACACCCAGATCCAGCCGTTCGAAGCCAATGCTTACCTGAATGGCGAGTTCATCAAGGTCTCCGACAGCACCCTGAAGGGCCAGTGGTCGGTCCTGATCTTCATGCCGGCAGCCTTCACCTTCAACTGCCCGACCGAGATCGAAGACGCCGCTGACCATTACGCCGAGTTCAAGAAGGCCGGCGCCGAGGTCTACATCGTCACCACCGACACCCACTTCTCGCACAAGGTCTGGCACGAAACCTCGCCGGCCGTCGGCAAGGCCCAGTTCCCGCTGGTCGGCGACCCGACCCACCAGCTGACCCGCGCCTTCGGCGTGCACATCGAAGAAGAAGGCCTGGCCCTGCGCGGCACCTTCATCATCAACCCGGAAGGCGTGATCAAGACCCTGGAGATCCACTCCAACGAGATCGCCCGTGACGTCTCCGAGACCCTGCGCAAGCTGAAGGCTGCCCAGTTCACCGCCGCCAACCCGAACCAGGTCTGCCCGGCGAAGTGGAAGGAAGGCGAAAAGACCCTGACCCCGTCGCTGGACCTGGTCGGCAAGATCTAAAGCAGTACCCGCAGTACCGGCCTGCCGCAGCCCCACGCTGCGGCGCGCCTTTCATCCCCGTGCCGGTCCCCCCGCCGGCGTGGGGGTGAACCCAAGACAGCCAACGCGCGCCAGCCTTGGCCAGCCAGCCCCTTCCACGGTCGCTGTCTTGGGTTCACCCCTACCCCCTCGCTGGTCCGCTACCTTCTACAGCGGTGCCACGCCCCCGTTTTGCCTGAAGCCAGGAGAAGACCATGTTGGACGCCAACCTGCAGTCGCAGCTGAAGACCTATCTGGAGCGCGTGACCCGCCCGATCCAGATCACCGCGCATGCCGACGACGGTGCCAAGTCGCAGGAGATGCTGGACCTGCTGCAGACCCTGGAAAGCCTGTCGGACAAGATCTCGCTGCAGGTGCTGCGTGATGGCCAGGGCCGCGTGCCGTCCTTCGACCTGGGCACGCCGGGCCAGGACATCCACCTGACCTTCGCCGGCCTGCCGATGGGCCACGAGTTCACCTCGCTGGTGCTGGCCCTGCTACAGGTCGGTGGGCATCCGTCCAAGGCCACCGCCGAGCTGATCGAGCAGGTGCAGAACCTGGAAGGTGAATACAAGTTTGAAACCTACTTTTCGCTGTCCTGCCAGAACTGCCCGGACGTGGTGCAGGCGCTGAACCTGGCGGCGGTGCTCAACCCGCGCATCCAGCACGTGGCCATCGACGGTGCGCTGTTCCAGGAAGAAGTCGAGCAGCGCGAGATCATGTCGGTGCCGACCGTGTACCTCAACGGTGCGGTGTTCGACCAGGGTCGCATGACGCTGGAGCAGATCGTGGCCAAGCTGGACACCAATGCCAGCAAGCGCGATGCCGAGAAGATCGGCGCCAAGGACGCCTTCGACGTGCTGGTGGTCGGTGGTGGCCCGGCCGGCGCCGCTGCGGCGATCTACGCCGCGCGCAAGGGTATCCGTACCGGCATCGCCGCCGAGCGTTTCGGTGGCCAGGTGCTGGACACCATGGCGATCGAGAACTTCATTTCGGTGAAGGAGACCGAAGGCCCGAAGCTGGCCACGGCGCTGGAGCAGCACGTGCGCGAATACGAGGTCGACATCATGGACCTGCAGCGCGCCACTGCGCTGGTGCCGGCCGGTGAAGACGGCCTGGTGCAGGTGCAGCTGGAAAACGGCGCGGTGCTGAAGTCGCGCTCGGTGATCCTGTCCACCGGCGCCCGCTGGCGGCAGATGAACGTGCCCGGCGAAGACCAGTACCGCAACAAGGGCGTGGCCTACTGCCCGCATTGCGATGGCCCGCTGTTCAAGGGCAAGCGCGTGGCGGTGATCGGCGGTGGCAATTCCGGCGTTGAAGCCGCCATCGATCTGGCCGGCATCGTGTCGCATGTGACCCTGCTGGAATTCGATTCCAGCCTGCGCGCCGACGAAGTGCTGCAGAAGAAGCTGCGCAGCCTGGCCAATGTCACCGTGCTGACCAGCGCGCAGACCACCGAAGTACTGGGCGACGGCAGCCGCGTCACCGGTCTGGTCTACAAGGACCGTGTCGGCGGCGATTCCCATCGCGTCGAACTGGAAGGCATCTTCGTGCAGATCGGCCTGCTGCCGAACACCGAGTGGCTGAAGGACACCGTGGCCCTTTCGCCGCGTGGCGAGATCGTCATCGATGACCGCGGGCAGACCAATCTGCCGGGCGTGTTCGCCGCGGGTGATTGCACGACGGTACCCTACAAGCAGATCATCATCGCGATGGGCGCCGGTTCGACCGCCGCACTGAGCGCTTTCGATCACCTGATCCGCTCCTCGGTTCCCAAGAGCAGCGGTGCGGTGGCCGAAGCGGCCTGATCCAACGTTCCCAGGCCATCGGGAGCACCATCAACCGGCGGGGCAACGCCCTGCCGGTGCAGTACCCCGAGAGGTCTGAGGATGAACCTGCGTGACCTGAAATACCTGGTGGCCCTGGCCGATCACAAGCACTTCGGCCGGGCCGCCGCCTCCTGCTTCGTCAGCCAGCCGACGCTGTCGACCCAGATCCGCAAGCTGGAAGAAGAACTGGGCCTGCCGCTGGTGGAACGCGCGCCGCGCAAGGTGATGTTGACCCCTGCAGGCCAGGAAGCGGCCGCGCGGGCACGGGTGATCGTGTCCGAGGTGGAACAACTGAAGGAAGCGGCGCGGCGCAGCCGTGATCCGGAAGCGGGTACCGTGCGCCTGGGGATCTTCCCGACCCTGGGCCCGTACTTGCTGCCGCACGTGATTCCGCGCATCCGCAGCCGCTTCCCCGAGCTGGAACTGCTGCTGGTGGAAGAAAAGAGCGATGTGCTGCTGGAGCGCCTGCGCGAAGGCAAACTGGACGCCGCACTGTTGGCGCTGCCAGTGATCGACGACCAGCTGCATGCCGAATTCCTGTTCGAGGAGCCGTTCCTGCTGGCCGTGTCAGGCCGCCATCCGCTGGCCACGCGCGAGCATCTGGACGTACAGGAACTGGCCACACAGAAGCTGCTGCTGCTGGAAGACGGCCACTGCCTGCGTGACCAGGCGCTGGAAGTCTGTCGCCTGTTCGGCGCCAATGAAAAGTCCGAATTCCGCGCCACCAGCCTGGAAACACTGCGACAGATGGTCGCTGCCGACGTCGGCATCACCCTGCTGCCCAGCCTGTCGGTACAGCCGCCGGTGCCGCGCTCGAACAACATCCGCCTGCTCGACTTCGTCGGCGAGGGCCGTCCCAGCCGGCGCATCGCCATGATCTGGCGCCGCAGCTCGGCGATGAACGAGTTCCTGATGGAGCTGGCCGAGCAGTTCAAGCGCCTGCCCGATGCGCTGTTCACGCTGGAGGCGCTGGCCCCGGCAAACGGCGATGCCGCCACCCCGCCCACGCCGGTGCTGAACGGCTGAGACACCGCAGCCGGGCCTTGAAACCGCCGGGAGTCGATTCCGGCCGCATTTGTCCCCACAATACAGTCAGGCGGCGCCAGCAGGTGCCGCCTTTTGCATGGCTTTCAACCAAGGAGCGTCACCATGAACACCGCCAGCGGCCTGCCGCCGTCGATCACTGTTTCCACCCTCGACATGGACCGCCTGGACGCCATGCTCGAATCTCCGGCACACAGCCAGACGCCGGCCGCGCGTGCGCTTGCCGACGAACTCAACCGGGCGACCGTGTTGCCGCCAGACCAGATTCCCGAAGGCATCGTCATGATGCATTCGCGCGTGGAGTGCGAAGATGAAGTGTCGGGCGAGAAGCATGTCCTGACCCTGGTCTTCCCCCGAGAAGCCAATGTCGATGAAGGCAAGGTGTCCGTGCTGGCGCCCGTCGGCAGCGCCCTGCTTGGCCTGGCCGTGGGCCAGAGCATCGACTGGACCGCCCCCGGCGGCCGCAAGCTGCGGCTGCGCGTGAGCGCGGTCCACAACGACCGTCCCTGACCTGCGCTGCGCACCGCGCGCGATCAGTTTCCCTGCAATCCCCGCATCAGGAGCCGTAATGAGTACCCCGTCCAAACTGTCCCAGCTGCGCGAACTGTCCGTGGTCGTTGCCGATACCGGTGACTACGAGGCGATCAAGCGCCTGCAGCCGGTGGACTGCACCACCAATCCGACCCTGGTGAAGAAGGCGCTGGACCTGCCGGTCTATGCGGAACTGATCGAACGCGAACTGGCCTGGGGCCGCCAGCAGGGCGGCGACCGCGAGACCGTGGTGCACGCCGTGGCCGACCGCCTGACCATCGGCGTCGGCGCGCTGCTGAGCACGCTGGTACCAGGCCGCGTGTCCACCGAAGTGGATGCCGACCAGGCCCATGACACCGCCGCGACCGTGGCCAAGGCCCGCCAGTTCATCCAGATGTACGCCGATGCCGGCGTTCCGCGCGAGAAGATCCTGATCAAGATCGCCGCGACCTGGGAAGGCGTGGAAGCCGCGCGCGTGCTGCAGGCCGAAGGCATCGACTGCAACCTTACCCTGATCTTCAACCCCACCCAGGCACTGGCCTGCAGCGAAGCGGGCGCGTTCCTGATCTCGCCGTTCGTCGGCCGCATCCTCGACTGGTACGTGGCCAACGGCCAGACCCCGGCGAACATCGACGAGGACCCGGGCGTGGTGTTCGTGCGTGGTGTGTATGCCGAATTCAAGCGCCGCGGTTCGCCGACCGTGGTGATGGGTGCCTCGTTCCGTTCGACCGCGCAGATCGAAGCGCTGGCCGGCTGCGACCGCCTGACCATTTCGCCGGACCTGCTGGAGAAGCTGGATGCCGACCACGGCGTGCTGCCGCGCAAGCTGGTGGCCGGTGCCGCTGAGGCGGTGCAGGTGACGCCGATCAACGCGGCGAAGTTCGCTGCGGACCTGGCGGCCGATCCGATGGCAACCGAGAAGCTGGTAACGGGTATCGATGCGTTTGCCAAGGATCTGGAAGCGCTGCGTCAGCGGATCCGCGAGGCACTGTAAGGGTTCCGGCCAACGGCTGAGCCCCTCGTGGCGGGGGGCTTGGTCGCGAACTGCATGAAGCAACAGCCGCGCTGGGTCGGGCGGGTTGGATTCGCGGGGGACGCCGTGAATCCGTCCATGGAGGCTTGGCCGCGGCATCCATGCCGCGGACACCCCCGCGAACCCAACCCGCCCGCCCTCTGACAGTTTCCTGCGGCGGTCCGCCACGGAAGAAAGAAAAGAAGAGCAAAAGCGGGTCGCGCGCTGCGCGTGCTCACAAACAAAAAGGACGCGGCGAATGCCGCGTCCTTTTTGTTTTCTATCAGGTCGTCAGTAACCCAATGCTCTTGCCCACCGTCACCGGGAAACTGTCGAAGGCGGGACGGGTGCAGATGGCGGGACCGTCCACGGCATGGATGCCGTGGCCGAGCCCCCAGGGATGGGTTTACGGCGTGTCCCGCCATCTGTACCCGTCCCGCCAAACCCACAGCAACCCAGAGCCGCTTTGGCTTTGGCTTTGGCTTTGGCCGTTGCTTTCAGCCTCTGCCCGCCGCAGGCGGACCACCGCGCGTCAGCGCGGCACCTCCACATCCAGCCCGATCGGGCAGCTCACGCCTGTACCACCAATCCCGCAGTAGCCGTTCGGATTCTTCGCCAGGTACTGCTGGTGATAATCCTCGGCGTAGTAGTACTCCGGCGCCGGGTACACGATCTCGGTGGTGATCGGCCCGTATCCGGCCGCAGCCAGCTGCGCCTGGTAGGCCTCGCCGCTGGCCAGCGCCGCCGCGTACTGCGCCTCGTCGGTGGCGTGGATCGCCGAACGGTACTGGGTGCCGGTGTCGTTGCCCTGGCGCATGCCTTGGGTCGGGTCATGGCTCTCCCAGAACAGCTGCAGCAGCCGCTCCAGGCTCACCACCGCCGGGTCGAACACCACCTGCACCACCTCGGTGTGGCCGGTCAGGCCCGAACAGACCTCTTCATAGGTGGGGTTCGGGGTGATGCCGCCGGCATAGCCCACCGAGGTGCTGTACACGCCCGGCTCGGTCCAGAACTTGCGCTCGGCACCCCAGAAGCAGCCCAGCGCGAAGCGGATCTGCTGCAGGCCGGCGAACCGGTCCTTCAGCGGATGGCTGTTCACGAAGTGCTGGTTGCTGTGCAGTGGCAGCGGTTGCTCGCGGCCCGGCAGCGCTTCTTCCGGGCGCGGCAGGCGCTGCTTGAAGGCCCCGATGCCGAGGATGCCCTGGCCAATTCCCAACATGATGCGCTCCTACGCCGGAAGGCCGGCAATGTCGTCTACATCTGAAATGGGGTCGCCGGGGGCGTGGCCCAAGTCCAGCGCGGCGACGATGTCCTCGGCCTGCGGGCGCGCGGCGTCCGGGATCCCGACCCGCAGCACGCCGAACAGCGGCAGCTCGCCCATGCCACCCAACAGCGACTCGCCGAACACGAACGCCGGGATGCCGGCGTCTTCCAGCGCGTGCTTGACCAGGTGGGCGTCGAACAGATTGTCGGCCTTGTACACGATGTGCATGGGGCGGCTCCGTGGGACAGGATTCCAGCATACGCCCGGGGGCTGAATGGTGCCGCTGCGGCAACCCGGGCAGCCCTTCCCGGTAAGCGTTAGACTGGCAATCTTTCTGCCTTTCTTTCGCCGACTCATGTCAGAGCACACCCCCGCCAGCCCCGAGACCCCCGCCGACAGCCACGAGAAGCGCGATTTCATCCGCCAGATCGTGCGCGAGGACCTGGCCAGCGGAAAGCACCAGGCGATCAAGACCCGCTTCCCGCCGGAGCCGAACGGCTACCTGCACATCGGCCATGCCAAGTCGATCTGCCTGAACTTCGGTGTCGCCGGTGAGTTCGGCGGCGTCTGCAACCTGCGTTTCGACGACACCAACCCGGCCAAGGAAGACCCGGAGTACGTGGCCGCGATCCAGGACGACGTGCGCTGGCTGGGCTTTGAATGGAACGAGCTGCGCCACGCCTCGGACTACTTCCAGACCTACTACCTGGCCGCCGAGAAGCTGATCGAACAGGGCAAGGCCTACGTCTGCGACCTGTCGGCCGAGGAAGTGCGCGCCTACCGCGGCACCCTGACCGAGCCGGGGCGTCCCTCGCCGTGGCGCGAGCGCAGCGTCGAGGAAAACCTTGACCTGTTCCGCCGCATGCGTGCCGGTGAATTCCCCGATGGCGCGCGCACCGTGCGCGCCAAGATCGACATGGCCAGCGGCAACATCAACCTGCGTGATCCGGCGCTGTACCGCATCAAGCACGTCGAGCACCAGAACACCGGCAACGCGTGGCCGATCTACCCGATGTACGACTTCGCCCATGCACTGGGCGATTCGATCGAGGGCATCACCCACTCGCTGTGCACGCTGGAATTCGAAGACCACCGCCCGCTGTACGACTGGTGCGTGGACAACGTCGACTTCGCCCACGATGACGCGCTGACCCAGCCGCTGGTCGACGCCGGCCTGCCGCGCGAAGCGGCCAAGCCGCGCCAGATCGAGTTCTCGCGCCTGAACATCAACTACACGGTGATGAGCAAGCGCAAGCTGATGGCGCTGGTCACCGAACAGCTGGTGGACGGCTGGGAAGACCCGCGCATGCCGACCCTGCAGGGCCTGCGCCGCCGTGGCTACACGCCGGCGGCGATGCGCCTGTTCGCCGAGCGCGTGGGCATCAGCAAGCAGAATTCGATGATCGATTTCAGCGTGCTGGAAGGCGCGCTGCGCGAAGACCTGGACAGCGCCGCACCGCGCCGCATGGCCGTGGTCGACCCGGTCAAGCTGGTGTTGACCAACCTCGCCGAAGGCCACGAAGAGCAGCTGACCTTCAGTAACCATCCGAAGGATGAAAGCTTCGGTACCCGCAACGTGCCGTTCGCACGTGAGCTGTGGATCGACCGCGAGGACTTCGCCGAAGTGCCGCCGAAGGGCTGGAAGCGCTTGGTTCCCGGTGGCGAAGTGCGCCTGCGCGGCGCCGGCATCATCCGCTGCGATGACGTGATCAAGGATGCCGACGGCACCATCACCGAGCTGCGCGGCTGGCTGGATCCGGAATCGCGCCCGGGCATGGAAGGCGCCAACCGCAAGGTCAAGGGCACCATCCACTGGGTCAGCGCGGTGCACGGTGTGCCGGCCGAGATCCGCCTGTATGACCGCCTGTTCTCGGTGCCGAACCCGGACGACGAATCGGAAGGCAAGACCTACCGCGACTACCTCAATCCGGAATCGCGCCGCACCGTCACCGGCTATGTCGAGCCGGCGGCTGCCACCGCTGCGCCGGAACAGTCGTTCCAGTTCGAGCGCACCGGCTACTTCGTTGCCGACCGCCGCGACCACACCGAAGCCAAGCCGGTGTTCAACCGCAGCGTGACGCTGCGCGACACCTGGTCGGCCTGATCGGATAGGCGGGCACCTGAACGGTGCCCGCTCTCGAGCCGCCATGCTGACAGTTCTGTCTTTCCTGTTCTGGCTGCTGACCGGGCACGCGGTGCTGGTCTTCTTCGCCGCGCTGCTGCTGATCGGCCTGGTATCGTGGCGCCGCCGCCGCCCTGGCTTCGCCCTGGTCGTGTTCCCTCTGGCCCTGCTGAACATGATCGTCGGGCAGTTTGCCAATGCCGCCTTCCTCAACCTGGCCGGCGAACCGGGCGAGGCGATCATCGTGCGGACTGAACAGACCAGCTCGCAGTTGAACGAACAGTACATCTGGCGTTACGAGGTCGTGCTGCACACGGCCGACGGCCGCGATGTCGAAACGGTCATGCATACTGATACGGCAGCCCTGTGGCCGCTAAGCAATGCGATCCGCATTCCAGGGGCCAACCAACCTTTTGCAGTCAAGTACGTCAACGGTTTTGCCCGCAACTTCGTCATCCTCACCGAGCAGTCGCCTTATGGCATTGCCCAGGCCCGCGCACGTGCGCGCGAACGGGTCGAGGTGGCCGCGCGCAAGCTGCATTTCAGCCCGGACAACGCTGGGTTCCGCGCGGACTATCGACGCGAGCTGGAGACCTGGCTGCGCGACCATGGCAACGATCCGCAGCAGCAATCCGACGCACGGCGATATCGCGCCGAACTCGACGCTCTGTAACGCCAGCCCTGCCCGGCGGCTGCGCCCCACCCTGCAAACCAGGTGCCCCGATGACCACGACCGCTTCTCCCCTCCTGCCGCTGCTGCACCAGGTCCTGCTGGGCCGTGACATCGCCTGCACCGTCGAGGGCGACGACCTGCGACTCGACAGCGGCCTGCAGCTGACGCCACACAGCGTCGCCAGCAACGAACGCGACAACGGCGGCTGGCAGACCTCCACGGTCATCGAGACCCGCCACGCCGGCCTGTTCGCCGATGGCCTGTTCGAGTACCAGCACGCCAATGGCGCGACCGAACAGGAATCCCTGCTGTCCGGCTTCGACACCTGGGTGCGGGTGGATCTGGCGACCCTGCAGGCCGCCGTCGGCGCCGAAGACGCACCGGATCTGCCGATGATGGGCCTGACCTACCCGACCGGCGACGAAGGCCAAGAACACGAGCGCACCGTGGTGCTGGGGCCGCTGGCCCATTACCGCGCCCGCGAACTGGACGACGCTGCCGCGTGCAGCGAGGACGACCACGGTTCCTGCCCCTGCTGCCTGTTCACCAAGAGCATCGACGCCTTCGACGACCTGCTGAAGGCCCACCACTTCCTGGCCATCCGCCTGTTCGCGTCGCGCGACGAGCAGGGCCAGTGCGAAGCCGACTGCCGGGTCAACGGCCATGACTTCGCCCCTGCCCTGCCGCTGCTGCGCGCCTACGCCGCGCGCTGGCCGCAGGCGGGGCTGGAGTTCCGCAAGCAGTACGTGGTGATCCGCACCGGCTCACCGTCACCGGCCTGAATCCAGCGCGCACGCCCGGTACATGCCACTGCCGCTACACTGCGCGCCGACATCTGTTGCACCTGTTCCTTTCACTCCCAACGAGGCACCCCCGCGATGCTGTACGCGCAAGTCCACCTGACCCTTCCCGCCTGGATCCACGACCAGATCGACCTGGATCGTCGATATCCGGGCGACGAGGCCAAGGTCGCGCTGGCGATCGAGCTGTCGCGGTTGAATGTCGACCACGCCAGTGGCGGCCCGTTCGGCGCCGTGGTGTTCGGGCCGGATGACAAGGTGATCACCGCCGGCGTGAACCGGGTGATGCCGCATTCGACCTCGCTGGCGCACGCCGAGAACATGGCCTACATGCTGGCCCAGCAGCGCCTGCAGACCCCGCGCCTGAACGCGGTGCTGTCGCCGATCACCCTGGCCACCAGCTCGCAGCCGTGCTGCCAGTGCTACGGCGCCACCGTGTGGGCCGGCATCGACCGCCTGCTGATCGGCGCCAGTTCGGCCGACGTGGAAGAGCTGACCCCGTTCGATGAAGGCCCGCTGCCGGCCGACTGGGTGGGCGAACTCAACAAGCGCGGCATCGAGGTGGTGCAGGGTCTGAACCGCGATGCGGCGCGCAGCGTGCTGCGTACCTATGGGGAAAGCGATGGCGCCCGTTACTGAGACCGGCATCGGCCTGCTGTGCCTGTGCCGGCAGGGCTTCGAGCCGGAGCTGGCCGGCGAACTGCAGTTCCGCGCAGGCGCCGCCGGTTTTGCCGGTTACGCCCGCACCCAGCGCAATGATGGCTACGTGCTCTTCATGTGCGACGAAGCCGCGGCGCTTGCACCGCGACTGCCGTGGCGCGAGCTGATCTTCGCCCGCCAGAAGCTGGTGGTGCTGGCCGAGCTGCCGCAGCTGGACCCGGCCGATCGCATCACGCCGATGCTGGAGGTGCTGGCCGATGCGCCGCGCTTCGGTGATCTGTGGGTGGAGCATCCCGATTCGGATGCCGGCAAACCGCTGTCCGGGCTTGCGCGTGCGTTCGGCAATGCCCTGCGCCCGGCGCTGCGCAAGGCTGGCAAGCTCAGCGACAAACCCAACGCACGCCTGCCGCGCCTGCACGTGGTGTTCGTCGATGGCACGCACGCCTTTGTCTGCGTGGCCAACCCGGACGACAGCGCCCCCTGGGCACTGGGCATTCCGCGCCTGAAGCTGTTGCCGGACGCACCCTCACGCTCGGCATTGAAGCTGGACGAGGCACTGCTGACCCTGCTCGCCCCGGAAGAACGCGAAGCGCTGGTTCGCCCGGGCATGCGCGCGGCCGACCTCGGCGCGGCACCGGGCGGCTGGACCTGGGTACTGACCCGCCAGCACGTGCATGTGCTGAGCATCGACAACGGCCCGCTGCGCCAGCACGTACTGGACACGGGCCTGGTCGAGCACCTGCGTGCCGACGGCTTCCACTGGCATCCGGAACAGCCGCTGGACTGGATGGTCTGCGACATGGTCGAGCAACCGCGTCGCGTCGCCGAACGCATGGCCACCTGGTTCCGCGAGGGCTGGTGCAGGCACGCGATTTTCAACCTGAAATTGCCGATGAAGAAGCGCTGGGACGAGACACGCCTGTGCCTGGACCTGTTCCAGGACCAGGCCGGCAAGCCGCTGGTGGTGCGTGCCAAGCAGCTGTACCACGACCGTGAGGAAATCACGGTGCTGGCGTCGCCGCTGCGCTGATGAACGCCACGCGCATTTTCCAGCTGCTGAGTACCGCGTTGCTGGCATCGCCGGCACTGGCACAGCCGGCGCGCCCGCAGCCGGCGCAGAGCGCTCCGCTGCGCGATGACAGTGGCGTGGTCCGCCAGCAGTCACTGTCGGCCGGCCGCGTGACCGGCAGCGTCGACATCGTGGTGCCGCTGGGCGAAACCCCGGTAACGGTGCGTTCGCTGGCGCCGGCCAGCGTGGTCGGCCAGTACCGCCTCCATTTCGCCGAGCTGGACGTGGACGGTGATGGCTTCATCAGCCGTGAGGAGGCGCAGGTGAATCCGGCGCTTGCCGATGAGTTCAACGCATTGGACGTGAAGCGTCGCGGCACGCTGGACCGCGCCGATCTGGCCGGTTGGCTGGTGGATTGAGGCCACTGCGGTAACGGTATCCACGCATGGCGTGGATCTACCAACGACGAAGGTAGCGCCGGGCCATGCCCGGCGGAATCCATGAACCGTGCTGCGTGCTACCGGCGGATGATCCGGCGCACGCGCGCCAACCAAGGTTGGCGTCTACTCGCGATCTTCATCCACGCATGGCGTGGATCTACCCGCTCGATTCCAGTAGATCCACGCCATGCGTGGATGCGCCGTCGGTCACACCCCTGCGGCGCGCTTCCAGAACGCCTGCACCAGCGGCGGCCACTTGCCCGCACAGCCCAGCGCGCGGCCACGCGCCAGGGTCAGGTGCATCTCGTCGTTGGAGAACAGCCGGTTGATCGCGTCGAAGCTGTACGCGGCGATCTGGTTGTCGCTGCGACGCTCACGTGCCCAGCGCTGCAGACGCTGCGGCGACAACCGGGGTTGCCCACGCCGTTCGGCGGACGGCGCCAGCCAGTGCTGCAGGGCGGCGACGTCGCGCAGGCCGAGGTTGACGC
This sequence comes from Stenotrophomonas sp. 82F1, assembly GCF_056861525.1. Classification (NCBI taxonomy): domain Bacteria; kingdom Pseudomonadati; phylum Pseudomonadota; class Gammaproteobacteria; order Lysobacterales; family Lysobacteraceae; genus Stenotrophomonas; species Stenotrophomonas sp. 82F1. Next base: position 85,431 of record NZ_JBSPUD010000021.1, read on the forward strand.
CCTGCCCGGCCAGCGGATGCACCACGTGGGCGGCATCGCCCAGCGCCAGCACGCGACCGGCAACGTAGTGGCGGGCCAACTGCCGGCGCAGCGGGAACGCCGCGCGCGGCGAGGCCAGCCGCAGCTCACCCAGGCGTGCGGCGAAGGCACGGGTCAGTTCACGATTGAATGCGTCGTCGTCCAGCGCCAGTACGCGTGCCGCCTCATCGTCGGGCAACGTCCAGACGATGGAGCTGCGGCGCTCGGCCACCGGCAGCAACGCCAGCGGACCGATCGGCAGGAAACGCTGCCAGGCCGTCGCCTGGTTGGGCAGCTCGCTGTCCACATAGGCGACCACCCCGCGCTGCTGGTAGTCGTGGCGCTCGACCTCGATCCCGGCCAGTCCGCGCAGGGTCGATTCCGCACCGTCGGCGGCCACGGCCAGCGCGGCTTCGATGCGACGGCCATCATCCAGGCGCAGGCGCACACCGTGCTCGTCCTGCTCAAGCGCTTCCACGCGCGCCGGGCAATGCAGCTCCACGCCTGCGGCCGGCAGCGCCGCCCACAGGCGATCCTGCAGCAAGCCGTTCTCGACGATGAAACCCAGTTCGCGACGGCCGAAACGGTCCGCGTCGAACAGCAGGTCGTCGCCACCGGCTGCGTCCCACACCTGCATGCGCCGGTACGGCCAGGCCCGCGCCTGCGCGATCGTCGGCCACACGCCGAGTCGCTGCAGCAAATGCACGTTGTCGGCGGCGAAGGCGAACACCCGCAGATCCGGCTGTGCGGCCTGCCACGGTGCAGGCTCGCGTCCTTCCACCAGCGCCACGGCAAGACCAGCATCGGCCAGGGCCAGCGCGCAGGCAGCGCCGACCACGCCGCCGCCCACAATGACCACGTCCAGGCGTGCGCGCCGGTTCATGCGGCTTCTCCACGGCACAGGCGCGGCACGTCGCCACGGAAGCCCATTGCACCGCCAACCAGCATCGACTGCACCGAGGCGCGCTGTGCGGCGACCAGGCCCAGGCTGCGCAGGGGGCGCAGCAGCGGCGCCGGATTGCTGGTCAGCCGGGCAAGACCGCCGGAAAACGCCACCGTCTGCCGCCGATCTTCTTCGCGGCGGGCCACGTAGGATCGCAGCAGTGCGTCGCTGCCAGCATCGCCCTCCACTTCCAGCAGCTCGGCCAGCGTCAACGCATCGCGCAGGCCGAGGTTGAAGCCCTGCGCACCCAGCGGGTGGATGGTCTGCGCGGCGTTGCCAAGCAGCACCGTGCGCTCCCCCACCAGCGCGCGCGCCAGTACCTGGATCAGCGGATAGGCGCTGCGCGGACCAGAGTCGAGCAGGCGACCCGCACGCCAGCCGATAGCCTGCTGCAGGCGCTGCAGCCACGCGCTGTCGTCCAGCGCCATCACCGCCTCGGCCTGGTCACGGGCAACGCCATGCACGGTGCCGAAATGGCGGTCGCCACGCGGCAGCAGCGCCGTCGGCCCGGTATCGGTGAAGCGCTCCCAGGCGGTGCCATCGGGGGCACGCTGGCTGCGCACGCGGGCCACGAACAGCGTCTGCTGGAAATCGTGGCGATCGACCTCGATGCCCAACGCATCGCGTACGCCGCTGCTGGTGCCGTCGGCACCGACCACCAGCCGCGCCAACAGCATGCGCTCGCCGCTGTCGTCGGCCACCCGCACCTGACGGTAGCCGTCAATCACCTCGCCCAGGCCAAGGAAACGCATCGGCCGGTAGCGGCGCAGCCGTGGCAGCTCCTGCAGCCGGCTTTCCAGTGCCTGGCCGAAATCACGCGCGACCACCACCTGGCCGAACCACGGCCTGTCGTAATCGGCAGCATCGAGCTGCACGCGGCCAAAATCACCGGCGCGGCTGACATGGATGCGGCGGATCGGGCCGGGCGCCATCGACAGCTTCTGCATGACCCCCAGCGCGGTCAGCGCGTTGATCGTGGCGGCAGCAAAACTGAGGTTGCGCTGGTCGAACACCGCGGGCAGCTCGCCGGCCGGACTGGCTTCGAGCAGGCCCACGTCGCGGCCCAGGCGGTCCAGGGCGATGGCCAGGCTGGCACCCACCAGACCGCCACCGACGATCAGCACGTCATGTCGTTCACTCATGGGCGCATGATACGCGCTCGCCGTGCCGGCATGCCCGGCAGGGGGCCGGCCTGCGCCAAGCGCCGCGCCGGGCTAGAATGAAACCTGAATCCGCTCCGGCCCCACCGCCATGTCCGACTCCGCACCCCGCGCCTTCGTCCTGTCAGTGCTCGTGCTGTTGCTGGCGGCGACCCGCGTCAATCACTTCGCGGCAATCCCGGACGCGTCCTGGGCCGTGTTCTTCATCGGCGGCTTCTACCTCGCCCGCTGGACCCGCTGGGCGTTCCCGCTGCTGATGGTGTTCGCGGTGCTGGTCGACTGGATCGTGATCCGCAGCAGCGGCCTCGATTTCTGGCAGCACTACTGCGTGTCGCCGGGCTACTGGCTGCTGTTGCCGGCGTACTTCGCCATGTGGGCCGGCGGCATGCTGCTGGGCCGCAACTACCGCAGCGCGCAGTGGTCGGTGCTGGGCAAGGGTGCGTTGCTGCTGGTGGCGTCGGTGGCGCTGTGCCATCTGCTGGCGCAGGGCGGTTTCTACTGGACCAGCCAGAACGTGGCCGAGCCGACCGTGGCCGGTTGGGCGCAGAACTACGCGCAGTGGTTCGGCCCCTACCTGCGCACCACCGCGATCTACGTGGCCCTGGCCGCCGCACTGCAGCTGGCCGTGGAGCAGGTGCTCAAGCTCCTGCAGGCCCGCCGCGACATCCATCACTGAGCCGCGCCATGGGTCATCGCCTCTCGCGCATCTACACCCGCACCGGCGACGACGGCAGCACCGGCCTGGGTGACGGCAGCCGGGTCGGCAAGGACGATCTGCGTGTTGCCTCCTATGGCACCGTCGACGAAGCCAATGCCACGCTCGGCCTGTTGCTGGCCGTGCCGCTGCCGGAGGACGTCCGCGCGCTGGTCGTGCACCTGCAGCACCAGCTGTTCGATCTGGGCGCCGAACTGTGCGTTCCCGGCCATGCCGCGATCCACGCCGCCGACGTATCGGCGCTGGAACAGCAGCTGGACCACTACAACGCCGACCTGCCGATGCTGAAGGAGTTCATCCTGCCGGCCGGTGGCGAGGCCGCTGCGCGCTGCCACCTTGCGCGCACCGTGGTCCGCCGCGCCGAGCGCGACACGGTGGCCCTGGCCCGCGTTGAACCGGTGCGCAGCGAAGCGCTGCAGTACCTCAACCGGCTGTCGGACCTGCTGTTCGTGCTGGCGCGGGTGCTGGCACGGGCCGATGGCCACGGCGAAGCGCTGTGGCAGCCACAGCATCGCCAGCGCTGAGCCGCCATGCTGGTCTTCACCCATCCCGCCTGCCTGCTGCACGATCCCGGCCCAGGCCATCCTGAATGCCCGCAACGCCTGCAGGTGGTGCTCGACGCACTGCACGAGGCCTTCCCCGGCCAACTGGACTGGCGCGAAGCACCGCCGGCCAAGTTCGGTGAACTGACCCGTGTCCACGACAGCGCGCTGCTGGATCTGGTGCTGCAACCGCAGACCGCGCCGCTGCGCCAGCTGGACATGGATACCTGGACCTCGCCAGGCTCGGCCAGCGCCGCGGTGCATGCCGCCGGCGCAGGGGTCGCGGCCGTCGATGCGGTGATGCTGGGTGAGGATCCCCTGGCCTTCTGCGCGGTACGCCCGCCCGGCCACCATGCCACCAGCAGTACCGCGATGGGCTTCTGCCTGCTCAACAACATCGCCATTGCCGCCGCCTACGCCCGCGACCGGCACGGTCTGGAGCGGATCGCGGTGGTCGACTTCGATGTCCACCACGGCAACGGCACCCAGGACATCTTCCAGCACGACGCCCGGGTGTCCTACTACAGCACCCATCAGGCAGGGCTGTTCCCCGAGTCCGGCCTGCGCCGTGACCGCGGTGCCGGCAACCTGATGAACATCCTGCTGCCACCGGGCAGTGGTGGCTTCCGTTTCCGCAATGTCTGGGCCGACGAGATGCTGCCGGCGATCGACGACTTCCGCCCCCAGCTGCTGCTGATCTCGGCCGGCTTCGATGCCCACCTGCGCGATCCGCAGGCCGACCTGATGCTGGAAACCGACGATTTCGCCTGGATCACCCGCGAACTGCACGCGCTGGCACGCCGCCATGCCGCTGGCCGGGTGGTGTCGATGCTGGAGGGTGGATACGACCTGCAGGCCCTGGCCGAGTGCAGCGTGGCCCACCTGCAGGCACTGATGGCGACGCCTTCCGGCAACGGGCCTGGATGAACCCGAACCGGCAATCCGGGGAGGCCTTCATTGCCCCTATGCAAGGGATGGGGCAAGCTACCGTCCGTTTTCGCCCGAATCCGAACCGCGTGCGCCGAGCCCTCCGCCTGCTTCCCCTGCCCCTGAGCATCGCCGTCTGCCTTCCGGCATGGGCTGATGACAAGCCGCTCAACTGGGGCCTTTGCCCGGCCACCGACGTGATCCCTGCGTTCACCGACGCGCCGACGCCGGTGCCCGGCCAGGACAAGGCTGCCGCCAGCGCTGCGCGCGAACAGCAGCCCACCGACATCGAGGGCGACCAGCTGCTGGGCACCACCACCGTGCCGCAGTACCAGGGCAATGTGGCGCTGCGCCGGGGCGACCAGTTCGTCGGTACCGACAAACTCAGTTTCGATACCGAAAGCGGCAACTACGTCGCCGACGGTAATGTCCGCTATCAGGATGCCTCGATCCGGATGGTCGCCAAGCGCGCCGAGGGCAACCAGGAAAGCGACACCCACAAGATCACCGACATCCAGTACCAGCTGGTGTCCCGCCGCGGTAACGGCGAAGCCGAATCGGTCGACCTGCAGGGCGCGGTCGGGCAGATGCACCGCTCCACCTACACCACCTGCGACCCGTCGCAGCCGGTGTGGAAGCTGACCGCCCCGGAAATCGAAGTCGACAACGATGAAGGCTTCGGCACCGCCCGCAACGCGGTGCTGCGGATCGGCAAGGTGCCGGTGCTGTGGGCACCCTACTTCAAGTTCCCGATCGATGACCGGCGCAAGACCGGCCTGCTGTTCCCGCAGCTGGGCATGTCCGGGCGCAACGGTTTCGATTACGCACAGCCGATCTACTTCAACCTGGCGCCGAACTACGATGACACGTTGACCCCGCGCTACATGAGCCGGCGCGGCCTGATGCTCGACAACGAGTTCCGCTACCTCTATGAAGGCGGCCGCGGCGAACTGCTGACCGCGTTCATGCCCAACGACAAGCTGCGCGACCGCGACCGCGGCCGGGTGATGTTCGGCGGCTACCACAACCTCGACGACCACTGGCAGGCCCGCGCCAACCTGGCCTGGGTCAGCGACGAGCGTTACGTGGAAGACTTCGCCAACCGCCTGGTGGGCGTCACCGCCTCGAACCTGCAGAGCACCGTCGGTCTGTACGGCACCGGCAAGAACTGGACGGCCGGCATCATGGCCGACCGCTGGCAGCTGACCGACTACACCCTCAACGAAAGTGCGTTGGCCTACAACCGCCAGCCGCGCCTGTATTTCAACTGGGACAAGCCGCTGCTGCCGTGGCTGGAGACCGGTGTCTACGCCGAGGCCGTGCGCTTCACCCACGACGACATCAACTTCAAGTACGGCGCCGATGCGGGACCCGACCTGCAGTACACCCGCAACGGCAGCCGGCAGACCGACGGCATCGGTGTCAGCGGCGGCTCGCGACTGGACGTGAAGCCGTACGTGTCGTTCCCGATCAGCGGCGCGGCGTGGTATGTCACGCCTACGCTGGCTTACCGCTATACCGCCTACCAGTTGGACCGTGGCCTGGTTGATGGCGTGAACGGCATCCGCGGGCAGATTCTGCGCTCGCAGGGCATCGACCCGAACACCGCCACCCCCGAACAGCTGCGCGGCAATACCTCGCCCAGCCGCAGCCTGCCGATCGCCAGCCTGGATGCCGGCCTGTTCTTCGACCGCGAGACCACCCTCGGCGGCAAGTCGTTCCTGCAGACCCTGGAGCCGCGCCTGTTCTACCTGCGCACGCCCTACCGCAACCAGGACGAGCTGCCGATCTTCGATACCCGCGACTTCACCTTCAGCTGGGGCCAGCTGTTCCGCGATTCTCGCTATACCGGCGCAGATCGCCAGAACGACGCTAACCAGCTGACCCTGGCGCTGGGCACCCGCTTCATCGACCAGACCACCGGCAAGGAACGCTTCTCGGCCTCGATCGGCCAGATCCAGTACTTCGACGAATCGCGGGTGACGGTGGTCCCCGGTGGCGCACCGGTGGAAAAGGGCAAGTCGGCGTGGATCGCCGACGGCAACTACATGATCAACGACCGCTGGACGCTGGGTGCCACCTATCAGTGGGATCCCAAGTACAAGCGCGAGGATCTGGCCAGCGTGCGCGCCCGCTACCTGATGTCCAACGACGGCGTGGTCAACCTGACCTACCGTTACCGCATCAATTCCGGCGCCCCGGCCACCGCCAACAAGCACGACCGCACCCTGCTGGAACAGGCCGACCTGTCGTTCCTGTACCCGCTGAACGAGCGCTGGAGCCTGGTGGGCCGCTATTACTATTCGTTGCAGGACAAGGAACCGCTGGAAATCATCGGTGGCGTACAGTGGGACAGCTGCTGCCTGGCCGTGCGCGCCGTGGCCCGCCGCTACGTACGCAACCGCGAAGGCGAAATGAACAACTCCATCCAGCTCGAGTTCGTGCTCAAGGGCTTGAGCTCCCTCGGCCAGGACACGGACCGCACTTTGCGCCGTGCTATCCTCGGCTACAACCGCGACGACCTCTATCTCGTGCCGCCCAGCAACACCGGAGCGGCCCGCGATGACTACGATCCGAATCAGATCCCATGACCAAGAGCTTCCCCGTTCTCCTCGCATCGCTTCTGGCGGTGTCCAGCGTGTCCGCCCCCCTGCAGGTCATTGCGCAGGAGGCCCAACCGTTGGACCGCATCGCTGCTGTCGTCGATGAGGACGTGATCCTGCAGAGCGAGCTTCAGCGTGCGATCGCCAACATCAAGGCGCAGTACGCCGGCCGCGAGGCCCAGCTGCCCCCGGATGATGTGCTCAGCCGCCAGGTGCTGGAGCGCCTGGTGCTGGTCAAGCTGCAGGTGGCCCGCGCCCAGGGCAGCGGCATCCGCGTCAGCGACCAGGAACTGACCCAGGCGATGAACGCCATCGCCCAGCAGAATGGTTCGACCCTGGATGCCCTGCGTCAGCGCCTGGCCCATGACGGCATCGACTTCAACGATTTCCGCGCCTCGGTGCGTGACGAGATCACCGTGCAGCGCCTGCGCCAGAGCTTTGCGCAGAGCCGCATCAGCGTCAGCGAAGGCGAGGTCGATGCGGCCCTGAAGCAGCAGGCCGACGCCGGCAACCAGTTCCACCTGGCACACATCCTGGTCGCCCTGCCCGATGGCGCCAGCGCCGAGCAGATCGCCACCGGCCAGAAGAAGGCCGACGGCGTGAAGGCATTGCTGGACAAGGGCGAACTGGACTTCAATGCGGCGGCCGTGCGTTATTCCGACAGCCCCAATGCACTGGAAGGCGGCGACCTCGGCTGGCGCACCCTGGATGAAATCCCGGCGGCGTTCGCACAGACGATGCAGCAGATGAAGCCCGGCGAAGTGGTTGGTCCGATCCGCGGCCCGAGCGGCTTCCAGCTGCTGAAGCTGGTGGAAGTGCGTGACGCCAGCGCGGCGGCAGGCACCCACACCGTCACCGAGTACCACGGCCGCCACATCCTGGTGCGCGTGGACGATGCCCAGTCCGACGCGGCCGCCAAGGCCAAGATCGACACCCTGCGCGCCCGCATTGCCGGCGGTGCCGACTTCCAGCAGGTGGCCAAGGAATCGTCCGAGGACACCAACAGCAAGGGCCAGGGCGGCGATCTGGGCTGGTTCCCGGCCGATGCGTTCGGCCCGGCCTTCGGCCAGCAGGTGGCAGGCATCCAGGACGGCGGCGTCAGCCAGCCGTTCCGTACCGATGCGGGCTGGCACATCGTGCAGCGCGTAGGCACCCGCCAGACCGACGTCGGCAGCGACAACCAGCGCGCCCAGGTCCGCGAGACCATCGGCCGCCGCAAGCTGGAAGACGAGTACAACCGCTTCCTGCAGGAACTGCGTGGCGAAGCCTACGTCAGCTTCCGCAGCGGTGACCGGGCGGAAAATACCGCCACGCCGCCGCAGTCCTGAGCCATGCTCCCCGAGCTCGCTCTGGTACCGGGCGAGCCCGCCGGGATCGGCCCGGAGCTGTGTGTCCGACTGGTCCAGCAGCCGCGCGATGATTGCCGGCTGCTGGCATTCGCCGATCCGGACACCCTGCGCGCGGCCGCTGCCGCGCTGAACCTGCCCCTGCAACTGCTGCCCGAGGACGCGCATGCCCGCGTCCCCGGCGACCTGCGCCTGCGCGCCGTCGCCAACAGCACCCCCACCCGTTTCGGCCATACCGACCCTGCCAACGCAGGCGCGGTGATCGGCGCCCTGCTGGGTGCCGGCCAGGCCTGCCTGACCGGTGAACTGCACGGCGTGGTGACCGGCCCGGTGCACAAGGCGGTGATCAACCAGGGCGGCATCGCCTACAGCGGCACCACGGAACTGCTGGCCGACCAGGCCGGAGTGAAGGTGGTGATGATGCTGGCCAACGACATCGTCCGCGTGGCCCTGGCCACCACCCACCTGCCGCTGCGCGAGGTCGCCGATGCGATCACCGCTCCCGGCCTGGAACACACCCTGCGCACCGTGCATGCCGCGCTGCGCCGCGAGTTCGGCCTGGCCGCACCGCGCATCGCCGTGCTGGGCCTGAACCCGCATGCCGGCGAAGACGGCCACCTCGGTCGCGAGGAACTGGATCTGGTCATCCCGCTGCTGCAGCGCCTGCGCAGCGAGGGCATGGACCTGATCGGTCCGCTGCCGGCCGATACCGCGTTCCTGCCGGCCAAGCTGGCCGGCTTCGACACCGTGCTGGCGATGTACCACGACCAGGGCCTGCCGGTGCTGAAGTACTCCGGCTTCGAGCAGGCGGTGAACCTGACCCTGGGCCTGCCCTACCCGCGCGTGGCGGTCGACCACGGCACCGCGCTGGATCTTGCCGGCCGCGGCATTGCCGATCCTTCCAGCCTGCAGGCCGCCACAACGCTGTGTGCGCGGCTGGCACGGCAACGTACACTGAGCACATGACTTCCCCGCATTCCCCCTCCGGCCCGGTGTTTTCCGCCCCGGCCAAGAAGCAGCTCGGCCAGCACTTCCTTGCCGACCGCTACTACATCGACAAGATCGTGATGGCGGTCAATCCCAGGGACGGCGACCGCCTGGTCGAGATCGGCCCCGGCCAGGGTGCGATCACCCTGCCGCTGCTGCGCGTACACCCGAAGATGACGGTGATCGAGTTCGACCGCGACCTGATCGCGCCGTTGACCGCCGCCGCCGAACCGCTGGGCGAGCTGACCATCGTCAACCGCGACGTGCTGCGGGTGGACTTCACCGAGCTGGCCGATGGCCAGCCGATCCGCCTGGTCGGCAACCTGCCCTACAACATCTCCTCGCCGATCCTGTTCCATGCGCTGGAACACGCTGCGGTGATTTCCGACATGCACTTCATGCTGCAGAAGGAAGTGGTCGATCGCATGGCCGCCGGTCCCGGCAGCAAGGTGTTCGGCCGCCTCAGCGTGATGCTGCAGGCCTACTGCGAGGTGACCTCGCTGTTCGTGGTGCCGCCGGGTGCGTTCAGGCCGCCGCCGAAGGTCGACTCGGCCGTGGTACGTCTGATACCGCGCGATCCGGCCACGATCAACATCAAGGACCACAAGCGCTTCGCCGACGTGGTCAGGGCCGCCTTCGGCCAACGCCGCAAGACCCTGCGCAATGCCCTGAACAACGTGGTCAGCGCCGAGCAGTTCGTGGCCGCCGGCGTGCGTCCCGACGCCCGCGCCGAACAGCTGGACGTGGCTGAATTCATCGCTTTGGCCAATGCCACCTGATTACACTGCCGGTATGGAAGACGCTGACGTTTATGCCATCTCCGTCGAAGTCGCCCCGCGCTTCCTCGACGACCAATCCGCACCGGAAGACGGTCGCTATGCGTTCGCCTATACGATCCGCATCCACAACCAGGGCCGCGTTGCCGCCCGCCTGGTCGCACGCCATTGGCGCATCACCGATGCCAACGGCCGCGTCGAGCATGTCGATGGCGATGGCGTGATCGGCGAACAGCCGCGCCTGCGTCCGGGTGAAGACTTCCATTACACCTCAGGTGTCATGCTCGGCACCGAGCACGGCACGATGCAGGGCCATTACGACATGGTGGCCGACGATGGCACCGAATTCGCCGCGCCGGTCGCACCCTTCGTGCTGGCCATCCCGCGCACCCTGCACTGACACGGAGGCCGAACGATGAGTGTATGGGCGATCGGCGACCTGCAAGGCTGCTATGACGTAACCCAGCGCCTGCTGGAAAAGATCCGCTTCGATCCGGCGCAGGACACCCTGTGGTTCTGCGGCGACCTGGTCAACCGCGGCGGACAGTCGCTGGAAACGCTGCGGCTGGTGCATTCGCTGCGCGAGCACAGCGTGGTGGTGCTCGGCAACCACGACCTTTCGCTGCTGGCCGTCGGTGCGCGCACCGAAGAGGAACAGCGCAAGGTCAACCCGGACCTGCTGCGTATCGTCCAGGCCGAAGACCGTGACGTGCTGCTGGACTGGCTGCGCCTGCAGAAGCTGGTGCACGTGGACCGTGAGCTTGGCTGGATGATGGTGCATGCCGGCCTGGCGCCGAAGTGGACCACGCAGATGGCCGAGAAGCATGCGGCCGAAGTGGAAGTGCAGCTGCACGGTGCCGGCTACCGCAAGCTGTTCCGCAACATGTACGGCGACAAGCCCAGCTGGGCGCCCAACCTGACCGGCTACGAGCGCTCGCGGGCGATCATCAACGTGCTGACGCGCATGCGTTACTGCACCTCGCGCGGCCGTATCGGCATCGAGGACAAGGGCACACCGGGCACCCAGGAACAGGGGCTGTATCCCTGGTTCGAAGTGCCGGGCCGGGTCGAGCGCGACCTGAAGGTGGTCTGCGGCCACTGGTCCGCGCTCGGCCTGACCATCACCCAGGGCATCCACGCGATCGACACCGGTGCAGTGTGGGGCGGCAAGCTCACTGCGATCCAGCTCGACACCGATGAGCTGCGTGTGGTGCAGGTACCGGGACGTGACGTGCCGGCACCCGTCGCCAACGCGCGGCCGCCTGCACGGCCTGCCCATGAGCGCGCGGCAGGGCAAGGCAAGGACAGCGGCCAGGGCAACGGCAACGCTGCAACGGCCGGCGCCCCCGGCAACCGTGGTCCGCGCCGGCGCCGCCGCCGTGGTGGCGGTGGTGGCGGTGGTGGCGGCAACAACAACGGCACGCCTCCTTCGGCATGAAGCCAGGCAACCGCGCACCATGGACGGTGCTGCTGCTGACGCTGGCCCTGGCCAGCGGCTGCCAGCCCTCGTCGTCGCCAGCGACCGCCGGCGACGACAATGCCACCGCCCCTGCACCGGCTCCCACACCTTCTCCACCGTTGGTCGCAGCCGCGCGCGCGCAGATCGGCGTCACCACCCGCTACGACCCGGCCTATCAGGTGCTGGCCTACCCCGGTGGCGACGTGCCCGCTGATCGCGGCGTATGCACTGACGTGCTGATACGCGCCCTGCGTACGCAAGGGCTGGACCTGCAGGTCCGCGTCAACGAAGACATGCGCGCTGATTTCAGCGCCTATCCGGCGCTGTGGGGGCTGTCACGACCGGATCGGAACATCGACCATCGGCGTGTGCCCAACCTGATGCGCTGGTTTGATCGCCAGGGTTGGCAGCAGCCGATCAGTGCCCGCGCCAGCGACTTCGCTGCCGGCGACATCGTGGCCTGGAAGCTCAACGGCAACGGGCTGCTGCACGTGGGCATCGTCTCCGACCGGCGCCTGGCCGACGGCACGCCGCTGGTGCTGCACAACATCGCGCGGGGCACGCGGGAAGAAAACCTGCTGTTCCAGCACGCGATCATCGGGCACTACCGGATGCCGTGAGTGAGGCGGTGCTGTAGAGCCGAGCCATGCTCGGCTGCGATTTGTGTCCGCCAAAAGCAGCCGAGCATGGCTTGTATGTTCCTCCCGGCTCCTACGAGGTATGTAGGAGCCAGGGTGGAGGGACCGTCAACATGATATCTGCGGGTAGCAGCCGACAGACGAGCCGAGCGATCCCCATCCCGCACCTTAACGTCG
>NZ_JBSPUD010000022.1:0-4761 GCF_056861525.1 Stenotrophomonas sp. 82F1
GTCCAAGCGTGGCAACGCCAGCCTGCGCCAGATCCTCTACATGGCTGCCATGGGCCTGACCCGATCGAAAGGCGGCAAACCCCTTTACACGGCCATCCGCGAACGCGGCCACAGCAGTACCGCCAGCTTCAACATCCTGGCCAGAAAGCTGGCCAAGATCGCCTGGGGCGTCTTCAAGAGCGGTCGGGACTTTGATCCAGCCATGCTGAAAGTGGGTCAAGCCTGCTTCCAGCAGGCTTGACCACAAACATAGGATCTCGGCTCTACAGGACTCCGCGCTCAGCGGCGCACGTAATGCACGAAGCGGAAGGCGAAGGCATGGCGTTCGTCCGCTGCATGCGGCTCACTGCTCACCTCCTGCCAGTCACCCGGGTCCAACTCGGGGAAATGGGTGTCGGCCGGCACTTCGGCATCGACCCAGGTCAGGTACAGATCGCTGGCCTGGTCCAGCAGCTGATGGAAGATCTCGCCACCGCCGATGATGCACAGCTCGCTGGCGCCCTCGCCTTCTGCAATCGCTTTCGCCTCGTCCAGCGAGGCCACCGCACGCATGCCCTCGAACGGCACCTGGCCGCTGCGGGTCAGCACCAGGTTGGTCCGACCCGGCAGCACCCGTCCGATCGATTCGGCGGTCTTGCGCCCCATCAGGATCGGTTTGCCCAGGGTCAGCGCCTTGAAGTGCTTGAAGTCGTCCGGCAGGTGCCAGGGCATGGCATTGCCCTGGCCGATGCCGCGATTGCGGTCCAGCGCCACCACCATCGACAGCTTCATCGTACTCACACCGCCACCGGTGCCTTGATCGCCGGATGCGGATCGTAGCCGTCGATGCGGATGTCGTCGAACTGGAAGCCGAACAGATCGGTCACCTCCGGGTTCAACCACAGCGCCGGCAGCGCGCGCGGCTCACGCGACAACTGCTCGCGCGCCTGCTCGAAGTGGTTCGAATACAGGTGCGCGTCACCCAGCGTATGCACGAAGTCGCCCACGCCCAGGCCGGTGGCCTGCGCCACCATGTGGGTCAGCAGTGCGTAGCTGGCGATGTTGAACGGTACGCCGAGGAAGATGTCGCCACTGCGCTGATACAGCTGGCAGCTGAGCTTGCCGTCCACCACATAGAACTGGAACAAGTTGTGGCACGGCATCAGCGCCATCTGCGAGAGCTCGCCCACGTTCCAGGCACTGACCACCAGCCGCCGCGAATCCGGGTTGCGCTTGATCTCGTCCACCAGCCACTGCATCTGGTCGATGCTGCCGCCGTCGGCCGTGGCCCAGCTGCGCCACTGCTTGCCGTACACCGGGCCGAGGTCGCCGTTGTCGTCGGCCCACTCGTCCCAGATGCGCACCTGGTTGTCCTTGAGGTAACCGATGTTGGTATCGCCCTTCAGGAACCACAGCAGCTCATGGATGATCGAGCGCAGGTGCAGCTTCTTGGTGGTGACCAGCGGAAAGCCGTCGTTGAGGTTGAAGCGCATCTGCCAGCCGAACACGCTGCGGGTGCCGGTGCCGGTGCGGTCGCTCTTCTCCGCGCCATTTTCGAGCACGTGCGAGAGCAGGTCCAGGTAGGCCTTCATGCCTTGCCCTCCGCCACCACCAGCGGCTGCGGCTGCAGCACCGGCGCGCGGCGCGACATCACCAGCAGCACCAGCCCGAAGGCGATCAGCGGCACGCACAGGATCTGGCCCTTGGTCAGCCAGCCGAAGGCCACATAGACGCCGTTGTCGGGCATGCGCACGAACTCCACGGCGAAGCGGAAGATGCCGTACAGCAGCGCGAACAGGCCGCCGATGAGATAGCGATGGCGCGGCTTGGCCGACACCGTCCACAACACCACGAACATCACCAGCCCTTCCAGCAGCGCTTCATACAGCTGCGACGGGTGGCGGGCGAACGGGTTGAGCGCACCGCTGGCGAACTGCGACTGCAGGGTGGCGTGGTCGAGCTGGTTCAGCGGTGCCGGCAGGCCGGACGGGAACACCACGCCCCAGCTGCCGTCGGTGTACTTGCCCCACAGCTCGGCGCCGATGAAGTTGCCGATGCGGCCAAAACCCAGGCCCAGCGGCACCAGCGGCGCCATGAAATCCATGGTGTCGAAGAAGTGCAGCGCGTGCTTGCGCGACCACCACCAGCAGGCGGCGATCACACCCAGCAGGCCACCGTGGAAGCTCATGCCGCCGTCCCACACCTTGAACAGCAGCAGCGGGTTGTGCAGGAAATCGCCCAGCGCGTAGAACAGCATGTAGCCGATGCGGCCGCCCAGCACCACGCCGAGCATGGCGTAGAACAGCAGGTCGGAGAAGCCGTTGGCATCGACCCCCGGCAGGCGCCCGTCGGCGATCCGCTTGCGCCCCAGCAGCCAGGCGGCGGTGAAGCCGAGCAGGTACATGATGCCGTACCAGTGCACCTTGATCGGTCCCAACGAGAGGGCGATGGGGTCGATGTTGTGGAAATAGATCATGAAGGGCGCCTTGCAGGGATGCCGATATTCTAGCGCCGCCCGGGAGCGGCCTCGCGGCGGCCCCGGTCACGCGATTGCCGGGCTTCAGCCCAGGATCTGCGGCGTGTCCGGCAGGCCGTCCTGATCGGACCGCGCCGAGGCCGGAAAGTGCCCTTCCAGCAGGGTGGAAACCTCGTCGATGGCATCGCGCAGCGCCGCTACCGGCTGCGAACCGCGCAGGCCCTCACGCAGGTGGGTGCAGACCCGCTGCCATTGCTCGGGCGCGACCCGCCCCTGCAGGCCGCGGTCGGCGACGATCTCGATGGCATGGTCGGCCAGCAGCAGGTAGATCAGCACGCCGTTGTTGTGCGCGGTATCCCAGGTGCGCAGGCGGGCGAACGCATGCTCGGCCGCCTGCCGCGGGGTGACCTTGTGCCACAGCGCGTGCAGCGGCAGATCGGCCTCGACGGCGAACATCACCTGGCCGCCATGGCGCTGCTCGCCCGCGGCGATCGCCTCGGTGATCGCCTGCAGCGTGGCCGGCGGGAACGCGCGGCGTACCGATGGCGAAAACAGATGCCTGCACAGACGTTGGATCATCACCAGCCCCCCGACGCGCCGCCGCCGCCGGAACGGCCACCGCCGCCGCCCCAGCCGCCGCCACCGCCAAATCCACCACCGCCGCCGAAGCCGCCACCGCCCCAACTGCCTCCACCCCAACCGCCACCGCCAGCGAAACGCCCCGGATGGCCGGACAGCATCGCCACCACCAGGCCAACCACGCCCGCCAGGCCACTGGCCAGCAGTGTGGAGGTGAACAGGAAGGCAGCAACGGCCGCACCGGCGCCCCCCAGCAGGCCGCGCAGCGGACGTGGTACGCGTGAGAACACGCCACGCAGGATGCTGCCGGCGAACACGCCGATGAACAACGCCAGGAACCAGGTATCGCCGCCCTCGGGCGCACGCCCCTGCTGGCTGCTGACCGGCGCCGGCAGCGGTTCGCCGTCGATGATCTTCACCAGCATCGCCGTGGCGTCGGTGATGCCACCGGCATAGTCATTGGCGCGGAAACGTGGCACCAGGTACTCCTGGATCACCCGGTTGGCGATCGCATCGGGAATCGCGCCCTCCAGGCCATAACCCGGTTCGATGCGCACCCGCCGATCGTCCTTGGCCACCACCAGCAGCACGCCGTCATCCACGCCCTTACGGCCGATCTGCCATTGGTCGAACACGCGGGTGGTGTACTGGGCGATGTCTTCCGGCTGCGTGGTCGGCACCACCAGCACCTGCATCTGGCTGCCCTTGCGCTGCTGCAGGTCCAGCGCCTGCTGCACCAGCGCCTGCTTCTGCGCGGCATCCAGGGTGCCGGTGGTATCGACCACCGGCGAATCCAGCGCCGGGATCGGCGCCAGCGTCTGCGCCTGCACGCCCAACGGCAGCCACAACAGCAGGGCCAGCAGTGTGGCGGTCAGACGCATGGGTCAGTGGCCCGGGGCCGGGGCGGGCTGCTGCTGCGGCGCGTTGCCGAAATCAACCGCCGGCGCGTTGGAGATCTGCGCTTCGTTTTCCACGGTGAAGTTCGGCTTGGGCTGGTAGCCGAAGATCTTCGCGGTGATCAGCTGCGGGAACGAGCGGATGTAGGTGTTGTAGTCCTGCACCTGCTGGATGTAGCGGCCACGGGCGACGGTGATGCGGTTCTCGGTGCCTTCCAGCTGCGCCTGCAGATCGCGGAAGTTCTGGTCGGACTTGAGCACCGGGTAGTTCTCGGTGACCACCAGCAGGCGCGACAGCGCGCTACCCAGTTCGCCCTGGGCCTGCTGGAACTGCTTGAGCGAGGCTTCATCGTCGGCGTTGACGTTGATCTGGCCAACGCGCGAGCGGGCGTTGGTGACTTCGGTCAGCACGCGCTCTTCCTGGCTGGCGAAACCTTTCACGGTCTGCACCAGGTTCGGCACCAGGTCGGCACGGCGCTTGTACTGGTTGAGCACTTCGGACCAGCTGGCCTTGACCGCTTCGTCCTTCTGCTGGATGGCGTTGTAGCCGCAGCCGGACAGCAGGGAGGCCAGCAGCAACAGGGGAATGAGGCGGGTCAGCAGGCGCATGGCCAAGGCTCCGGGTGGACTGAGCGCCGAGCATGCCATGGTCGGTGTTAACGGGCGTGTGGAGAGTGTCGGTCATCGTCGGCCATCGGGCGCCGCCCCCTCCGCGGTGGTTGTGTCTGCTGGATATCGGGGTGGGGCGGGGGGGGGGGGGGGGGGGGGGGGGGGGGCCGGACCAGGCAGTAAAGGCGGGGGGCCCCACCCAACGCCGGCCCACCCCCCCCC
>NZ_JBSPUD010000022.1:4771-85029 GCF_056861525.1 Stenotrophomonas sp. 82F1
GGGGTTGGCTGGGGGACGCTGCAAGTACGTCCATGTAAGCTCGGTCGCCGCATCCATGCGGCTCACGCCCCCAGCCAACCCACCCTCCCGGCCACGGACAATTTCCTGCGCACCGCGGGAAGATCAAAAGAAAAATCAAAAGCAAAAACCGATTCTTCAGACATTTGTGTCGACCAAGGTCGACATCTACCAGCAGCACAGAACGCCGTCCCGACAGATCGCGGGAGACTGTCGAAGGCGGGGTGGGTCCGGTTGCGGGGGTGTCCGCGGCATGGATGCCGCGGCCAAGCCCCCAGGGATGGGTTTACGGCGTCCCCCGCAACCGGATCCACCCCGCCATCCCACGGATAGCCAGCTTTTGCCGTTGCTCCGGCCTGTTGCCGTTGCCTCGGCGGGTGCAGGGCGCAGCCCTGCTGCCAAACCCCTCAGCAAGCCTCAGCAGCCGGCACGCGAGCACGCCCCAGCCACGCCAGCAGCAGCGCCGACGCCGCCAGCAGGCCGCCGGCCACCGGAATCGCGGCGTAGCCCAGCCCCAGGCTGATCACCGCACCACCCAGCGCCGCGCCCAGTGCATTGCCCAGGTTGAACGCACCCACGTTGATCGACGACGCCAGCCCCGGCGCCTCGCTGGCGGCCTGCATCACCCGGATCTGCAGCGGCGGCACGATGGCGAAGGTTGCCGCGCCGAACAGCAACACGCCAAGCGCTGCGGTCGCGTGGCTCATGAAGGCCAGCGGCAGCACGAACATCAGCACCGCCAGGATGGCCAGCAAAATGCGCGTGGCGCCGTCCAGCGACCAGTCGGCCATGCGTCCACCGATGCCGTTGCCGAAGGTGAAACCAATACCGATCAGTGCCAGCGACAATGCAATGAAGGCATTGGAAGCACCGGTAAGCTCGGTCAACACCGGCGCCACATAGGTGTAGAGGGTGAACATCGCGCCTGCGCCCAGCACCGTGGTCGCCATCGCCAGCAGCACCTGCGGTTGCATGATCGATTTCAGTTCACGCCGGACATCCGGGCGTGCACCTGCGGCCGACGGCGGCAGCGCCATCGCCAACGCGGTGATCGCCACCACGCCGAGTACGGCAGTGCCGGCAAAGGCCAAGCGCCACCCCAGCTGCTGGCCGACCCAGGTCGCCAGCGGTACGCCGCCGATGTTGGCGATGGTCAGGCCCATGAACATCGTTGCCACGGCCGCCGCCTGCTTGTCCTTCGGCACCAGGCTGGCGGCGACCACCGCGCCGATGCCGAAGAACGCGCCGTGATTGAGGCTGGTCACCAGCCGCGACAGCAACAGCAGGCCGTAGTTCGGGGCCAGCGCCGACAGCACGTTGCCGACCACGAAGATCGACATCAGCAGCATCAGCGCGGTGCGCTTGCCGAAGCGTCCCATCAGCAGGGTCATCACCGGCGCGCCCAGCATCACGCCCACCGCGTAGGCGGTGATCAGCATGCCGGCAGTGGGGATGCTGACCCCCACCCCGCTGGCGATGACCGGCAACAGGCCCATCGGGGTGAACTCGGTGGTACCAATGGCGAAGGCGCCGACGGCGAGTGCCAGCAATGCGGCTCTGGAATTCATGAGAGTTGCCTGCGTGGGGCAGGCCCTGTGAAAAATGAGCGCGTAGCCTGCGCGCTTTGCCGGCCGGGAGTAAGCCTCGGCGCGGGAAAACAGTGTTGATCCCGATTCACAAGTGTCGGGCAGGTCGGCCATCCGGGTAGCGCCGGGCCATGCCCGGCGAGCGCAGCGGGGCCCGGAAAGCAGAACCCCCGGCGCTGGCCGGGGGTTCGGGGTAATGCTTACCAGTCGCCGGCACCCGGCACGTGGTGTTCGCGTGCGCGGCGGCGCATCAGCAGGTTCAGCCACTCCACCAGCACCGAAAAGCCCATCGCGGCGTAGATGTAGGGCTTGGGCACGTGCACGTCCAGGCCGTCCAGGATCAGCACCGCACCGATCAGAAGGATGAAGGCCAGAGCCAGCATCTTCACGGTCGGGTTGGCATCGATGAAGCGGCCCAGCGGGTTGGCGGCCAGCAGCATCACTGCCACCGACAGCAGGATCGCAGCGACCATCACCGGCACGTGGTCGGCGATGCCGACGGCGGTGATCACCGAGTCCAGCGAGAACACGATGTCGATGATCGCGATCTGCGCGATCACGTAGCCGAACACGGCCGAGGTCTTGGTGGTGGTCGGGTCCTCGTCCTCGCCTCCGGTGATCATTTCCTTGATCTCCATCCAGCCCTTGATGATCAGGAACAGGCCACCGACGATCAGCACCAGGTCGCGGATGGAGATGCCCATGCCGGCCACGGTGAACAGGTTCGCCTGCATGTGCGCCAGGTACGCCAGCGACACCAGCAGGCCGATACGGGTGATGCACGCCACCGCGATGCCGAGGCGGCGCGCGAACGGCCGGCGGTTCTCGGGCAGCTTGCTGACGGCGATGGAGATGAACACCAGGTTGTCGATGCCAAGCACGATTTCCAGCGCGCTCAAGGTGAACAGGGTCAACCAGACATTCGGATCGGCGAGAAACTCAAGGGACATGGGAAGTCTTCAACAAGGGGGGAGGAAGAAGGATCAGCCGACGCTGGCCGGGAACAACCGCGGCACCAGCACCAGGGCCCAGCACAGCAGCACGTTCATCATCAGCACGAACACTGCCGCCGAGCCCATGTCCTTGGCACGGCCGGCCAGTTCATGGATTTCCGCGCCATAGCGTTCGATCACCGCCTCGATGGCCGAGTTGGCCAGCTCCATCGCCAGCACCAGCAGCATCGAGCCGATCATCAGCGCGCGCTCCACCGGTGTCTGGCCCAGCCAGATCGCCAGCGGCGTCAGCAGCACCAGCAGGTAGACCTCCAGCCGGAATGAGGACTCGTGCAGCCAGGCGGCTCGCAGGCCCTGCCAGGACCAACGGGCGGCCTGGAAGATGCGACGTGGGCCGCGGGGCATGTGGCCGAACTGATCAGCCACGGGTGAAGCATCCAGCAACAGGGGCGCGGCGCAGCGACCGCTCAGACGCACGGCAGGGAATCATGGGTGCACAGGGATAGGCAGACAGCCCCCATTTTGCCACAAGGGCGGCAATGGCAGCCCGGAAGCCCTGCCGGAAAGCCCCGCGAACGGCCCAGCACGGCCAAGCGCGGGGCCGGAGCAGCTTCTATGATGGATGCCCCCTGCCCTGCCGGAGTGCCTGATGACCCGTCCCCGCACCTGCCTGATCCTGCTCGGCCTGCTGGCCGCGCCGCTCGCCCAGGCCCTGAGCCCGCCGGCGCCGCCGCAGGTACCCGCGCAGGTCTCCAACGTGGCCTGGGCCGCCGACATGGCCTCCTTTGCCACCGCCGACCGCACCAATCCGCCGCCGCGCGGCGGCATCGAATTCATTGGCAGCTCGTCCTTCCGCATGTGGGACAGCCTGGCCCAGGACTTCCCGGGGCAACCGGTGTTCAACCGCGGCTTCGGAGGCTCGGAGGTACGCGACAGCACCTGGTACGCCGGCCAGGCGATCGTGCCGTACGCGCCGTGCAAGGTGTTCTTCTACGCCGGCGACAACGACCTCAACAGCGGCCGCAGCGCGACCCAGGTACGCGACGATGTGGTGGCCTTCGTGCAGCGCGTGCATCGCGACCTGCCGAAGACCAAGGTGGAGTACGTCTCCATCAAGCCCAGCCCGTCGCGGGCGCACCTGCTGCCGGCGATCAACGACGCCAACGCGAAGATCAAGGCTGCGCTGGCGAAGCTGCCCAACACCGGCTACACCGACATCTACACCCCGATGCTGGGGGCCGATGGACAGCCCGATGCCTCGCTGTTCCGCGAGGACATGCTGCACATGACCCCGGCCGGCTATGCGATCTGGACCAAGGCGCTGGCGCCGAAGGTCAACTGCAACTGAGTGATGCTGGGGTTGCCGGCCAGCGGCCGGCACTACCGGGACGCTTCATCCACGCATGGCGTGGATCTACTGCAGATCGCGGAACCTGTCGAAGGCGGGGCGCTGTGGGTTTGCAGGACCGTTGGCGCCATGGATGGCGCCATCGAGCCCCCATGGATGGGTTTACGGCGTGTCCTGCAAACTTTGCAGGACACCCACAGCGCCCCGCCATCCCACGGAATGTCCGCTGTTGCTGTTGCTTCGCAGCCCGGCCCTCAGCGGAAAATCACCGTCGCCTCGGTGCCCTTGCCCAGCTCGCTGGTCAAACTGACCTTCCAGCCGAAGCGTTCACACAGGCGACGCACGATCGACAGGCCCAGGCCCGTACCCTGCGGACGGCTGGGATCAGCACGATAGAACGGCTCGAATGCACGCGACAGCGCGTCGGCGGACATGCCGATGCCGGTATCGCTTACCACCACCCGGTCGTTGTGCACGTGCACGTCGATGCGACCTTCGTCGGTGTAGCTGCAGGCGTTGCGCACCAGGTTGCTGACCACCACCTGCAGCACCCGCGGCGGTGCATGCAGCTGCACGGCCGCGTCACTGTGCAGGTGCACCGCCAGTGGCCGGCCCACCAGCAGCTCGTTGGCGTTGTCCACTTCGTAGCGGACGATGTCGTTGACGTCGAACAGTTCCACCTGCGGCTCGACGTCGGCCTCGCGGGCCAGGATCAGGAACGCATCAATCACCGCTTCCATGTCCCGCCCGGCACGCTGGATGCGCTGCAGGCTGCGGCGCAGGCGCGGCTCCAGGCTTTCATCGCCCAGCGCCATGTCGCTGGCCACCCGGATGACCGTCAGCGGCGTGCGCAGTTCATGGCTGGCATCACGGGTGAAGTTGCGTTCGCGTGCCACGTGCGCAGTCACCCGGTTGGCCAGCGAATGCAGCGCCGCCGCCAGCTGCCGGGTCTCGCCCTGCATGTCCGCGGGCAGCTTGTTCGGCTCCAGATCGGCCGCTTCCGGATGACCCGGATCCCAGCGCGAGACGCGCCGCGCCAGCCAGTTCACCGGTGACACCAGGCGTTTGGACGCGCGGTAGGTGATCCAGGAGGCGCCATACACCGCCAGCAGGGTCAGCAGCACCGGCACGATGCCGAACCAGAACGCCAGCATCTCCGCGCGCGAGCGCAGGAACACCAGGTACAGGCGGCCCTCCTCACGGGCGTCGACCAGCACCAGCTGATCGTCGTCGGGCAGTTCGTGGAAACCCGGTTCCAACGTGCGCAGGTTGGCGGGCAGCGACAGGCTCGATTGCCCGCGCTCCAGCAGGTAGCCACGGATGTTCTGGGTATTGGGCGGCGGCTGCACGGGCGAGGCCTCGTGCAGCGTCCAGTAGTACGCCGCTTCTTCGCGCAGGGCAGCGCCCACCAGGCTGTGCTTGATCACCAGCGAAACCAGCCAGGCACCCAGCAGGATACCCAGGCTGGCCAGCACGGCTTGCAGGATGAAGGCGATACGGATCTTGCGCGGCAGGCCGTGCGGCATTGCGGTGTCCCGGTCAGAGCGCTGCGATTATAGGCAGCGCGCTGTGCCGTGATCGTGCATGGACGATGACGACCGGGCATCCGGAACGTTCACCCCTTCCCTGCCGACCACAGCCGTGCCGGTTCTGCTGCAACACCGGCACGACGTCGATCAGGCCATCGGCTGGGCGATATCGGCGATGCGATAGCCCGCGCTCTGCACGGTGTGCAGCAGCGGCCGATCAAACGGCTTGTCGATGATCTTGCGCAGGTTGTACAGGTGGCTGCGCAACGTGTCCGAATCAGGCAGGCCGTTGCCCCAGATTTCGCGCTCGATTTCCTGGCGGGTGACCACACGCGGCGATTCGCGCATCAGGATGGTCAGCAGGCGCAGGCCGATCGGCGACAGCTGCAGCTCGGTGCCGGCACGCGTGGCACGCATGCTGACCGGATCGAGCACCAGGTCGGCGACCTTGAGCACTTCCGAACCGACCTGGCGACGTTCGCGGCGGATCAGCGCGCGCAGGCGGGCTTCCAGTTCCTGGATCGCGAACGGCTTGGTCAGGTAATCATCGGCACCAAAACCAAGGCCGGTGAGCTTGTCATCCAGCGTGTCACGCGCGGTCAGCATCAGCACCGGGGTCGACTTGCGCGCATCGTTGCGCAGCCGGCGGCACACTTCGATGCCATCCAGTCGCGGCAGCATCAGGTCCAGCACGACCACGTCGTAGCTGTTCTCGGCAGCCAGACGGTAGCCGTCCAGGCCATCCTGCGCATAGTCCACCTCGAAGCCACGGCCTTCCAGGTACTCCCCGATCATCTCGGAGATGTTGCGGTTGTCTTCGACTACCAGCACCAAGCCGGAAGTCTCCTTCGTCTGACGCATGAGAATCCCTTTTTCTTCAGCTTTGTGAAACATGCCCGATCGACGGTGCACGCGATGTGAAGTTGCGTCAATGAAAAGAAGATGGCGTGCTCACAGCAGCGGTTTCAGCAGCGGCCATACGTTGTCCAGCACTTTCGGCTGCGCCTGCGCGGTCGGGTGCAGGCCATCGGCCTGCATCAAGCCCGGCTGCAGGGCCACGCCTTCCAGCAGGAACGGCAGCAACGGTACCTTGTACTGGGTGGCCAGGGCCCGGTACGCCGCCGCCAGGCGCTGGCGGTAGCCGGGCCCATAGTTGGGCGGCACGTCGATGCCCAGCAGCAGCACCTTGGCACCGGCCTTCTGGCTGGCCTGCACCATTTTTTCCAGGTTGCCCTGCACCTGCGCCGGGGTCAGGCCGCGCAGCGCATCGTTGCCGCCGAGGGCGATCACCACCACCGTGGGCTTCTCCCGCGCGAGCAGGCCCGGCAGCCGGGTCAGCGCGCCGGCGGTGGTTTCCCCGCTCATGCTGGCGTTGACGATGCGCGGCGGAGTTTTCGACTGCTGCCTGACCCGCTGCTGCAGCAGGCTGACCCAGCCTGCGTCGGCCGGGATATTGTGGGCGGCACTGAGGCTGTCACCGAGCACCAGCACGGTACCGGTGGCCGGACCTTTGGCACACGCCAGTGCCGGCAACAGCAGCAACCCTAGCAACAGCACCATCATTGCGCCGGCTTGCCGGCTCCATCCCGTCTTGTGCATTGGAGTCTCCTCATCGACAGCCTGTCCCCCCGCAGCGCGCCCGTCGCCATCGCCGTCGACCAGGTCGGCAAATCCGTGCATGGCCCGGAGGGTGAAGTCCACATACTGGACAACATCACCCTGACCGTCCATGAAGGCACCAGCGTGGCCATCGTCGGCGCCTCCGGTTCCGGCAAGACCACCCTGCTCGGCCTGCTGGCCGGGCTGGACCTGCCCAGCCGCGGCCGCATCACGCTGGCAGGCCAGGATCTGACGGCATTGGACGAAGAAGCCCGTGCACAACTGCGCGCCCGCGACGTCGGCTTCGTGTTCCAGAGCTTCCACCTGCTGCCGGCGCTGACGGCGGCCGAGAACATCGCGCTGCCGCTGGAACTGGCCGGGCGCGAGGACCGCACGCGGGTGGACGAGGTGCTGGCTGCGGTCGGGCTATCGCACCGCGCCCGCCACTATCCGCGGCAGTTGTCCGGCGGCGAGCAGCAGCGTGTGGCCCTCGCCCGCGCGTTCGTCAGCCGCCCGCGCATCCTGTTCGCCGATGAGCCCACCGGCTCGCTGGACCAGGCCACCGGCCAGCACATCAGCGATCTGCTGTTCGAACTCAATGCCGGCAGCGGAACCACGCTGGTGCTGGTCACCCATGATCTGCGCCTGGCGCAGCGCTGCCAGTACATCCATCGCATCGACAACGGCCGCCTGCAGCCGGTGGAACATGGAGTGGACGCATGAACCTGCTGCGGCATGCGTGGCGCGCGCTGCGCCGCGAAGCCCTGGCCGGTGACCTGCTGACCGTCTTCGCCGCCCTGGTACTGGGCGTGGCGGTGATGACGGCGGTGGGCACGCTGGTCAACCGGGTCAACCTGGCCCTGACCGGCAGCGCGGCGGAAATGCTCGGCGGCGACCTCGGCGTGGCCGGGCGCGATGACCCGCCTGCGGCATTCGCCGACGAGGCGCAGCGACGCGGCCTGGCGTACACACGGCTGGCCAGCTTCGGCAGCGTGCTGTTCCAGGGCGATGCCAGCCAGATGGCCAGCATCAAGGCCGTGGAAGCAGGCTACCCGCTGCGCGGCGCGCTGCGTGTGCGCGCCACGCCCGGCGGCACGCTGATTGCCGACGCCGGCATGCCGGCCAAGGGCCAGGCCTATGCCGATCCACGCCTGCTGCAGGCGTTGGGCCTGAAGTCCGGCGACGATCTGGAATTTGGTGCAGGCACGCTGCGCATTGCCGGCATCATCGAATCGGAACCGGATGCCGGCGGCGACCTGCTGACGCTGTCGCCGACCCTGTTGGTCAACCGCGCCGATGTGGAAGGCACCGGCCTGCTCGGCCCCGGCAGCCGTATCAACTACCGGCTGATGTTCGCCGGCCCGGCCACCGATATCGCTGCATTCCGGCAATGGCTGCTGCCGCAGGTGAAGGGCATGCGCCTGCTCAGCGTGAACGATACCCAGCGCGGGGTGCGCCAGGCCTTCGACCTGGCCGGTCGTTTCCTCGGTCTGAGCGCACTGCTGGCTGTGCTGCTGGCCGGCGTGGCCACCGCACTGGCGGCCAACCGGTTCGCCCTGCGTCGCATCGACCAGGTGGCGATCCTGCGCTGCCTGGGCGCACGCCAGCGCGACATCCTGGCTGGCCTGGCCCTGCAGCTGCTGATGCTGGCGGTGCCTGCCTGTGCGATCGGCATCGGCCTGGGCATGGCGGCGCAGGAAGGATTGGTGCAGGTACTGGGCAGCCTGGTGCCGCAACGCCTGCCGTTGCCCGAAGCGATGCCCGCGCTGACCGGCGCGGGGATTGGCCTGTTGCTGCTGTTCGGCTTCGGACTGCCGCCGCTGCTGCGCCTGCGTGGCGTGCCGCCGATGCGTGTGCTCAACCGCTCGTTCGCCGCCTTGCCGCCTGCTTCGCTGCTGGCCTATGTGGCCGCACTGGCCGCCAGCCTGGCACTGGCGGTGCAGGTCACCGGCGATCTGAAGCTGGCCCTGTGGGTGCTGGGTGGGCTGGCCGGGCTGGCGGTCGCCGCAGGCGTGGTCGGGTTCCTGCTGCTGCAACTGCTGCGTGGCCTGCAGCACCGCCTGCACGGCAACTGGCGATTGGGCCTGGCGGCGCTGACACGGCGGCGGATGCTGGCGGTGATGCAGCTGGTGGGGCTGTCTCTGTCGCTGTGCGCCCTGCTGTTGCTGGCGGTGATCGGCCCCGGCCTGCTGCAGCAGTGGCGCGAGCGCCTCCCCGCGGACACGCCGAACTACTTCCTGATCAACATCCAGCCCGAGCAGCGCGACAGCGTGCTGGCCGCGCTGCAGGGCCTGGGTGCGGATGATGCCAGCATCGAACCGATGGCCACCGGCCGCCTGATCGCAATCAACGGCAAACCACCGCTGCGGGTGGACCGCACGCCGGCCGACGACACCCAGCCGCAGGGCGAAGGACAGCGCGACGACGATGACGAGAACCGGCCACTGAACTTCAGTTGGCGCAGCACGTTCCCGCCGGCCAACACACTGGTCAACGGCACGTTCTGGAAACCGGACAGCACCGCCGCCGAGGCATCCGTGGAGATCGGCTGGGCCAAGCGCTATGGCGTGTACCCGGGTGATCGCATCACCATTGCGGTGGGCGAACAGGAGCGCGAGTTCACCGTCACCAGCGTGCGCAAGGCCGACTGGAACACCTTCCGGCCGAACTTCTTCGTGCTGTTGAACCCGAATGCGGTGGGCGATACGCCGCACAACCTGCTGTCGGCGTTCCACCTGCCGGCGGGACAGGCGGCGGGTCTCGGGGCCCTGGTGCGCGCGCAGCCGAACCTGTCGCTGCTGGACGTGGATGCGGTGATCTCGCAGGTGCGCGATGTGATGGAACGGGTGGCGCAGGCGGTGCAGCTGGTGATGGTGTTCAGCCTGCTGGCCGGCGTGCTGGTGCTGCTGGCGGCACTGCAGGCGACGGCTGGCGAGCGCCGCTATGACAGCGCGGTGCTGCGTACGCTGGGTGCAACGCGGCGCCAGCTGCGTGGCGCGGTACTGGTCGAGTTCGGTGCGCTGGGCGCGTTGGCGGCGCTGTTGGCGGTAGGCGCGGCAGCGGTGATCGGCGTGGCGGTGTCGCAGAAGGTGTTCGAGCTGCCGCTGCTGCCGCCGTGGCCGGGCCTGCTGCTGGGTGGGCTGCTCGGTATTGCGCTGAGCCTGCTGGCCGGCTGGTTGGGCACCCGGCGGATCCTGCACACGCCGCCGGCATTGGCGCTGCGGGAGGCCTGACACCGTTGTGAAAGCAAAGGCATCCACGCGTGGCGTGGATCTACCAGCGATAGCCCCAGTAGATCCACGCCATGCGTGGATGCAGTGCCGAGCAAGCCCGGCACCCTCCGCGCCGATCAACCTTCCTTCGGCGCCTTTTCCACGTACTTGGCGAAGACTTCGTCGATCTGGGTGTCCTTCACCTTCTTGCCGGCCTGCACGTCTTCGGCCTGAGTGAACAGCGGAATGATCATCGCCATGCCGTCGAGCTTGGTCTTCAGGTGCACGCCCGGGGCCTGGGTCAGGAAGCCGTCCCAACGCTGGCGTACCTTGCTCCAGTAACCGGCAGTGGCCTTCCAGTAATCACGCGCCGGGGTGAAGTCGACCTCGGTGGTCTTGATGTAGTCGTTGAAGCCGAATTCGCGGGCGATTTCGACGTGGCTGCCATCAGCGTTGCGCTGCACCTTGGTGTTGAACTGCTCGTGGGTCCAGCCGTTCGGGGTGAGCGTGTGGCGGTTGACCACGGCCAGCGCGTTGTAATCGCTGCGCTTGGTGTACTCACGCCGCGGCAGCGGGCGCCAGCTGATGTCGCTGGTCCAGGTCGGCACGTTGTTGCCGTAGGTCCACGTGCCGGTGCCGCAGTAGCGCGGTGCATCGCTGACTTCGTACACGCACTGGGTCCAGGCGCCCTGGTTGGTCGCCGCCGGAATCGTGCGCACCTGCCAGGTCTGGTCGGCGCTGAACTCGAAACGGTTCGGCGCTTCGTACACCCAGTCCTGGCGCCAGTGCTTGGTCACATGGCCGCTCTTCTCGTCCAGCAGCAGGTGCTGCAGCACGATGCGCTTCGGGCTGTCCTCGACCACGATCACCACTTCGTTGCCGCCGCTGCGCATGGCCGGTGCGCGCTCGTAGCCCGGCTTCAGCAGCACGGTCTCGTCGAAGGCAAAATCCACCGTGTACTCACCCTGCATGGCCAGGATGCTGTCGTGGTCGCGGGCGATGTCGGAGGGCTGCGCGTCGGCGGCGCCACTGGCGGCGAGCAGCACCATCACGCTGGCTGTCTGGAACTTCATCGGGTCTTCCTTCGGGGTTGCAGGTTTCGTGGAAAGGCCATCCTGGCCAGCGGGCGATCCATCGCAATCAGGTCACAGGCGGACCAGCGGCAGGTCGCCGGGAGCGCGCGCGGCAGGGCGGCGTGCGGCATCGGCACAACAACAGTCGTCGATCGCCAGTTCGCCTTCGGCGCCTTCGATGCGCGCGATCCGGCGCGCGGTGGCGGCTCCCAGCGACGACAACGTGGACAGGCTGGCAGCGAGCGTGCGGCCTTCGTCGGCAGCGTGCAGGCGCAGCGTGCACAGGCGCCAGCGTTGGCCGCCCAGGTGCCCGGCCAGGCGCCGCCACAGGCGCTCACCAACGCTGCCCTCGGCATCGTGCGAAGGACCGGGCGGCAGCGTCGCCACCAGCCGGTCCCAGGCCAGGAAATCACTGTCCGGCAACAGGTACAGGCGCCACACGCAGCGGCCGCGTGCATCGAGGAAGCACAGGCTTTCGCGCAGGCCCTCGCTGTCCACGCCCTGGCAGGCATGCACCGATACCGCCTGGCGCCAACCGCCCAGCTCGTTGCCATCGGCGTGGTACAGGCACAACACGGTGCCGAGCGCTGCCAGCTGTGCCGGCGCAGGCCAGGCCCGCAGCGACGAACGCGACAGGGAGGACGGCAGGCGACGTGCAGACAGGGCTCGGCTCATGGGATCACCAGGACACGGCAAGGCTGGCCGACAGAGTGCGGCCGGGGCTGGTATAGCGGTCCAGAACGGTGCTGCTGGCCGACAGGGTCGAGCCGACGTTGGACCAGTCGATGTAACGCTTGTCACCCAGGTTGAAGACACCGACGTTGAAGGTGGCGCCCGGGGCGAAGTTCCAGTGCGCCATCAGATCGGCCACGCCGTAGCCGGCCGGTCGATAGATGCTGGCCGAGGCCACGCGGTCCTTGCGCTTGACGAAGGTACCGGCCAGTTCCACGCCCCAGGAGTCGGTGTCGTACATCAGGCCGACGGTGCCGCGCATCGGATCGACCGAATCCAGCGGCACATCGGCGGTCTTGTTGTCGCCGCGCGACCACGCCACCGCACTGCGCAGCGCCCAACCCTGCAGCGCCGGGCTGATCTGGCCGAAGTCGACCCCGGCCTTCAGTTCGGCACCGTAGATGCGTGCGTCGGCGATGTTGCGCGACTGGAACACCATCAAGCCCTGCGCGTTGGTGCCCACCAGCGTCTGCGACTCGATGAAGTCCTTGTAGTCGTTGTAGTAGCCGCTCAGGCTCACGTACGCCGCCGGCGACAGGAAGCGCATGCCCAGTTCGACGCCGTCGCTGGTTTCCGGCTTCAGGTCCGGATTGGGAATGGCGGTGTAGCCGAAAGCGAAGTTGGTGAAACCAAGATTGACGTCGTTGTACGGCGGCGAGCGGAAGCCACGCGAATAACCGGCAAACAGCGACCACTCATCGGTAAAGCGATAGACCAGGCCGAACTTCGGCGACACGCTGGTCTTCTTCAGCTCCGACACGGCCACGCCGGGATTGTCCTCGGCGAAGATGCTGTCCACGTCCGGCTTCAGTTCGTAGCGGTCCACGCGCACGCCCGGCACCAGCGACAGCTTGCCGTCGGCCAGGCGCATTTCATCCTGTGCGTACAGGCCCAGCTCGGTGGTCTTGCTGATCGGGAAATCGCGCACGGGGAACGCGTCGGGCAGGATCGTCGTGCTGACCACGCCACGGTTGCTGACCTGGTAGCCATCGCGCTTCTGGCGGATCTCGGTGCGGGCGCCATCGAAGCCATAGGTCAGCGCGTGTTCGACACTGCCGGTGCTGAACGCCTTGTTGAACACAGCCTGCAGGCCATACACGCGCTGGTCGAAACTGAACTCGCGATGGCGGCGGCTGCCGTTGGCGCGCGCTTCATCGGTACGCTGCGTGGTTTCGCTGTCCTGCGTATAGACCTGCCAGTGCAGGCTGTCGGCGAAGCCCTTGTCCAGCGCATCCATCTCGTGGGCGAAGGACACGCGGGTGCGGTTCTGCGTGTCGCGCGCCTTCATGCCGGTGG
This sequence comes from Stenotrophomonas sp. 82F1, assembly GCF_056861525.1. Lineage (NCBI taxonomy): Bacteria > Pseudomonadati > Pseudomonadota > Gammaproteobacteria > Lysobacterales > Lysobacteraceae > Stenotrophomonas > Stenotrophomonas sp. 82F1. The sequence continues at coordinate 18,118 of NZ_JBSPUD010000022.1, forward strand.
TGGTGGTGCGGTCGATCGAGGACAGCACGTTGGTATCTGTGTTGTCTTCGTTGCCTTCCACGGTCAGGCGGAAACGCTGGTCGTCGCTGGGCGCATAGACCAGCTTGGCCAGGCCGCTGCGACCATCGCGGTCCTGCGGGTTGGCCGCGGTGCGCGTGTTGTCGCTGCTGCGCACATCGCCCTTGTTGTCGGTTTCCTGGCCCTGGCGGTGGTTGATGTTGACCATGCCGCTCCAGTGCTCGCCACCGAAGGCGCTGGTCACGCCGCCGAGCAGGCCTTTCCACTCGCCGTCGTAGCCGAACTTCAGGCCGACGTAGCTGTCCTTGCCATCCTTGAGGTAATCGCCCGGGTCCTTGGTGACGAAGGCAACCACGCCACCGAGTGCGTCCGAGCCGTACAGCGAGCTGGCCGGGCCGCGCACGATCTCCACGCGCTTGAGCGTGTCCAGGTCGGTGAAGTTGCGGTTGGCGTTGGAGAACGAGCCGATGTTGAAGCTGGTCGGCATGGCGATGCCGTCGGTCTGGATGCGCACGCGGTTGCCGTCCAGGCCGCGGATGCGGATGCTGCCGATGCCGAAGCGGGTGGCGCTGCGGCTGACCGACAGGCCCGGCTCGTAGCGCACCAGATCCTTGATGTCCTGCACCAGCTGGCGGTCCATCTGCTCGCGGTCGATCACATCGACGGTGGCAGCGACATCGCTGACCGCACGTTCGGTACGGGTGGCGGTGACCTGCACGCGATCGAACTCGCGCGCGTCGGGCGCGGCGTCGGCAGCAGCATGGGCGGACAGCGGCAGGGCCATCCACAGGGCAATGGAAAGGGCAGTCGGGCGGGTCATCGGCATCGTTCGGTCAGGCAGGGGAACCCCCGGCCACCGCCACGCCAAGCAGGCATGAACGGTAGACCGAGGGGGAGAGAGCAGGAGCGGACGGGTCGCCCACCCTGCCGGCGCGGCCGACAGGAGGGAGGGAGGCGGGCGACCAGACCGCGTTACTTGGTCAGGATCAGCTTGTCGTTGCTGGTATGACGCAGACGGTAGAAACGATCACCGTGCTGGATCAGGATTTCACGACGGCCCTTGAGCAGGGCTTCGCTGTCGATGACCTCTTCCGGCGGCACGACACGAACCGGGCGGTCGCGGAGGGTCAACGTTTCGGGGCGCAGCAGTACAGGTTGAGCATTCATGAGCATCTGGACTCGTGCGAGGGACGAGTTAAATGATAATGATTCTCAGTTGACAATCAACAATCATTCTCAACTTAATTGATGGAATTAATGATCGAAATTTCAATTTCGATAGTCTTTGCCTATCGAAATAGGTGCAATTGGGCGCGGTAAGGCCGGCCGAGCGTGGGCTCGGCCCTACAACCTGTCCTCGGCCCTCAGGCGAATACGGCTTCCACCTGCGCCCAGCCGGCATCATCCACCTGCGCCAGTACGTCCAGCGCCTGCAGGTTCTGCAGCAGCTGGCTGACCCGGCTGGCGCCGAGGATCACGCTGGAGACGTTGGGATTGCGCAGGCACCAGGCGATGGCCAGGCTGGCCGGGGCGTGGCCCAGCTCGCGGGCTACCGCACTGAAGCGTCGCACTTGGGCCAGGCGCGCATCGGCGTTGTCGCCCAGCACCAGGTCCTGCAACCAGCCCATGCCTTCGCGGCCCAGCCGCGCATCGGCCGGCACGCCGTCGTCATACTTGCCGCTCAGCAGGCCCGAGGCCAGCGGCGAGAAGATCGTGGTACCCAGCCCGGCGGTGGCATACAGCGGCGCGTACTCCACCTCCACCCGCTCCCGATGCAGCAGGTTGTACTGCGGCTGCTCCATCGACGGTGCCTGCAGGTTGTGGCGCGCGGCGATGTCCACCGCTTGCTGGATCTGGTTGGCCGACCATTCCGAGGTGCCCCAGTACAGCACCTTGCCCTGCCGGACCAGGGTATCCATGGCATGCACCGTCTCAGCGATCGGGGCGTCCGGATCCGGGCGATGACAATAATAAAGGTCCAGATAGTCCACCCGCAGGCGCTTGAGCGCAGCGTGGCAGGCGTCGGTCACATGCTTGCGCGACAGGCCGCGTTGGGTCGGCCGCGGGTCCTTGGCACTGCCGAAGAACACCTTGCTGGACACGCAGAAGCCATCGCGCGGCAGCCGCAGGTCGGCCATCACATCGCCCATCACCTGCTCGGCGCGGCCGTTGGCATAGCCCTCGGCGTTGTCGAAGAAGTTGATGCCATGATCCCAGGCCGCCGCCACCAGGTTGCGCGCCTCATCGCGTGGCACCTGGTCGCCGAAGGTCACCCAGGCGCCGAAGGACAGGGCGGACATCGGCAGGCCGGTGGAGCCAAGGCGACGGTAGAGCATGCGATTCTCCTGCTGCGGGCCCGCATTCGGGCCGGGATCAAGCCACCATTCTACCTGTCCCGGCAGGCGCAACCCCTTGCTGTTGCTGGCCTGATCGGAGCCGATGGCCGCGCGCAGACCGCTTTTCCTTGCTCCGGCCCCTGCCCTGCACTAGGCTTCCCGTTTTTCGCGACGCCCCAGGGGAGTCACTCAGATGGTCGAAGGTTTGGGCAGGATCGGCTTCGGCCTGTTCGGTTTGGCGGTGCTGATCGGCATCACCTGGCTGTTTTCCAACAACAAGCGCGCGGTGGACTGGAAGCTGGTCGCCACCGGCATCACCCTGCAGATCGCCTTTGCGGCACTGGTGATCCTGGTACCGGGCGGGCGCGACGTATTCGATGCGCTGGGCCAGGGCTTCGTGAAGGTGCTGAGCTTCGTCAACGAGGGCTCAAGCTTCATCTTCGGCTCGTTGATGGACGTCAAGAACTACGGTTTCATCTTCGCCTTCCAGGTGCTGCCGACGATCATCTTCTTCTCGGCGCTGATGGGGGTCATGTACCACCTCAACGTCATGCAGGCGATCGTGCGGGTGATGGCCTGGTCGATCACCAAGGTGATGCGCGTGTCCGGTGCGGAAACCACCAGCGTCTGCGCCAGCGTGTTCATCGGCCAGACCGAGGCACCGCTGACGGTGCGTCCGTACATCGCCAAGATGACCCAGTCCGAGCTGCTGACGATGATGATCGGCGGCATGGCCCATATCGCCGGCGGCGTGCTTGCCGCGTACGTGGGCATGCTCGGCGGCGGCGATCCGGTGCAGCAGGCGTTCTACGCCAAGCATCTGCTGGCGGCCAGCATCATGGCGGCCCCGGCCACCCTGGTCGTGGCCAAGCTGCTGATTCCGGAAACCGGTACCCCGCTGACCCGCGGCACGGTCAAGATGGAAGTGGAGAAGACCTCCAGCAACATCATCGACGCGGCCGCTGCCGGCGCCGGTGACGGCCTGAAGCTGGCACTGAACATCGGTGCGATGCTGCTGGCCTTCATCGCCCTGATCGCCCTGCTCAATGCGCCGCTGACCTGGATTGGTGAAGTCACCGGCCTGGCGGCTGCGATCGGCAAGCCGACCGACCTGTCGACCATCTTCGGCTACGTGCTGGCGCCGATTGCCTGGGTGATCGGTACCCCGTGGGCCGACGCCACCACCGTCGGTTCGCTGATCGGCCAGAAGGTCGTGATCAACGAGTTCGTCGCTTACACCGAACTGTCGAAGATCGTGAATGGCCAGGTGCCGGGCATGAGCCTGTCCGACGAAGGTCGCCTGATCGCCACCTACGCGCTGTGCGGCTTCGCCAATTTCAGCTCGATCGCGATCCAGATCGGCGGCATCGGCGGGTTGGCACCGGAGCGACGCCACGATCTGGCCAAGTTCGGCCTGCGCGCGGTGCTGGGCGGTACCATCGCCACCTTCATGACGGCTACCATCGCCGGCGTGCTGACGCATTTCAGCTGAACCCTTGTTTGAGAATAGATTCCCTATGAGCAGCAGTGTCGTTGTCGTCGGTTCCTTCAATGTCGATCACGTGTGGCGGTGCGAGTCGCTGCCGGCGCCGGGTGCGACCATTGCCGGCCGCTACAGCACCGGTCCGGGTGGCAAGGGCTTCAACCAGGCCGTTGCCGCCTGCCGCGCCGGCGCTGACACCAGCTTCCTGTGTGCGCTGGGCGACGATGCGGGTGGTGCCACCGCCCGTGACCTGGCCGCGCAGGATGGTTTCGCGCTGATCGCCGAAGCCAGCAGCGAGCCGACCGGCACCGCCGGCATCTACGTTGATGCCCGTGGCCGCAACACCATCGTCATCGGCCCGGGCGCCAACGCGGCGCTGAGCACCGACTTCGTGCAGCAACAGGAGGCCCTGCTGACCGGCGCCAAGGTAGTGCTGGTGCAGCTGGAATCGCCGGTGCAGACCATCGAAGCGGCGCTGGCCGTGGCCCGCGAGGCCGGTGTCACCACCGTGCTCAACACCGCACCGGCCGACGCTCCCTCGACCATCGGCCTGCTCAAGCTGGCCGACGTGATCACCCCGAACGAGACCGAGTTCGCTGCCCTGCTCGGCCGTCATGTCGGCGAGCGCGTGGATGCCAACGACGTTGCCGCGCTGGACGGCGCCAGCCTGCATGCGCTGTGCCGCAAGCTGGTCGGCAACGGCACGGTGGTGGTGACCCTGGGTTCGGTGGGCGTGTTCGTGTCGCATGCCGACGAGCACCTGCGTGGCGACACCCAGCCGTATTACCGCGTGGGTGCCGAACAGGTGCAGGCGATCGACACCACCGGCGCCGGCGATGCCTTCAACGGTGCGCTGGTGGCCTCGCTCGCCCAGGTGCCGGACGCTCCGTTCGCCCGCCACGTGCGCTTCGCCAACCAGTTCGCCGGTCGTTCGACCGAGAAGGAAGGCGCGGCGGCGGCAATGCCGCGCTTCACCCCGGCGGACGCGGAAGTGAAATAACGCCACCTCCCTGCGGGGATGATGATCGGGCCCGGGCATGCAGATGCCCGGGCCTTTTCACGTTCATGGACAAGGCCCCATCCACGCATGGCGTGGATCTACCGGGATGCGGGGCGCGACGGCCCCATCCACGCATGGCGTGGATCTACCGGGACGCGGGGCGCGACGGCCCCATCCACGCATGGCGTGGATCTACCGGGACGCGGGGCGCGACGGCCCCGTCCGAGCGGGTCGGGCCCGTAGTAGATCCACGCCATGCGTGGATGCGCGCCGCCGGTACACCCAGCCGCCCACCATCACCCGCCCTTGGGGGCGACGGAAGCAACCGTCAAGCATCTGTTGATGCCCGTGCGGCATGAGGTCGGTCCGGATCGGCCTGAACCGGCAGGCCGGCAACCCCGCCGGGGCGCCGGCCGCGCCCTACAATGGGCGCATGCAGATCGGCCCGTACTCCATTGCCCCCAACGTCGTGCTGGCGCCCATGGCCGGCGTCACCGACAAGCCCTTCCGCCTGCTGTGCAAACGGCTGGGCGCAGGTCTGGCCGCCTCGGAAATGACCATCAGCGACCCGCGCTTCTGGAACACGCGCAAGTCGATCCACCGCATGGACCATGCCGGTGAACCGGCGCCGATCAGCGTGCAGATCGCCGGTACCGAGCCGCAGCAGCTGGCCGAGGCGGCGCGTTACAACGTCGACCATGGCGCGCAGATCATCGACATCAACATGGGCTGCCCGGCCAAGAAGGTGTGCAACGCCTGGGCGGGCTCTGCGCTGATGCGCGACGAGCAGCTGGTCGCGCGCATCCTGGAAGCCGTGGTCAACGCGGTGGACGTGCCGGTGACGCTGAAGATCCGCACCGGCTGGGACTGCGACCACCGCAACGGCCCGGTCATCGCCCGCATCGCCGAGGCCAGTGGCATCGCCGCCCTGGCCGTGCACGGCCGTACCCGCGACCAGCACTACACCGGCCAGGCCGAGTACGCCACGATCGGCGAGATCAAGGCCGCGTTGCGCATCCCGGTGATCGCCAACGGCGATATTGATTCGCCGCAGAAGGCCGCCTTCGTCCTGCAGCAGACCGGCGTGGACGCGGTGATGATCGGCCGCTCCGCACAGGGCCGGCCGTGGATCTTCCGCGAGGTGGCGCATTACCTGGCCACCGGCGAGGAACTGCCGCCGCCGTCGCTGGACGAAGTGCGCGACATCCTGCTCGGCCACCTGCACGCACTGCACGATTTCTATGGCGAACCGCAGGGCGTGCGCATCGCGCGCAAGCACCTGGGCTGGTACGCCAAGGACCGGCCGGAGAATGCCGCGTTCCGCGCGGTGGTCAACCGTGCTGAGGATCCGGCCAGCCAGATCGCGCTGACCACCGACTATTTCGACCGCCTGATCGCCGGGGAACCGGCGATGTCTTCTGCTGCCTGAGCCCGCCATCATGACTCCGCCGATTTCTTCCCCGACCTACCTGCACGGGTTCTCCGGCACCGAGCAGCAGCGCCTGATGACCCAGGCGCGCCTGCTGGAATCGAGCATCTTCGGCCAGATCGATTACAGCGGCGCAAAGCGTCTGCTGGAAGTCGGCAGCGGCGTGGGTGCACAGACCGAGATCCTGCTGCGCCGCTTCCCCGAGCTGCACGTGACCGGCGTGGACCTGAGCGAGACCCAGCTGGAAACCGCACGCGAAAATCTTGCGCGCACGCCGTGGTGCAGCGACCGTTACACGCTGCAGCAGGCCGATGCCGGCGAACTGCCATTCGAGGCGCGTACCTTCGATGCGGCCTTCCTGTGCTGGGTACTGGAACACGTGCCCTCGCCCGCGCGCGTGCTGAGTGAAGTACGCCGCGTACTCGCCCCGGGCTCGCCGGTGTACATCACCGAGGTGATGAATGCCTCGTTCCTGCTTGATCCGTATTCGCCGCATATCTGGCGCTACTGGATGGCCTTCAACGATTTCCAGTACGACCATGGCGGCGACCCGTTCGTCGGCGCCAAGCTGGGCAATCTGCTGCTGGCCGGCGGCTTCCGCGATGTGCACACCGAGATCAAGACCATCCACCTGGACAACCGCGAACCGGCACGTCGCAAGACGATGATCGCGTTCTGGGAACAGCTGCTGCTGTCGGCGGCCGACCAGCTGCTGCAGGCCGGCACGGTGGATGAAGCGACGGTAGAGGGCATGCGCCGCGAGTTCCGGCTGGTGCAGAACGATCCGAACGCGGTGTTCTTCTATTCGTTCGTGCAAGGCCGCGCAACGGTGTACTGAGCGGCCCCGGCGCTACCGATTGAAGCAGTAGAGCCACGCCATGCGTGGCTGCCGCCGCCGATGCACACCCTATCCACGCGTGGCGCGGATCTACTGTTCGGGTTCGTGCCAGATGCGCTGCCACATGGCCGACAACCGGCGACCGGCATCGGCACGCGCGGCCGGGCTGCTGTAGTCCACCCGCAGCTGCTCGGGCACGATCGCGCGCCACTGGCCGTCAACCTGCTCGGCCACCGCGAAGTTGAAGGTGTAGTCCGGCTCCAGGCCCATGCGCAGGTCGCTCAGCACCAGCCGGCCGTCCACCACCTGCGCGCGCATGAAGCCACGGTTGAACCACTGCAGACGCTGTACTGCTGGAATTCCCGCGGCTTCGCGCAATGCCTGCACGTTGGACGGATACCCCTCGAAACGCATCGGCGCGTGGTCGGCCACCAGCGAGCGGTCACCCACCACGTAGCCGTTGGGGGTCATCGCCACCACCCGCCACAACAGGGTATTGAACGGCATCGGCACCGAGAATCGCGGCGCGTCACCCAGGCCCATCGCGGCCAGGCTCTGCTGCGCGGCACGGTCGACCTGGGCCTTGGCGATCAGCCCCCAGCCCAGGTACGCACTGCTGAGCAGCAGCGCAACACCCAGCACCTTGCCCGCCCACGGCCGCGCCCGACCGAACCAGGCCAGCACGCAGCCCAGCAGCAACCACACCGTGTAGCCGGGATCGATGATGAAGACACTCGAGCCCATAGCCGGATGCGGCTGCAACGGCCACCACAGCTGCGTGCCGTACACGGTGAACGCATCCAGCACGGGGTGGGTGACCAAGGCCAGCTGGATCGCCCAGAACCAGCGCACCGGTGATTGCGCCACCCTGCCCTTGCCGAAGCGCTTGAACAGCCACCAGATCAACGCCGCTACCCACGGCAGCACCAGCAGCGAATGACTGAAACTGCGGTGGTCGGTCATGTTCGCCACCGGGTCGGCGGCGGCAACGCCCAGCCACAGGGCGTCCAGGTCCGGCAGGGTACCGAGCGCGGCACCTGCCAACAGAGCGGCACGGCGGTGTCCGGGCGGGGCGATGGCGGCAGCGACAGCGCCGCCGAGAACGATCTGGGTCAATGAGTCCATCGGCCGATGCTAGCGGGTTGCGCGCGGTGTATGTAGCGCCGAGCCCATGCGCGGCTGCGCTTCGTTCGGCGCCACGACAGCCGAGCACGGGCTCGGCTCTACAGCGGGACCACCCTGCACGCCCGTCGAGCATGGCTCGACGCTACAGGAGCGGTTTACGCCGCCTGCGACAATCGCGCGCCGGGCAGCTCGACCAGTGTCTGCCCGTTGTGGTCCAGCAGCCGCAACGCGCCGTCGTGGTCCTCTGCCAACGCGGTCAGGCTTTCCACCCAGTCGCCGTCATTGGCATAGACCAGACCGTCACGTTCGATCAGCGCGGCGCGGTGGATGTGTCCGCAGACGATGCCATCCAGGCCGCGACGGCGCACATCATCCAGACCGGCCTGCACGAAACGCTCGATGTAACGTTCGGCTGCACCGCTCTGGCGCTTCAGGAATTCGGACAGCGACCAGTAGCGCATTCCGAGTCGACGCCGCACCGCATTCAACAGATGGTTGCCGGTGAGGATGCGGTAGTACAGCCAGTCACCAAACCGCTCCTGCAGGCCGCCGAAGTGGGTGACACCGTCATAGTCGTCGCCATGCGCCACCAGCAGCCGGCGGCCATCGGCCGTGGTGTGGATCGCGCGGCGGCGCACCTGCATCGCCGGCAGCATCAGCCCACATACCTGGCGCAGCGACGCGTCGTGGTTGCCGGGGATGTAGATGATCTCGGTACCGGCGCGCCGCAGCGCGTGCAGGGCCAGGATGACCTCGCTGTGCGACTGCCGCCAGTTGGCGCGCCGGTGTGCCATCCACCACAGGTCGATGATGTCGCCGACCAGGTACAGGCGTTCGCAGCGCAGCGTGCCGAGAAAACGCGCCAGCTCGGTGGCATGGCAATGCCGCGACCCGAGATGCACATCGGAGACGAACACGGCGCGACGATGCGGTGCCAGGTTCGCCAGCGTGCTCATGCCGGCATCCCCGCATCGCGCAGGTAGCGTTTGCGCTTGTGTGGCCGGATCGCGTGCAGGTCGACTTCGATCAGGCCGTCGATCGAGTCGCTGAAATCCGGATCGACGCCGAAGGCCAGGAACCGTGCACCGCCGGGTTCGCACAGGTCGGTGTACTGCCGGTACAAGGTGGGCACACCGGTGCCGAGCGCGGCGAGGTTGGCCTTGAGCACGTCGAAGGCGGCCGCCGCGTCCAGTTCACCGAAGCACGGTGGCACGGCGAAATACTGGAACGGCCGGTTCGATTGCACCCGCCCATCGGCCGCACCGTAGTAGCGCTGGTAATAGGCGACCAGCTGCTCGCGCGCATCGCGAGGCAAGGCCGCGCTGATCGACACCGCACCGAACAGGTAGCGGATGCCGGGCTGGCATTGCAGATAGGCGCCGATGCCCTGCCACAGATAATCCAGGCTGCGGCTGCCCCAGTAGTCGGGCACCACGAAGCTGCGGCCCAGTTCCAGGCCTTCGGCAATGCGTGGGATGGCATCGTCGGAATAGCGGAACAGCGAAGCGCTGTAGAGCCCGGCCAGGCCCCGGCGCGCCAATGCCTGCGCGCCACGCATGATCCGGTAGGCGCCGGCGATGCGCTGGGCGGTGCCGTCCCAGATCACGATGTGCTGGTAGTGCAGGTCGAAGTCGTCCAGGTCGCGACTGCGCCCCGTGCCCTCGCCCACCTGGCGGAAGGTCAGTTCGCGCAGCCGCCCCAGCTCGAGCAGCAGTGGCGAATCAGCCGCGCAGCGGGCCAGCAGGATCTGTTTGCCATCGGCGGTCTGCCCCAGCACGGTGGCGGCGGCAATCCCGGCGGCGACCTGTGCCGGCGGCACCGGCGCGGCCAGCGGCTCGGGCCCTGCCGGACAGCCTTCGGCAACCGGCGCAGTGCGCCCCAGGGCGTACACCGCGCGGCGCACCGCCAGCAGCTGCGCGCCGGGGTCACCCTGCCCCAGCTGCATCGGTTCGCCGATGCGCAGCCGCAGCGGCCGGCCACGGCGGGCAAACATCTCGCGTGCCAGCAGGGCCGTACCGGCCGGCTTGAACAGGGTCGACGCGCCGTAGAACAGCGCCGAGTTGCGCGCTTCCACCCGCACCGGCAGTACCGGTGCGGCGGCGGCGCGGGCAAAACGGACAAACCCCCGCTGCCAGCGACCATCGCGGATGCCGAGCAGCGACAACCGCGAGACCTCGCCAGCCGGGAACACGATCACGCACTGCTCGGCCGCCAGCGCCTGCTCCACCGCCTGCAGGCTGGTGCGCTGGACCTTGCCACCGAGGATGCGGACCGGCAGTAGCAGGTCCTGCAGCGGCCCGATCGCGCCCAGCAGATCGTTGGCGACGATGCGCACGTCGCGGCGGATGCGGCCGACCGCATCCAGCAGGGCCAGGGCATCCAGCGCGCCGGAGGGATGGTTGGCCACGATCAACAGGCGTCCGGTGGCCGGGATCCGCGCCAGCGCGGCAGGGTCGACGTGGTAGCGGCCCTCGATGAACTCCAGCCCGGCGGCGACGAAGTCGAAGCCGCGCACGTCGGCGTTGCGGCGCAGGAACGCCTCGATCCGGTCCAGCCGCGACCAGCGTCCGACGCTGCGCAGCAGGGGCCGGGCCAGTTGGCCGCGACGGCCATGGAACCAGTCGGGATAGCGTTGCTGCAGACGCTGTTCGAGTTCCTGCATGGCGTGTCCACTCCTGCCCGGCGGCCGGGTTGGCCGAGAGCCTGCGCCCGACAGGCGGCAGCCAGATGGCGGTTTGGCGGCAGAATGATGACGGCGCCTGCACCGGCCCCTCCGGGCCTGGCGGCGGCGGCAATGGTCACGCCAGTGGAACACTGCCTGTGCACGATGCCCCCGCAATGCCCGCCAGGCCTTGCCCGGGCGGGCACAACACCTTAACCACCGGCAACCCATACCGGTTCACAATGCACAGGCGGCGCACCCCGTGTATCATTCGCGCCCATCTTTCCATCCGAATCAAAGGATATTAAGCCTGATGTCCAGCTACCTCTTCACCTCCGAGTCGGTCTCTGAAGGCCATCCGGACAAGGTTGCCGACCAGATCTCCGATGCGGTGCTGGACGCGATCCTGACCCAGGACCAGCGCGCCCGCGTGGCCTGCGAGACCATGGTCAAGACCGGCGTTGCCATCGTTGCCGGCGAAATCACCACCAGCGCCTGGATCGACCTGGAAGCGCTGACCCGCAAGGTCATCGTGGACATCGGCTACGACAGCTCCGACGTCGGCTTCGACGGCGCCACCTGCGGCGTGCTGAACCTGATCGGCAAGCAGTCCCCGCACATCGCCCAGGGCGTTGACCGCAAGAAGCCGGAAGAAATGGGCGCTGGCGACCAGGGCCTGATGTTCGGCTATGCCACCAACGAAACCGACAGCTACATGCCGGCGGCGATCCACCTGTCGCACCGCCTGGTCGAGCAGCAGGCCAAGATCCGCAAGAAGCGCAACTCGCCGCTGTCCTGGCTGCGTCCGGACGCCAAGAGCCAGGTCACCCTGCGCTATGAAAACGGCGTGGTCTCGGCCATCGACGCGGTGGTCCTGTCGACCCAGCATGCCCCGGGCATCAAGCAGAAGGACCTCATCGAGGCCGTCCGCGAAGAGATCATCAAGCCGGTGCTGCCGGCCAAGTGGCTGCACAAGGGCACCAAGTTCCACATCAACCCGACCGGCAAGTTCGAGATCGGCGGCCCGGTGGGCGACTGCGGCCTGACTGGCCGCAAGATCATCGTCGACACCTACGGCGGCTGGGCCCGTCACGGTGGTGGCGCGTTCTCCGGCAAGGATCCGTCCAAGGTCGACCGTTCGGCCGCCTACGCTGCCCGCTACGTCGCCAAGAACGTGGTTGCCGCCGGCCTGGCCGACCGTTGCGAAGTGCAGGTCTCCTACGCCATCGGCGTGGCTGAGCCGACCTCGATCTCGGTCACCACCTTCGGCACCGGCAAGATCAGCGACGACAAGATCGAGAAGCTGATCCGCAAGCACTTCGACCTGCGCCCGTACGGCATCATCAAGATGCTGGACCTGGTCCACCCGATGTACCAGCAGACTGCGGCCTACGGCCACTTCGGCCGCAAGCCGAAGGAGTTCAGCTACATCAACGGCGAAGGCGAGACCGTCAACGCCACGGCCTTCTCCTGGGAGAAGACCGATCGCGCCGCCGCCCTGCGCGCCGATGCGAAGCTGAAGTAAGAAACACGAGGGGCCGCGCAAGCGGCCCTTCTGCTTTCTGTAGAGCCGAGCCCGTGCTCGGCTGCTCTTGGTGCAGGCAAAAAGAAAGCCGAGCGTGGGCTCGGCTCTACAAGGGCGATGCGTGCCCGATACAATCGCCGCATGTCGACCGAACTCAAATCCCACCAGCTGTCCATGACCGTGCTGATGTCGCCGGAGATGGCCAATTTTTCCGGCAAGGTCCACGGCGGCGCGATCCTGCGCCTGCTCGACCAGGTCGCCTATGCCTGCGCCAGCCGCTATGCCGGCCGCTACGTGGTCACCCTGTCGGTGGACCAGGTGGTGTTCCGCCAGCCGATCGCCGTGGGCGAACTGGTTACCTTCCTGGCCTCGGTGAACTACACCGGCACCTCGTCGATGGAAATCGGCGTCAAGGTGGTGGCCGAGGACATCCTCAAGCGCAGCGTGCGCCACGCCAACAGCTGCTTCTTCACCATGGTGGCGGTGGACGAGGACGGCCGGCCGACGCCGGTTCCGTCACTGCAGCCGGCCAGCTCGGACGAGAAGCGCCGCCAGGCCGCCGCACTGATCCGCCGCCAGCTGCGCCAGGAAATGGAACAGCGGCATCTGGAACTGCTGGCGTCGAATCCGCCGTCACCGGAAGAATGAAGGCGTGCGGGGCAAGCCCCGCACCCACCGAAGCGGGTAGCGCCGGGCCATGCCCGGCGGATGCATTTCACCCGGTGTTCTGCACGCCCTGCGAAACACCATTCACGCAGGCCACCAGCGCGCGCAGCAGGTCGTCGTCCTCGCGGCCGCTTTCGCGCCAGCGCTGCAGCAGGTCCACCTGCAGCACACTGATCGGGTCCACATAGGGGTTGCGCAGGCGGATCGACAGCGCCAGCCGCGCGTCGTGGTCCAGCAGGGTCTGCTGCTCCATCAGCGCCAGCAGCCAGTGCCGGGTCAGTTCCAGTTCGCGCTCGACCTGCGGGAAGAACGCATCGTGCAGCTCGCCTGACAGGCGCGAGAACTGTTCGGCGATGGTGATATCGCCCTTCGACAGCACCATCGCGATGTCATCCAGGAAGGTGCGGAAGAACGGCCAGTCCCGCGCCATCTCGCGCAACGTGGCTTCATGGCCAGCATCCACCGCCGCCTGCAGGCCGCTGCCGACGCCATACCAGCCTGGAATCACCGCGCGCGCCTGGCTCCAGGCGAACACCCATGGAATCGCACGCAGGTTGGTCAACGCCGCATCCTGGCCGAGCCGGCGCGACGGCCGCGACCCCAGCGTCATCCGTTCGATCACATCGATCGGCGTGGCCGTGCGGAAGTAATCCATGAAACGCGGCTGGCCGACGAACGCCCGATAGACCTCGCTGCTGGAACCGGCGACCACGTCCATCACCGGCCGCCAGTCCTCCTCGCGCGGCTCGGCGGCACGCGGGCGCAGGCTGGCGCGCAGTACCGCACCGGTGGCCTGCTCCAGCGAACGCAGCGCCAGCGCGCGGATGCCGTACTTGCGGTGGATCACCTCGCCCTGTTCGGTCACCCGCAGGCGACCATCGATGCTGCCGCGGGGCGAAGCATCGACCGCGTGCGTGGTCTTGCCGCCACCGCGGCTGATCGAACCGCCGCGGCCATGGAAGAAGGTCAGGCGCAGGCCCGCTTCGGCCGCGACCTCCAGCAGTTCCACCTGCGCGCGTTGCAGGCCCCAGCGCGAGGCGGCAATGCCACCGTCCTTGCTGCTGTCCGAGTATCCAAGCATCACCATCTGCACGTCGTCGCGTGCACGCAGATGCGCGCGGTACACCGGATCGGCCAGCAGATCGCGCAATGTTGCAGTGCCACGCTTGAGGTCGTCCACGGTTTCAAACAGCGGCGCGATATCCAGCGGCACGTCGCCAGCGTCATCGACCAGGCCACCGCGACGCGCCAATGCCAGCACCGCCAGCACATCGCCACGGTCGTGCGCCATCGAGATGATGTAGCTGCCCAGCGCGTCGCCACCATGCCGCGTGCGCGCATCGGCCAATGCGGCAAACACCGCATCCAGGCGCTGGTTGCCCTCGTCATCGCCAACCGGCAAGGGGGTTTCACCACTGGCATGGGACGCCAACAGGCGGGCGCGACCGGCTGCATCCAACGCATCCCAGGCAGCATCTCCACCCAGCACGGCTGCCAGCGCGCGCGCATGCACGCTCGATTCCTGGCGCACATCCAGCCGCGCCAGATGGAAGCCGAAGGTCTTCACCCGCCACAGCAGGCGCTGCACGGCGAAGCCGCCGGCATGTTCGCCACGGTTCGCACGCAGGCTGTCGAGGATCAGCTGCAGGTCGTCGATCAGCTCACCGGGACCGGCATAGGCGCCGTCGGCATCATCCAGCGTGGCCTGCAGGCGTGCGCGCATGCGGTCGTTGAGCAACCGGTACGGCATGTCGGCATGGCGTGGCCGCGACTGCACCTGCGGCAGCAACTGCTGATAGTGCGCGACCCGCGCCTGCAGTGCATCGCTCACCCCCACCCGTTCGGTGGATTGGCTGAGCAGGCTGGCCAGCTGCAGCAGTTCCTTCTGGTACTGGCCCAGCACGGCAACGCGCTGTGCATCCAGCGTGTTGCGGATGGTGTGCGCATCCACATTGGGATTGCCGTCCATGTCGCCGCCCACCCACGTGCCGAAACGCAGCAGGCGTGGCAACGGCAGTTCCTCGCCGTAGGTATCACGCAGCGCCTGCTGCAGCGATTCGTACAGCACCGGAATTACCCGGTACAGCACCTGCACCAGATAGAAGCCGACGTGTTCGCGCTCATCGTCCACGGTCGGACGCACCGGCGAGGAATCGGTGGTCTGCCACGAGGCGGTCAACGCCATGCGGAAGCGCGCGGCGTCGGCAGCGGCCTCACCGGGCGTACGCTGGCCGTCGAGGTTGTCGACCAGGCTGGCCACCATCAGCTGCTCTTTCTCCAGCAGCGCGCGGCGCACGGCTTCGGTCGGGTGCGCGGTGAATACCGGCTCGATATCGATGCGTGGCAGCCACTGCGCCAGTTCGTCCAGGCCAACGCCCTGTGCCTTCAGGTGCTGCAAGGCATCCTGCAGGCCATCGGGTTGCGGTGCGGCGGCAACGGCGCGCTGGTAGTCACGACGGCGGCGGATGCGATGCACGCGCTCGGCGATGTTGACTACCTGGAAGTAGGTGCTGAACGCACGCACCATGGTCTCGGCCTGCAGCGGCGCACGCCCGGCCAGGCCATCGGCCAGCTCGGACAGCGGCGCCTGGTTCTCGCGACGGGCGATGGCACGCGTACGCACGTCCTCGACGTCATCGAGGAAAGCGGCCGACACCTGCTCGACCAGCAGGTCGCCGACCAGTGCACCGAGACGGCGCACGTCGTCACGCAGGGGAAGATCGGGGGAAGCGAACTCGATACTGCTGCGGTACTCGTTCATCGGCGACGCACAGGCCTCGGTCAACGTATCCAGACCCCAAGCCTAAACCAGATTACGCACGATGCTGCGATGCGGAAATGGTTTCATCTGCACGTATCCGCAGCAGAAGCAGCCGAGCGTGGGCTCGGCTCTACAGACGTCATCACGCGCCATACCGTGTAGCGCCCGAGCCCATGCTCGGGCGGCGGCGCAGCCGCACAGGCGGCCCCCATTGCGGGGCCGCCCTCATGCGGGTCAGCGCTTCTTCCTGGCCTTGTCCTGCTGCACCGGGCCCAGAGTCTGCTCCAGCCAGCGCTCGCTTTCGGCCAGCATGGTCATGATCGATTCGCGTGCGCGGTAGGCATGCGATTCGTTCGGCAGCATCACCAGGCGGGCCGTGCCGCCCAAGCCCTTCACCGCAGCGAACATGCGCTCGCTCTGCAGCGGGAAGGTGCCCGAGTTGTTGTCGTCCACGCCATGGATGAAGAGGATCGGATTCTTGATCCGGTCGGCGTAATTGAACGGCGCCATTTTCTGGTACACGTCCTGCGCCTGCCAGTAGTTGCGCTCTTCGGCCTGGAAACCAAACGGGGTCAGCGTGCGGTTGTAGGCACCGCTGCGGGCGATGCCGGCCTTGAACAGGCGGGTATGCGCGAGCAGGTTGGCGGTCATGAACGCACCGTAGGAATGGCCGCCGATGGCGATGTGCTCGCGATCGGTCACGCCACGCCGCACCACCTCGTCCACCGCGGCCTGCGCATTGGCCACCAGCTGTTCGATGTAGGTGTCATTGGGTTCCTTGTCGCCTTCGCCGATGATCGGCATCGACGGGCTGGCCAACACCACATAGCCCTTGGCCAGGAACGCCTGCGGGCCCCAGTAGCTGATCGCGTTGAAGCGGTACGGCGAATCGGTCACCTGGCTGGCGGCCGCCGCGCTCTTGAACTCACCCGGGTAGGCCCACATCAGCAGCGGCCGCGGACCATCGCGCTTGGGGTCGTAGCCCGGCGGCAGCAGCAGGGTCGCGGTCAGGTCCACGCCATCCTTGCGCTTGTAGCGGATCTGCTCTTTCTGCACGCCCTTCAGCTGCGGCAGCGGATGGGCGAAGTGGGTCAGCGCGCGCGGTGCGGCATGGGTGTCGGCCAGCGACTGCACGTAGAAGTTGGTCGGTTCATCCGGGCTCTCGCGGCTGATCAGCAGCGAACTGGCCTGCGCATCCAGCAACGTCACCGGTGCGGCGTAGGTCGGTGCCTGCGAATGGAACAGGCGGGTCGCCTTGCCGCTGGCCACCTCGAAGCGATCAACGAACGGACGGTCGCCTTCCGGCGATGCACCGGCCCCGGCCAGGTACAGGCTGCCACCATCGGCGGTGGTCTGCAGCAACGAGCGGCCGCGGTCATCGCTGGTCATCAGCGGCCGACCCGGATCGGCGTAACGGTCCTGCGCATCGCGGTCCCACAGCAGCCTGGCATCAGCGCTGGCGTTGTCCGGTGCGATCAACCAGGTCTTGCTGCGACGGGTCTTCCACCACGATTCGTTGAGCAGGGCCAGGTCGCCACGGCCCCAGCTGATGCCGGCGTAGCGGCTGCCGAGCTGGGCCAGGGTCACCGGCGGCGTGTCGAACGGTGCGGCCTGCATGAACACCGCATCGCGCACCTTGGCCTCCTTGTTCGGGTCGCCGCCGTCCTGCGCTTCGGCCCACACCAGGGTGGCATCGGCGTCGCCGCGCCAGCTGATGTCACGCACGCCGGTCACTTCGGCATCGTTGCCGGTCGGCAGGCCTTCCACCAGCGGACGCACTGCCACAGTATGCACCAGCTTGCCGGTGCTGCGGTCGAGCACTTCGATGCGGCGCGGGAAACTGCTCACCGGCACCACGTAGGAGTACGGGCGCTGCACCGGCTGACTGAGCACGAAGCGGCCATCGGGCGAGACCGCAAAGCCCATGAAGATGCCGGCCGCACCGATGGCACGGCGCTGCCCGTCCAGGCTGACCTCCATCGGCTGGGTGGTGGCGTAGTAATCGAACTGGCGCGCATCGGCTTCGTTCTTCAACAGGTCCTGATAGGTGCGGATGGAGACCACGCCACCCCCCTGGCTGGTCTGCTGCACGGCCGGGCCGGTCGGAATGCCATCCGCGGCCGGTGCGGCGCCCAGGTTGGCCGGGCGGGTGAACACCACCAACCCACGACTGTCCGGCAACCACTGGTAGCCACTGCCCAGGACGGTGTTCAGGCCGGCGACCAGACGACGGGCACTGCCGCCGGCCACGTCCACCAGCCACAGCTCATTGGCACCGGTAGCGGCATCGACCTGGTTGAAGGCCAGCCACTTCTGGTCCGGCGACCACGTCAGGCTGGCAATCGACAACGTCGCCGGCAACCCGCTGATCTGCCGCTCCTTGCCGTCGGCCACATTCATCAGCCACAGCTTCTGGCCGAAGCTGAAGCGGCTGTCGGAGAAGGTTTTCGGATTGATGCGCAGGCCCGCGAGTTTCAGCTCCGGCTGTGCCACCACCTGGATCGACGGCAGCGACGGCATCTGCATCAGCGCGGCGACATCGCGGCGCGGCGACAGGTACAGCGACGGCGCCCGCGGCGCGTCGACCACCGCCTGCAGTGCGGCCGAGGGCAGCTCGTAGCCGGCCACGCCCTGCGCCTGCGCCGTGGCCGCCTGCGGTGCCGCAGCCCAGGCCTGCGGGACCACCGCCAGCAGGGCCATCGACAGGACCAGGCCGGTCAAGCGCCGGTTGCGGCGTGCGTGCGTGCTCATCATTGTTCCACCTGTTCGCTGCGTGAAGCCCTCGACCTTAACAGGCCATGCACATCCGCCCATCTGCCGATGGTTGGGTCATCGCTGTGTCACAGCGGAGGCGCGATATAATGGGCATCCTCCCCTGCCGAGGGGCGCTGCGACCGGATCCTCTGAGACCGGCCAGGCTCGGCCAGGTGGCTTTGCAACAACGGCGCCCGGCCAGATGCGAGCATCCGCTCGCCCACAACCGGAGCTACTGCATGAATGCTGTTGCCAAGACCTTCTCCACCGAAGGCGATTACAAGATCCGCGATATCACCCTGGCCGACTGGGGCCGCAAGGAACTGGACATCGCCGAGCACGAAATGCCGGGCCTGATGTCGATCCGCCGCAAGTACCAGGCCGAGCTGCCGCTGAAGGGCGTGCGCGTGACCGGTTCGCTGCACATGACCATCCAGACCGCGGTGCTGATCGAGACCCTGAAGGACATCGGCGCCGACGTCCGCTGGGCCTCGTGCAACATCTTCTCGACCCAGGACCACGCCGCTGCGGCGATCGCCGCCACCGGCACCCCTGTGTTCGCCTGGAAGGGCGAGTCGCTGGAAGAGTACTGGGACTGCACCCTGGACGCGCTGACCTTCACCCTTCCCGACGGCACCCTGACCGGCCCGGAACTGGTGGTCGACGACGGCGGTGACGTGACCCTGCTGATCCACAAGGGCTACGAGCTGGAAAACGGCAGCACCTGGGTCGACGAAAAGGCCGCCTCGCACGAAGAGCAGGTGATCAAGAACCTGCTCAAGCGCGTGGCCAAGGAGCGCCCGGGTTACTGGGGCCGCGTGGTCAAGGACTGGAAGGGCGTCTCCGAAGAAACCACCACCGGCGTGCACCGCCTGTACCAGCTGGCGCAGGCCGGCACCCTGCTGATCCCGGCGATCAACGTCAACGACTCGGTCACCAAGAGCAAGTTCGACAACCTGTACGGCTGCCGCGAGTCGCTGGCCGACGGTCTCAAGCGCGCGATGGACGTGATGCTGGCCGGCAAGGTCGCCGTGGTCTGCGGCTACGGTGACGTCGGCAAGGGCTGCGCCGCCTCGCTGCGTGCCTACGGCGCGCGCGTGGTGGTTACCGAGATCGACCCGATCTGCGCCCTGCAGGCGGCGATGGAAGGCTTCGAGGTCAACACCATCGAGTCGACCCTGGGCCGTGCCGACCTGTACGTCACCACCACCGGCAACAAGGACATCATCCGCATCGAGCACCTGAGCGCGATGAAGGACCAGGCCATCGTCTGCAACATCGGCCACTTCGACAACGAGATCCAGGTCGATGCGCTGGTCGCCTTCCCGGGCGTGAAGCACGTCAACATCAAGCCGCAGGTGGACAAGTACATCTTCCCGAACGGCAACGCGATCTTCCTGCTGGCCGAAGGCCGCCTGGTGAACCTGGGCTGCGCCACCGGCCACCCGAGCTTCGTGATGTCCAACTCGTTCGCCAACCAGACCCTGGCCCAGATCGACCTGTGGGCCAACAAGGGCAGCTACGAGAACAAGGTGTACCTGCTGCCGAAGAAGCTGGACGAAGAAGTGGCCCGCCTGCACCTGGAGAAGATCGGCGTGAAGCTGACCACCCTGAGCCAGGAACAGGCCGACTACATCGGCGTGCCGGTGGAAGGTCCGTTCAAGCCGGATCATTACCGCTACTGATGCCGTGCGCGGGGTCGGATCCCTTTCCGCAGGAAAGGGCTCTGGCCCCAGCAACGGATGCACACGGACGGGCGCCTTCGGGCGCCCGTTCTGCATTCCGGCGCCCGCCAGCCCGATCCGCGCGCGTTGTCACAGAGCCCTACGACGACGCTTGCTACGCTCTGTTCCCCCCGACGGCCCCCCAGTTCCATGGTTCGCCCCATGCCTGCCGCCCGCAGGCCATGCGCCAGGACGCAGACATCAAAGGATAGACATGCAGCGCAGCAGTGAACGTATGACCCGCGCCATCAAGCCCCTCATGACCCTGTGCTGCGTGGCCCTGCTGGCCGCCTGCACCCCGCCGTCCGGCGATGCCCAGGCCACGACGCCTGCAGCAGCCAGCGGACAGGCCAACACCGACGGCAAGGCGACCAGCGCCCCCGCAGCGAGCGCCGGCAGCACCGCCTGCGCCGATTCGGCATCGTCGGTGCAGACCCTGATCTGCAACGACCCCGCCCTGTTGAAGCAGGAAGGCGAGCTGGCCAAGGCCGAAGCCACCGCAAGCCAAACCCTCGATGCCGCCGGCAAGGCCAAGCTGCAGGCCGAGCAGCAGCGCTGGATCCAGCACACGCGCGACCTGTGCAGCGACGCGCACTGCCTGCAACAGGTAGTCGCCGACCGCCTCAAGGTGCTGTCGGCCACGCGCGACGGCCTGATCGACCAGGACGCCTGCGAAGTGCCCGACGGCCAGCAGCAGTGCGTGGACATGCTGGTGCTGCGCGACCCCAACAGCCAGCTGGCGACCTTCAACACGCTGCTGGGCGAAAACGGCCAGGAAGGCCGCCTGCTGGGCTGCACGGCGGCTACCAACATCGGCGGCGGCCACAACGCCCAGCTGGCGGCCAACTGCACCCAGGAAACGGCCAGCGGCAAGCGCAACGTGCAGCTGTGCAGCAACCAGATGGTCGGACAGTTCGCCATCGAGCCGGCGCCCGCCGCCTACGGCACCGAGGCCACCCGCCAGCTGCTCGGCTTCACCCAGCAGCACTGCGCCGGCTGACATCCGCCAGGCGGGCCCGCACCTTTTCCCTCATTGAAGGACGATGACCATGGCAACGGATTCCACCCTCACCCGCGAGCAGCTGTCCACCCTGTTCCTCAACACCGAACTGGGCGGCAACACCCGCCATCTGGACCATTTCTCCTACGCCAAGGAGGGCACCAGCACCTACTCGTTCGGCCTGGTGCAGTTCGACGTCGGCGGCAACCCCCAGGCCAGGCGCTTCCTGCGCGACAACGGCTTCACCAATGGTGACATCGAACTGCTGTCCCAGCAGGGTGGGCTGAGCACGCAGCAGCTGGCCGCGCTCGACGCCAAGCTGCAGGCCATCCCGCAGGCCAACATCGATCAGCTCACCAACGCCAAGCTGGACAGCGCCATCGCGCGCGTCGACGAGGCCATCACCAAGGTGCGTGCGAGCAACCCGGCCGCCGCCGATGCCATCGTGGCAAACCCGGAACTGCAGCTGGCCATGGCCGACTATGACAACCAGTTCGGCAGCATGGGCCCGCAGTTCATCAACTATCTGGCCGGCAATGCGGAAACGCTGCAGGGCGGTACCATCCAGGCCGGCGATCCACCCACCCGGGCCGACGTACAGACCTTCGTCGATGCAACCAAGTACGGCATCCAGTCACCTGCGGCCGTGACCAGCCGCGATGAACGCTTCGACACGGCCATGAGCCAGCTGGGCATCACCCCAACCCATGCCCCCTCGCACGGCTCGCCCACCACTCCCGGTGCGCCGGCTGGCAGCGGCGTGCTGGTGAACGGCACAAAGGGCGATGAGGTGCAGGCCATGCAGCAGAAGCTGGCCGACCTCGGCTACACGGGCAAGGACGGTGCACCGCTGGTGGCCGACGGTCACTTTGGCCCGGGCACGCTGCAGGCGGTCCAGCAGTTCCAGCGCGATCATCAGCTGACCGTGGACGGCAAAGCCGGCAACGGCACCCTGGGTGCGCTGGACGCGGCAAGCCAGCAGCGCCAGCAGCAGGCCGAACCTGCGGCGCCCGCAGCAGCACCGAGCATGGCCACGCCCGGGCACGCCGACCATCCGCGCTACCAGCAGGTGGTGGAGAAACTGGAGGCGCTTGAGCAGCAGCGCAGCCAGGGCGGGCTTTCGCCGCTGTTCCATGACCGCGGCCAGCTGGAGAATGCCGCTGGACAGGTCGCCTACGAGTCCAAGGTCGTCGGCATGTCACAGGTGGACACCGTGGTGGCGCGCCCGGATGGCCAGGGCGTGTTCGCGGTACAGGGCCAGCTGGGTGATCCTGCCGCGCACCGCACCTACATCGACCTTGCGCAGGCGGTCGGCCAGGACCTGCCGTCCAGCACACGCCAGAGCGAAGCGTTGAACGCCGAACAGACACAACGGCAGGCGCAGGAACAGGCACAAGCGCAGCAGCCGATGTCGCGCTGATCTGCGATGGATCGGGTGGATCCACGCATGACGTGGATCCATCTACCGCCGACTATCGCGGACGTGATGAGTTGCCCGCGCCGGGATGCCGGGGAGCCGCTTCCCATCACCAGCCGATGCAGCAGTAGCCTCGGTCAAGTCAGCAGGGAAAGGCCGCGCTACGATTCCCCCATGACCCCGGCCATCAACCTGCTCAAGCGCGAGAAGATCGCCCATACCGTGCACAGCTACGTGCACGACGCCCATGCCGAATCCTACGGCGGCGAAGCCGTCGAAAAGCTGGGCCTGGACCCTGCACAGGTATTCAAGACGCTGCTGGCCAGCACCGAAACCCACGAACTGCTGGTAGCGATCGTGCCGGTGGCCGGCCAGCTCGACCTGAAAGCACTGGCCGAAGCCGCCGGCTGCAAGAAATGCGAGATGGCCGCCGTCGATGCGGCGCAGCGCGCAACCGGCTATCTGGTCGGTGGCATCAGTCCGCTGGGGCAGAAGAAGCGCCTGCGCAGCTTCCTTGATGCCAGCGCGCAGACGCTGCCGCAGTTGCATGTCAGCGCGGGGCGGCGTGGACTGGAAGTCGAGCTGGCACCCGCCGACCTGCTGCGCCTGACCGGCGGCCATTACGCCGCGATCGGCAGGCCCCGTTGATGCGCTGGCCATGGTCCGCATCGCCGCCACCGCGGCCGGATGATCCGCAGGCTGACGTGCTGCTGCAGGATCTGCTGTCGCGCGATGCCAGTCGTATCCATGCCGCCAGCAGCCGCCTGGCTCGGTTGTTCAGCGCCGCTACGCTTGATGCACTGGCGCCACATGCCGAACGGATCGAGCAGGCCTGCCAGGGCATGCAGCTCGGCGGTGCGCTGGTGAGCAACGACGTGCACCTGAAAGCCGCACTGCGCCGCCTGCGCTATTGGCGCGAACGCAGCGGCTGCCTGTGCGCGCTGTATCCAGATTATCTGTTCTTCAACCCACGCCGGCTGATCGAACAGGGGCATGTGCAGCTGCTGGAACAGGGCGTGGCCGAGGATGGCTGGGGCGACCGGCATCGGGTGGCCTGCACCAGCTGCGGCCTTCGGTGGGACGCGACCGATCGCGAGTACCACTACCCGTGGTGGGAGTGGACCATGATCGCCGATGATTGAAGCCACGCGTGGCGTGGCTCCGCCGCGAAGGTGGGTCTACGCCAAGCTGGTTGCGCCGGTTCCGGTTACGGATGCCAGACAGGCGCATCCATCATTCGTTGAGGGCGAAGGTCACCGGCACTTCCATCACACTCATGGCGGGCAGTGCAGGCTGTTGCACGTCGCGTTGCATGGTCCACGAGCGGACCCCCTTGGCCGCTGCCGTGTCCAGCACCGCGTGACCGCTGGACACGCGTACTACCGCTGCAACAACCCTGCCGTTCTCGTTCACCAGC
Source organism: Stenotrophomonas sp. 82F1 (assembly GCF_056861525.1). Lineage (NCBI taxonomy): Bacteria > Pseudomonadati > Pseudomonadota > Gammaproteobacteria > Lysobacterales > Lysobacteraceae > Stenotrophomonas > Stenotrophomonas sp. 82F1. Next base: position 42,273 of record NZ_JBSPUD010000022.1, read on the forward strand.
GCCCTCAGACGCACTTTGCCCTGCAATCCGTCACGGACAGCCGTAGCCGGATATTCCGGAATGCCGGGCTTCCAGTTGCCGTTGGCGGCAGGGAACAACGTGGTCTTGGACGACAGCGGGCAACGTGCAGGCAAACGCAGCACCAGCGACAACGGCTGCGCAGATGACTGCGGTTCCAACGCGGCCTTGCATGCGGCCATCGACACCGCTTCCAGCATGCGTTGCTGGCGCGCCAATGCGTCCGCATCAACAGCCACCACGTGCAATGTGCAGCGCCCTTGCTGGACACGTGCCTGCAGCGCGGTGACGCCCACATCCTGGATGGATGTCGCGTCTGTCAATCCACCGCACGCGGCGGCGGCATCGTAACGCTGGGCCGAACTGTCGAATGAACCCAGCAAGGCGCCCAGTGCCAACGCCCACGGCATCCACGTCCTGATCATCGTTGCTTCCTGCTGTGATGGAGGCTGCATCGTATCGCGCGGCACCCGGCCCGAATTCACATCCCAGCGCGCTGTCGATGCCACGCATGGCGTGGCACTACCTGGCGGCCTCGCGCTGCGCTTGGCGACGTTGCGTTCTCACGGCCGCCAGTTGGCGTTGCTCTCCCAGAATGCCACCGCGCGCTGGTAGGCCTCGCGATCCAGCGGCACACCCGAACCACCCTCTTCCACACCCAGTGCATTGCGCATCATGGTGATCGGCGCCATCGGCACTTCTTCCGGTTCGGCGGTGTAGATGCAGCCGACGATGCCCCACTCAGCATCAATGGGCGAGCCCTCCTTGGCCAACTGCTCGGCGCTGTACAGGATCACCACCAGGTAGTTGGCACGCGGCGATTCCACGCCCTCGAACCAGCGCACCAGCACCGGCAGTTCCTCGCGGTTGCGCGCTTCGTAGCCGCTGCGCAGTTGGTGGCGGTTGGCGTCGGTGATCGGCACCGTCAGGCAGCGTGTGCTGGTCCAGTTCTCGTACACGAACAGTTTGCAGAACGGTGCATAGCCATCGAGCACCTTCAGAGGCGGATGCGCGTTCAAATGCGCCTCGAACTGCTCGGCGCTGCAGTCCTGGATGGTGTTGCCGCGCGGCACGCGGGGGAACAGGCGGGGGCGGGCGAAATCGGTGAGGACGATGGACATGGCGAACCACGGACTGGAACAGACCGTCAGGGTAACGGGTCGGACGGCAGTGCGTCTGCCAAACACGCTCTCTGCCCGCATTGGTTCCACCACATCAGCACTCAAGAAATTCCAGTGCATGCCGCCATGACTTCGGTGGCTGGAAAATCAGCTGCAAGTTCGATGACATCAATTTCAGGACGAAATCCTCATGGCAACCCATAAAGTACATTTCACCCTGCCTTCCCGCGAACTGGGTAAGGCTGATGTGTCATTCGCCGTCCGCAAGGATGACGACAAGTTTGGCGAGCTCAAGGTGTCCAACGGGTCTGCGGTGTGGTTTCGCGCCGATGGAAAAAAAGGCTATCGACTCAGCTGGAGCAAGCTCGATGCGCTGTTTGCCGAGCATGGCAACAAGGTCGAAAAGCGCTGAGAGTCACGCCAGCTGGTGACTTGGGTGGCCTGTGGTGAAAGCCATAGGCCATTCCATACGGAGCGGATCGTGGCCCCCGCGGGCCGAGACCACCATTTGCACATCCATCTCGATGGAGAGATATACTACTAAGCACCCGCTGCCGCCGCCCGTGCCATGATCGCCATCAGCTTCGAGTTCTATCCGCCCAAGACCGACGAACAGCGCACCCAGCTGGACCGTGCCGCGGCCAGGCTGAAGGCGTATGCCCCCGAGTACGTGTCCTGTACCTTCGGCGCCGGTGGCTCGACCCTGAGCTACACCTCCGAGACCGTGCGCCATCTCAACCAGCACCACGGCTTCGATGCGGCACCGCATCTGTCCTGCGTGGGTGGCACCCGCCAGGAGATCCGCGAACTGCTCAAGCTGTACCGTGCCATCGGCTGCCGGCGCCTGGTCGCGCTGCGCGGCGACCTGCCGTCGGGCATGGGCTTCCCCGGCGACATGCGTTACGCCTCCGAACTGATCGCCTTCATCCGCGCCGAACACGGCGATGCCTTCCGCATCGAAGTGGGCGCGTATCCGGAAACGCATCCACAGGCGCAGGACGCCCTGCTCGACCTGAAGCACTTCAAGGCCAAGATCGACGCCGGTGCCGATGCGGCCATCACCCAGTACTTCTTCAACGCCGACGCCTACTTCCACTTCGTCGACGAAGTGCAGCGGCTCGGCGTGCAGGTGCCGATCACCCCGGGCATCATGCCGATCTCCAACTTCAGCCAGCTGCGCCGCTTCTCCGAACAGTGCGGTGCGGAAATTCCGCGCTGGATCAGCCGCAAGATGCAGGCCTACGGTGACGACGCCGAATCGGTGCGTGCGTTCGGTGCCGAAGTGGTGGCCAAGCTGTGCCAGCGCCTGGTTGAAGGCGGCGCACCGGGCCTGCACTTCTACACCTTGAACCTGGCCAAGCCGACGGTCTCGGTACTGACGCTGCTGCGCGGCTGAAAAGTACGCTGCGTTATCGCAATCGGCGCTACGCTGCGGCGATGAAGGTCGTCCTGTCCCTGTTGCTGCTCCTGCTGCTGCCCGGCGTCTGCGCCATCGCGCAGGCGCAGTCCACGCGCTTGAACCGCTGCACCGATCCGCAGGGGCAAAGTGTCTACACCGACCGTCCCTGCGACAGCCTGGGTGCGCAGTCCCGGCGTCCGCCGCCGGCGCCTTCCGGCAATACCCTGCAGCGCGACAGCCTCGGCAGCACCTGCCCACGCCGTTTGAGCGAACTGGTGCAGGCCTTGCACACGGCGGCCGCCGTCGGTGATGTGAACCGGCTCTCTTCGCTGTACCTGTGGGGCGCGGTGTCCGATGCGGGCGCTCAGCGGATTCTTGGCCAGCTGGAATCGGTGGTGCGGCGGCCGCTGGTGGACGTGGTGCCGGTGTATCCGCGGCAGGATCTGGACGAGGGCCAGGACATCGCCGCACAGGATTCGCAGACGGTGCCGGTAGCGGCTGCGCGGCGACATCCGGTCGGGTTGCGGTTGGAGCAGACCTTGCCAGGCAGCGCCACGCGCGCAGCGACCGTGCTTGGGCTGCGGCGGCAATATGGGTGTTTCTGGATTACGTTGTGAGCGGTGCTGCGGAACCGCCATCCACGCATGGCGTGGATCTACTGGTCGGCGCGTGGCGTGGGTCTGCTCATCCACGCATGGCGTGGATCTACTGCCTGCGGTGAGGGGTCGGATCCCTTTCCAGCGGAAAGGGCTCCGACCCCGGATTCGAGCGACGAGGTCAGAACCCCGCGTCGCGGGGATCCGACCCCGCGTATGGCGCTACGCCGGCCACAGTCCGCGGATGGCGGCGATACCCTGCCCGCCGTGACGGCGGGCCTCGGCGACATGCTGCGGTGTCATGCCGCCAAGCGCGTAGATCGGCAGCGAGACCTGCGCGCGCATCGCGGCGAAGGCTTCCCACCCCAACGGCGCGGCATCGGGATGGCTCGCAGTAGCCTGCACCGGCCCCAGCACCGCGAAGTCGCAGCCGAGCCGCTGTGCCGCCAACAGCTGTTCAAGGTCATGGCAGGAGGCGGCCACCAGTTGCCCGGCCGGCAGCGGCCGTTCCTGCAGTGACTGCAGCTGCTCGCTTCCCAGGTGCACGCCGACGCCGAGGGTGCGTGCCAGCTCGATATCGCGGTTGAGCAACCACTGCACGCCGCGCCGATGCGCGCGTACGGCCTGCTCGATCATGCCCTGCCGCTGCGGATGCTCGGCGGGCAGGCGCAGCTGGATGCGTTGCTGCCCCGAAGCGACCGCCTGCTGGAGCTGGCCGTGCCAACGCTGCAGGCCCCCCTCATCCCCCTCTGGTGCGGGGGTGATCAGGTAGCAGTCCGGCTGCCGCAGCACAGCCACCACCGGCAGGTCGGCCGGCGGCATGGAATAGCGGGCCAGCTTGTCCGGCGCCACCCAGGTGATGGCCTGGCCCTCGCGTCCACGCGGGCTGCCCTTCCAGCTGCGTACGTGCCGCACCTCCAGGATCAGGTCCTTGTCCGGGTAGCGCTGCGGCACGTCCATGATCCACTCACCGACCTCGGCCCCGATGCCCAGCTCCTCATGCAGTTCGCGCGCCAGCGCCTGTTCGGAGGTCTCACCGGGCTCGCGCTTGCCGCCCGGGAATTCCCAGAGGCCGGCCATGTCGCGGCTTTCGGTACGGCGGTTGAGCAGGATGCGGCCGCGGGCGTCGGTGATGACGGCGGCTACGACGTGGATCGATCGTTTCGGGGAAGGCATGGGGGGAGCATGCCGAAAACCGGGGCACCGGCGCAATCGCCGAACGCTTCAAGGCCCATAACAGGAAAGCCCCGCTTTCGCGGGGCTCTCCGGGGGTCAGCTCAGCTGGCCGTGGCAGTGCTTGTACTTCTTGCCGCTGCCGCACGGGCACGGGTCGTTGCGACCGATCTTCGGCTCGTCACGCTGCAGCTGGGCGGCCTCGACCTGCGCCGCTTCCTCATCGGCACTGTAGCCGCCTGCGTCCTGGTGCTGGAACTGCGACTGCTTCAGGCGGGCTTCCACCTGCTGGCGCTCGGCCGCTTCCAGTGCCTGCACTTCCTCGTCGCTGCGGATGCGCACACGAGCCAGCAGGGTCACCACTTCGCGCTTGACGTTCTCCAGCATGTCCGAGAACAGCTCGAAGGCTTCCTTCTTGTATTCCTGCTTCGGCTGCTTCTGCGCATAACCGCGCAGGTAGATGCCCTGGCGCAGGTAATCCATGCGCGCCAGGTGCTCCTTCCAGCTCTGGTCGAGCACGGTCAGCATCACGTGCTTCTCCAGCGCGCGCATGGTCTCTTCGCCCACACCCGCCTCCTTCTCGGCGAAGTGCTGGTTGATGCGTTCCTGCACCTTGGCGGTGATGCCTTCGGCATCCAGTTCCTCGTGCGACTTGACCAGATCGGTCAGCGACATGTCCACGCCGAAGTCCGACTGCAGGGTGGCCTCCAGGCCACGCAGGTCCCACTGCTCGTCCACCGAGTTCGGCGGCACGAAGCGGGCGACGATGTCGAAGATCACGTCGTCGCGGATGCCATCGACGTTGTCCTTCACCGACTCGGCGTCAAGCAGTTCATCGCGCTGGGCGTAGATCACCTTGCGCTGGTCGTTGTTGACGTCGTCGAAATCCAGCAGGTTCTTGCGGATGTCGAAGTTGTGGGCCTCGACCTTGCGCTGCGCCTTTTCAATCTGGCGGCTGACAAGGCGGTCCTCGATGACGTCGTCTTCCTTCATGCCCATCATGCGCATGGCCTTCTGCACCCAGTCGGAGGCGAAGATGCGCATCAGGTTGTCTTCCAGCGACAGGTAGAAGCGGGACGAGCCCGGGTCACCCTGGCGGCCCGAACGGCCGCGCAGCTGGTTATCGATACGACGCGATTCGTGGCGCTCGGTGCCGACGATGTGCAGGCCGCCCGCCGCCTTGACCGCGTCATGGCGCTTCTGCCACTCAGCCTTGATCGCCGCCTTCTGCTCGTCGGTCGCGCCTTCGCCCAGCTCGTGGATTTCCGCTTCCAGCGAACCACCCAGCACGATGTCGGTACCACGACCGGCCATGTTGGTGGCGATGGTCACGGCGGCCGGACGACCGGCGTTGGCGACGATGGTCGCTTCGCGGTCATGCTGCTTGGCGTTGAGCACTTCGTGCTTCACACCCGCCTTGCGCAGGTGCTCGGACAGCATTTCCGAGGTTTCGATCGAGGTGGTACCCACCAGCACCGGCTGGCCACGCTTGGCGCACTCTTCGATGTCGGCCAGCACCGCATTGAACTTGCCCTTGCGGTTGAGGAACACCTGGTCCGGGCTGTCCTTGCGGATGGTCGGGCGGTTGGTCGGGATCACCACCACTTCCAGGCCGTAGATGCTCTGGAATTCGAACGCTTCGGTATCGGCCGTACCGGTCATGCCGGACAGCTTCTTGTACATGCGGAACAGGTTCTGGAAGGTGATGCTCGCCAGCGTCTGGTTCTCGCGCTGGACCGGCACGCCTTCCTTCGCTTCCACCGCCTGGTGCAGGCCGTCGGACCAGCGGCGGCCGGCCAGGGTACGGCCGGTGAATTCGTCGACGATGACCACTTCGCCATCGCGCACGATGTAGTCCACATCGCGCTGGTAGATGGCGTGCGCGCGCAGGGCGGCGTTGAGGTGGTGGACCACGGTCAGGTTCTGCGCCGCGTACAGGCCTTCGGTCTCGGCATCGAGGATGCCCGCTTCGACCAGCAGCTGTTCGGCGTGCTCCATGCCCGCTTCGGACAGGTGCACCTGCTTGCCCTTCTCATCGACCCAGAAGTCACCCTCACCGTCTTCCGCTTCCTGCTTGACCAGGTTCGGCACGATGCGGTTGACGCGGATGTACAGCTCCGGGGAATCGTCGGCCGGGCCGGAGATGATCAGCGGGGTACGTGCTTCGTCGATCAGGATGGAGTCGACTTCGTCGACGATGGCATAGTGCAGGCCGCGCTGGTAGCGGTCGGCCTTGGACAGCGCCATGTTGTCGCGCAGGTAGTCGAAACCGAATTCGTTGTTGGTGCCGTAGGTGATGTCCGAACCATAGGCTTCGCGCTTGTCGCTGTGCGGCATGCCCGGATAGACCACGCCCACGCTCAGGCCCAGCCAGTTGTACAGCTTGCCCATCTGCGCGGCATCGCGGCGGGCCAGGTAGTCGTTCACGGTGACCACGTGCACGCCCTTGCCTTCCAGCGCGTTGAGGTACACCGGCAGGGTCGCCACCAGGGTCTTGCCTTCACCGGTGCGCATTTCTGCGATCTTGCCCAGGTGAAGCACCATGCCGCCGATCAGCTGCACGTCGTAGTGGCGCATGCCCAGCACGCGGCGACCGGCCTCGCGGCAGACCGCGAAGGCTTCCGGCAACACCTTGTCCAGGGCTTCACCACCGGCGATGCGCTGCTTGAACTCCGGCGTCTTGGCCTGCAGCTGCTCGTCGGAAAGCTTCTCGATCTCCGGCTCCAGCGCATTGATCTTGGCGACGATGCGGTTGAGCTGGCGCAGCTGTCGTTCATTACGACTGCCAAATACGCGGGTAAGCAGGCTGTTGATCATTGAAGGAACCGGGTTGGATGGGAATGCCGCACGGCTCCGGGAGGATCCGTCCGCCGCAAACGAAACAGGGCGCCTGGCGCCCTGTCGATGGCAACACCCATTGTAGCTTGGGATGGGCGGCAGGGGTTTCAACCCTTTGCGGTCGTCCAGGCGGCCGGGACCGGGGTCCTGGCGGCCGCGCTTCGCGCTCGCGGGGCATGGCCCCGCGCTACCGCCGGGATCCGACGGCGTCCCGGTAGCGCCGGACCACGCCCGGCGTTGGAATCAACCGCGGGTGATGCGGCCGACCGGGGTATTGCCGCCATCGCCGAGGAACTTGCGCGGGTTGACCACGTTGCCGTTCTCCCACACCTCGAAGTGCACGTGGGCGCCGGTCGAACGACCGGTGGAACCGGCCTTGGCCACTTCCTGGCCGGCACGGACGAGGTCGCCGACCTTCACCACCAGGCGCGAGTTGTGCGCGTAGCGGGTGACGTAGCCATTGCCGTGGTCGACATCGACCACGTTGCCATAACCGCCCTTGACCCCGGAGAAGCTGACCACGCCATCGGCCACGGCCATCACCGGGTCACCGACGCGGGCGTGGAAGTCCATGCCCTTGTGGGTGGCGGCACCGCGACCGAACGGGTCGGCGCGGGTACCGAAGCCGGAAGTGACATAGCTGTTGCGGATCGGCATGCGCGAGGGCACGGCGTTCTGCTGCAGCTGGTGGTCGAACATCAGCGATTCCATCACCGACAACTGGCGGCCTGAAGCAGCGAAGCGCTGCTCCAGCACCTGTAAGTCGGCGTTGACGTCCTTCACCGGGATGTCGGCGGTCGGGCCGCCAGCATCGCCGTCACCGAGGCCGGGGGTCTCGTTGAAGTCGAATTCGCCGTCTTCCAGCTTGCCCATCTGGGTCAGCCGCTCGCCCAGGGCGTTCAGGCGGGTAGCCTGTGCCTGCAGCTCGCCGAGGCGGGCGGCCAGCGCGTTGACCTGGGTCTGCGCATCGCGCTGGACCTTGGCCAGCTCGGCCTCCTGGCGGTCGACCTTGGCCTGAAGGCGCGAATCATTGAGCGCACTGGCGCCAATGCCGCCGGCAAGGCCGATAATGCAACCTGCGCCGAGCACGCTGCCCAGCAGGGCTCGGGGGCGGTCCTCGAAGTAGAACCGCAAACGCGTGAGCGCCGATTTGGCCTGTCCTTCACGCGTTTTGATTACGATCTTTTTGAATGCCATCAGTGAGTTTTCATGTCTGAGCCGAAATCCAGCGTTCGTCCCGCATCCAGACCGAAACCGGCCCTGGATGTAGTGATGGCGGACAAAAGCGGGAACCCGCTGCGGCGTGCCCTATGGCTCGACGCGCTGGACCGTCAGTTGCGCCCCCAGTTGCCGCCACCTCTGCGCAGCCGTTGCCGGCTGGCCAATGTGGACGGGGAACACCTCGTTTTTCTCGTCGAGTCCCCGGTCTGGCATGCCAAGTTGCGGCTTGCCGAAGCCCAGTTGCTCGACGCGGCCCGGTCCATCGGGCTGAAGGCCACCAAGGTGACCGTCAAGACTGCGTCTCCCACTCCCACGCGCTCCCCAGCGCTCGACAACCGGAATGGACCCCACGCAGTTTCAGCCGCCACGCACAAAGGGCTACGCGACGCCTTGGCAGCTCTGCAGGACCTTCCTTCGAAACCGAAGCGGGAAACCTGAAAGCAGCGGAGCGTCCTGCTCCACTCCCCGTCGCGCGTGTCACCGCAGCGTGAAACATTTCGGGGGCCGGGTCGCATCCTAGCTGGCCCCGGTGGGGCAGTCGTTAGATTGTTGTTAAAACAACGTTAAATTCAGGCTTCCGATCCAACAGGTTCACAAAACCGTGACCTCGGCCCGGCCGTCGCGTCACCCGCTGCGCCACCGCCTCACGGAACCTCGGAAACGCAAACGCCGCCCTGGCAGGCGGCGCTTTTGCATTAAAATTCAATAGCTTGTGCGATCAGGCATAGGCCGGTGTGGCGTACACGACCGGGTCCGGCACCGCCGGCGAGTCGTAGGTGACCCATTCCCAGGCAGTGGCATCGGCCATCAGCGCCCGCACCAGCTTGTTGTTGAGCGCGTGGCCGGACTTGAAGCCCTCGTAGGCGCCCAGCACCTGGCCGCCGGCCAGATAGAGGTCGCCGATCGCATCGAGGATCTTGTGGCGCACGAATTCGTCGGCGTAGCGCAGGCCGTCTTCGTTGAGCACGCGGAACTCATCGAGCACGATGGCGTTGTCCATCGAACCGCCCAGGCCGAGGTTGCGCTCGCGCATGTATTCCAGGTCGCGCATGAAGCCGAAGGTGCGCGCGCGGGAAATTTCCTTGGTGTAGGCCATCGTCGAGAACTCGATTTCCTGGCGCGACTGCTTGGCCGGGATCATCGGGTGGTCGAACTGGATGGTGAAGCCCAGCTTGTACCCCTCATACGGGGTGAAGCGGGCCACCTTGTCGCCCTCGGTCACTTCCACGGTCTTCAGCACGCGGATGAAGCGCTTGGGCGCATCCTGTTCCACGATGCCGGCCGACTGCAGCAGGAACACGAACGGGCCGGACGAACCGTCCATGATCGGCAGCTCGGCCGAGGACAGTTCGACGATGATGTTGTCCACACCCAGGCCGGCCAGGGCCGACATCAGGTGTTCGACGGTCTGGATCTTGGCGTCGTTGCAGGTCAGGCCGGTGCACAGGGTCACTTCGGTGACCAGCTCGGCCTTGGCAGGCACTTCCACTACCGGGTCCAGGTCCACGCGCCGGAACACGATGCCATGGTTGACCGGCGCCGGACGCAGGGTCATGTAGACCTTGTCGCCGCTGTGCAGGCCTACACCGGTGGCGCGGATCGTGTTCTTGAGGGTGCGTTGCTGGATCATGGGGGACGACCGGAAGTGACACAGTAGATTAACACGCAGGGTCCCCTACCCTGACTGAAACGCCGGCAGGACACACCGGCGCGCCGGTGGGACGCGCGTAAAGCAGGGCGGCCGGGCCCATCCTGGCCCGGCGCCCGCGTTTTCAGGACATGGTGGCGCAACCCGGGGGGACAAGCCCCGGGCAGCGTCGATCAGTCCGCCTGGCGGCGCAGGAACGCCGGGATGTCCAGGTAATCGTTCGGCAGTTCCGCCGCGGCCGGGGCCGAGGAGGCCGGAGCCGACGGGGTGGAAGCTGCCACGCTGTCGCTGCTGGCCCGACGCAGGCCCAGGCCCATGCCGCCGACGGCCTTGGACACCGCATCACCGCCGTTGTCGAACTCGCCGAACTCCGGCTGGCCGGTGGTGGCGTTGCGGACCAGCTTGATCGGTGCACGCTCGCCCGGACGCTGGGTCTTGCTGGCCGAGACGCGGTTCAGACCCGTGGCGACCACGGTCACGCGCACTTCGTCCTGCATGTCCGGATCGAGCACGGTACCCACCACCACGGTCGCGTCTTCCGAAGCGAAGCCGTCGATGGTGCGGCCGATCTCGTCGAACTCGGCCATGGTGAAGTCGGCACCGGCGGTGATGTTGACCAGGATGCCGTTGGCGCCGGCCAGGTTCACATCGTCCAGCAGTGGGTTCTGGATGGCCGACTCGGCCGCTGCCTGCGCGCGGTCATCGCCGCGGGCGGTACCGGTACCCATCATCGCCAGGCCCATTTCGGACATGACGGTGCGCACGTCGGCGAAGTCGACGTTGATCAGGCCCGGACGCACGATCAGGTCGGCGATGCCCTGCACGGCGCCCTGCAGCACGTCGTTGGCGGCACGGAAGGCCTGGATCATGGTCGCGTTGCGACCCAGCACGGTGATCAGCTTCTCGTTGGGAATGGTGATCAGCGAGTCGCAGTGCTGGCTCAGTTCCTCGATGCCCTTCAGCGCGACCTGCATGCGGCGACGGCCTTCGAACGGGAACGGCTTGGTGACCACGGCCACGGTCAGGATGCCCATTTCCTTGGCCAGCTGTGCCACCACCGGCGCAGCGCCGGTACCGGTGCCACCGCCCATGCCAGCGGTGATGAACACCATGTCCGCACCCTGCAGCGCGTCCATGATGCGTTCACGGTCTTCCAGCGCAGCCTGGCGGCCGACTTCCGGATTCGCGCCTGCGCCCAGGCCCTTGGTGACATTGGTACCCAGCTGCAGCTGCAGCTTGGCACCACAATTCTTGATGGCCTGCGAGTCGGTGTTGGCGGTGATGAATTCCACGCCATCCACTGCCGAGTTGACCATGTGCGCCACGGCATTGCCGCCGCCGCCGCCCACGCCAACCACCTTGATCACCGCATTGGGTGCCATCTTTTCGATCAGTTCAAAATGCGCCATGTCCGTGTCCTCGTTGTATCCGCTTTCGATTGCATGGGCCTTCGGGCGTCCTGCCTTCGTGCTGCATGCCGTCGTTGCGGCTGTGTGGGTTATGTGTTGCCGGTGTTGCGTCGTGTTGCCGGTGTTGCAACCGGGCGAGCCCGGGTAGTGCAGGTCCCGCGTCAGAATTCGCCGCGGAACCAGGTCTTGAGTTTCTTGAACATGCTTCCGGCGCGGCCAGTCGGCAGCGACGGCCGGCGCGGATGCTCGATCTGGCTGCCCATCAGCAGCAGGCCCACGCCGGTGGCATGCACCGGGTTGCCCACCACTTCGCCCAGACCGGTGACGTGCTGCGGAATGCCCACGCGCACCGGCATCTGCAGCATTTCCTCGGCCAGTTCGACCACGCCTTCCATCTTCGAGGCACCACCGGTCAGCACCATGCCGGCGCGCACCAGTTCCTCGAAGCCGGAGCGGCGCAGTTCGGCCTGCACCATTTCGAAGATCTCTTCGTAGCGGCCCTGCACGGCCTGCGCCAGCGCGTGGCGCGGCATGCGGCGCGGCGGACGATCACCGACCGACGGCACCTGGATGCTTTCCTCGGCGGTGGCCAGCTGGGCCAGGGCACACGCGTAGCGCACCTTGATCTGCTCGGCTTCCGGGGTCGGCGTGCGCAGCATGTGCGCGATGTCGTTGGTCACGTGGTCGCCGGCGATCGGCAGCGAGGCGGTGTGGCAGATCGCGCCCTGCACGAACACCGCGATGTCGGTGGTGCCGGCGCCCATGTCGACCAGCACCACGCCCAGCTCGCGCTCGTCGGCGGTCAGCACCGCCACGCTGGAGGCCAGCGAGGACAGCACCAGGTCGTCCACCTGCAGGCCACAGCGCTGCACGCACTTGCTGATGTTGGCGGCGGCCGACTGCGCGCACACCACCAGGTGCGCATGCACCTCCAGGCGCACGCCGGTCATGCCGACAGGGTTGCGGATGCCTTCCTGCGAATCGTCCAGCACGTACTCGCGCGGGATCGCATGCAGGATCTTCTGGTCGGCCGGAATCGCCACCGCCTTGGCCGCATCGAGTACGCGATCCAGGTCGCCCCAGGTCACTTCGCCGTCACGGATCGGCACGATGCCGGGCGAATTCTTGCACTGCACGTGGTTGCCGGAGATGGAGGCATACACCGAGCGGATCTCGCAGCCGGCCATCAGCTCGGCTTCTTCGACCGCACGCTGGATCGACTGCACGGTCGATTCGATATCCACCACCACGCCGCGCTTGAGGCCGCGCGACTCGTGCGAGCCGATGCCGATCACCTCGATCGGGTTGCCCGGCGAATACTCGCCCACCAGCGCCACCACCTTGGAGGTGCCGATATCCAGGCCGACGATCAGCGATTTGTCACCCTTGCGATTCATGTTCTTTCCTGCGTCCTTCGTGCCGGGGTGCCCGGTGCATTGGCGGGGGCGGCCGGAGTGCCCCAGCTCAGCGTGAAACCATTGGTATATCGGAGGTCGGCGCGCTCGATCGGCGCGGCCTGGTTGGCCAGCTGCGGCAGCACGCGCACGAAGCGCTGCAGGCGCGAACGCGCATCGTCGCGGCCGACCACCACTTCAGTGCCGTTGCTCAGCAGCAGCGACCAGCTGCCGCGCGCGTCCATGGTCAGCCGGCGCACATCGACGCCAGCCGGCGCGAACAGCGCGCGCGAATCGTTGTAGAGCTTGACCACTTCCTCGGTCTGGCTGTCCGGGCCGTCCAGCTCGGGCAGCTGCAGGTCGGCCAGTTTCTTCGGCGTGGGGAACAGCTTGCCCTGCTCGGACAGCAGGCGACCTTCGCCCCAGCGCGCGAACGGCTTGTGCTCGACCAGCGTCACTTCCAGCACGTCCGGCCACTGCTTGCGCACCTGCGCGCTTTCCACCCACGGCAGTTTTTCCAGTGCGTCCTGCGCGTCCTGCAGCTTCACCGCGAAGAAGCCGGCATGTGCATACGGCAGCAGCACCTGCTGCAGCTGTTCCGGCGGTACCCGCTTGAACTCACCGTGCACGCGCAGCTTCGCCAGCGGCCAGCGCTCGGCGCCGACCCAGCCATTGACCACGGCCACCACCGGCAGTGCAACCACCGACAGGGCCAACAGCCAGACGAAGATGCGCAGCACCGCGTTCATGCGTGCGATGCCTCCAGGGTCTGTTCCAGCACGCGCCACACCAGCTCTTCGAAGCTGATGCCGGCCTGCCCGGCCGCCTTGGGCACCAGCGAGTGGCTGGTCATGCCCGGCGCGGTGTTCACTTCCAGCAGGAAGAAGCGGCCGCTGGTGCGGTCACGCATCACATCGACGCGACCCCAGCCACGGCAACCTGCGGCGCGGAAGGCCGCCAGCGCGATGCGGCGGATCTCTGCTTCGTCCTCACCGTCCAGGCCCGGGCACAGGTACTGGGTGTCTTCGGCGATGTACTTGGCGTTGTAGTCGTACCACTGGCCCTTGGGCACGATGCGGATCGACGGCAGCGCAACATCGCCGAGGATGGCCACGGTCAGCTCGTCACCCACCACCATCTGCTCCATAAGCAGCTGGCCGTCGTAGCGCGCGGCCAGGGCCACCGCTTCGTCCAGGCCGGCGTCGTCGGTGACCCGGCTGATGCCCACGCTGGAGCCTTCGTTGGCCGGCTTGACCACCACCGGCAGGCCGAGTTCGGCCGCCAGCGCGTGCACCGTGGAGGCATCGACCTTCCGATACTGCGGGGTCGGCAGGCCCAGCGACAGCCACACCTGCTTGGTGCGGATCTTGTCCATGCTCAATGCCGAGCCCAGCACGTTGGAACCGGTGTAGGGCACGCCGAAGGCGTCCATCAGGCCCTGCACGATGCCGTCCTCACCACCACCGTTGTGGCCGTGCAGGATGTTGAACACGCGATCAATGCCGCCGGCCGCCAGCGCCTTGGCCAGCGCCGGAATGCCATCGATGGCGACCGCATCGACGCCGCGCGACTGCAGTGCTTCGAGCACGTTGCGGCCCGAATCCAGCGACACTTCACGTTCGCTGGAGCTGCCACCGAGCAGCACCGCGACGCGGCCGAACACGGCCGGGTCGGTGCTGCGCAGCGGCGGGAAGGTCAGCGTGCTCACGCCTCGCCCTCCGCCTTGAAGCCTTCCACGGCAATGTGGCTGGCGACGGCGCCGATGTCGCCCGCCCCCATCATCAGCAGCAGATCACCGTCCTGCAGTACGTCCGGCAGCACGGTTGCCAGCTCGGACGCCTTGCCCACGACTACCGGCTCGCTGCGGCCACGCGCACGGATGGCGCGGGCCAGCGCATGCGAATCAGCACCGGCGATCGGCTCCTCACCGGCCGGATAGACCTCGCTCAGCACCAGTGCATCGACGCTCGACAGCACCGCGGCGAACTTGTCGAACTGATCGCGGGTACGGCTGTAGCGGTGCGGCTGGAAGGCCACCACCAGGCGCTTGTCGGCCCAGCCGCCACGCGCGGCAGCGAACACCGCTTCCAGCTCGCTCGGATGGTGACCGTAGTCGTCAATGATGCGGACCTTTGCACCCGTGGCGGTGGTCACTTCGCCCAGATCGTTGAAGCGGCGACCGACGCCCGCGAAGCTGGCCAGCGCACGCGCGATCGTGTCCGGAGACACGCCCAGCTGCCAACCCACCGCCGCAGCGGCCAACGCATTGAGCACGTTGTGCTTGCCCGGCAGCGCCAGCACCACTTCCTGGCTGGTGCCCTGCGGCAGGCGCAGGGTGAAGCGCATGCGCGAACCTTCCTGCACCACGTTCTCGGCGCGCACGTCGGCCTGCGGGCTCATGCCGTAGCTCATCACGTGGCGCGGCGTCTTGGCGGCCAGTGCGGCCACTTCCGGGTCGTCGATGCACAGCACTGCCAGGCCGTAGAACGGCAGGCGCTGCAGGAACTCGGCGAACGCCGCCTGCACGCGGGCGAAGTCGTTGCCGTAGTTCTCCAGATGATCGGAATCGATGTTGGTGATGATCGACATCAACGGGTTCAGGCGCAGGAAGCTGCCATCGCTCTCGTCGGCCTCGGCCACCAGCCACTGGCCACCGCCGAGCTTGGCGTTGGCACCGGCTGCCAGCAGCTGGCCACCGATCACGAAGGTCGGGTCCAGCCCGCCTTCGCTCAGCACCGCAGCGGTCAGGCTGGTGGTGGTGGTCTTGCCATGGGTACCGGCCACGGCGATGCCGCGGCGGAAGCGCATCAGTTCGGCCAGCATCGCCGCGCGCGGCATGATCGGAATGCGCTGGCTGCGCGCTTCCATCAGCTCCGGGTTGTCTTCGCGGATCGCGCTGGAGACCACCACGCAGTCCGTGCCCAGCACGTTGGCAGCGGAATGGCCGCGCATGATGCGCGCGCCCAGGCCGGCCAGGCGGCGGGTGGCAGTGTTGTCGGCGTTGTCCGAACCGGACACTTCGTAGCCCAGCGTCAGCATCACTTCGGCGATGCCGCTCATGCCGGTGCCACCGATGCCGACGAAATGCACGCGCGGGAACGCGCGCACCAGATCGTTGGTGTCATGCAGGCGGCGGATCATGCGCGGCCTCGCGCAGGGCAGGCGCTGGAGCGTGCCTTCTTCATACAGCTTCCTCGAGAATGATATCGGCGATGCGCTCGGCGGCATCGACCTTGGCCAGGGCACGCGCGGCTTGCGCCATCTGCATGCGGCGGGCGGGATTTTCGGACAGATCACGCAGCAGCGCGGCAATGCCGTCTGCCAGCGTTTCGTCCTGCTTCAGCAACACGGCCGCGTCGCGCTCGACGAGATACTCCGCATTGCGGGTCTGGTGATCGTCGACAGCAGCGGGGAATGGCACCAGCACGCTACCGATGCCGACCGCACAGAGTTCGGCCAGCGTGGACGCGCCGGAACGGCACACCACCAGGTCGGCCCAAGCAAAGGCTTCGGCCATGTCGGCGATGAACGGCGTCACGTCGCCCTGCACGCCCGCCTTGGCATAGGCCTCGACCGCTTCGGCATGCAGCTTCTCGCCGCTCTGGTGACGCACCACCACCGGCACCTGCGCACCGAGCGCGGCCAGTGCCTGCGGCACACCACTGTTGAGCGCGCGAGCACCCTGGCTACCGCCCAGCACCAGCAGGCGCAGCGGACCGCTGCGATCGGCCAGCCGCTGTTGCGGCGGCGCGACCGCGGCAATTTCGGCGCGCACCGGGTTGCCCACGAATTCCTCGCGTGCAGCGAAGGTGCCCGGGAACCCGGTCAGCAGGCGGCGCGCGTAGCGCGACAGGATGCGGTTGGTCAGGCCCGGCGCGCGGTTCTGTTCGTGCACGATCAGCGGCAGGCCGTGCAGGCGCGCGGCCATGCCACCGGGGCCGGACGCGAAGCCACCGAAGGCGACCACCGCACGCGGCTGGCGATCACGGATGATCAGGCCGGCGGCACGCAGCGCGCGCATCAGGCGCCACGGCGCGGCCAGCAGGGCCAGCTTGCCCTTGCCACGCAGACCAGTGATGGCCAGCGTATCGATGCGGATGTCGTGCTGCGGAACCAGACGGGTTTCCATGGCGCCATCAGCACCCATCCAGGTGACCGGCACGCCACGCGCGCGCAGCACGCGTGCCACGGCCAGGCCCGGGAAGATGTGCCCGCCGGTACCACCGGCCAGGATCATCACCGGCCGGGCGTTGTTCTGGACCGCGCTCATCCGAGCCTCCCGAAGGTGGGTTCGACGCGCGACTGCAGGCGGCTGGTGCCGCGCACGGCAGCCGACTCGGCAGCGGCCGGTTCGGCGGCCATCGGCACCTTCTTCGCCACCGGTGCGGCTGGCGCCTCGGCCGGAGCCGGGCCAGCAACGTCGTCGGCGGCGCCCATGCGCACGGCCTGGCGGCGCTCGGCACGCTTCAGCTCATACGACACGCGCAGCAGCAGGCCCATCGCCACGCAGGTCATCAGCACCGACGAACCGCCCGACGAAATCAGCGGCAGGGTCAGGCCCTTGGTCGGCAGGATGCCCAGGTTCACGCCGATCGAGACGAAGGTCTGCATGCTGATCCACAGGCCGATGCCGAAGGCGATGTAGCCGGAGAAGTGGCGCTTCATTTCCACGCAGCGCATGCCCAGCCAGAACGTGCGGCCGACCAGCAGCGCATACAGGGCCACGATGGTGCAGGTGCCGAGGAAACCGAATTCCTCGGCGGTGACCGAGAAGATGAAGTCGGTGTGTGCCTCGGGCAGGTAGTACAGCTTCTGCACCGAGTTGCCGAGGCCGACGCCGGTCCACTCGCCACGGCCCACCGCCATCAGCGCGTTGGACAGCTGGTAGCCGTCGCCCTGCTGGTCGGCCCACGGGTCGAGGAAGGAGGTGATGCGGCGCATGCGGTACGGCTCGATGATCGCCAGCGCGCTCATGCCCACCAGGCCGATCACCACCGGCATCGACATGCGCGGCATGTTCACCCCGCCCAGCACCAGCATGCCGGCGGTGATCGCCAGCAGCAGGGTGGACGAACCGAAGTCGGGCTGCAGCAGCAGCAGCACCACCAGCGCACCGGCCACGCCCAGCGGCTTGAGCATCGCCGGCCAGGTGGCGTTGACCTCGTCGCGGAAGCGCACCAGGTAGCTGGACAGCCAGACGATGTAGAGCACCTTCACCGCTTCGACCGTCTGGAACTTGGAGATGCCCAGGTTGATCCAGCGGCGGGCGCCGTTGACGCTGCTGCCCAGGCCGGGGACGAACACCACCACCAGCAGCGCGAAGCAGCCCAGCAGCAGCATCTGGTTGTACTGCTCGATGGTCTTCAGCTCGGTACGCGCGGCCATGATCGCCAGCACGATGCCGACCGCCAGGAAGATCAGGTGGCGGTTGAGGTAGTAGAACGGGCTGCTCATCAACGCGATCGAACTGGACGCGACCATCACCACGCCCAGCCCGGTGAGCGCGATCATCGCGCCGAGCAGCCACTTGTCGTAGCTGCCACCGATGGCCTCAAGGCGTGTTGCCTGGTGCGACAGGTCATTCATCAGCGTACCTTCAACGTGGCCAGGCCAATCAGCACCAGCACGACGGAGATGATCCAGAAGCGCACGATCACGCGCGGCTCCGGCCAGCCCTTCAGCTCGAAGTGGTGGTGGATCGGCGCCATGCGGAACACGCGCTTGCCGGTCAGCTTGAACGAGGCGACCTGGATCATCACCGACAGCGTTTCGATGACGAACACGCCGCCCATGATCACCAGCACCAGTTCCTGGCGGGTGATCACCGCGATGGTGCCCAGCACCGCGCCCAGCGACAGCGCACCGATATCGCCCATGAACACCATGGCCGGATAGGTGTTGAACCAGAGGAAGCCCAGCCCTGCGCCAGCGATTGCCGCGCAGATGATGACCAGCTCACCGGCGCCCGGAATCTGCGGGATCTGCAGGTAGTTGGCGAACACGGCGTTGCCCGAGGCATAGGCGAACACGCCCAGCGCGCAGGCCACCAGCACGGTCGGCATGATCGCCAGCCCGTCCAGGCCGTCGGTCAGGTTGACCGCGTTGGAGAAGCCGACGATCCAGAAATAGGCGATGGCCACGAAGCCGATGCCGGCCAGCGGCAGCGCCACCGACTTGAACATCGGGATGTAGAAGGTCAGCGCCGCCGGCACGTCGGCGGTCTGGAACAAGAAGATGCCTGCAGCCAGGCCGAAGATCGACTGCAGCAAGTACTTCCAGCGCGACTTCAGGCCGTTCGGGTCGCGGCGGACGATCTTGATCCAGTCGTCGTACCAGCCGATGGCACCGAAGCACAGCATCACCGCCAGCACCAGCCACACGTAGCGGTTGCGCAGGTCGGCCCACATCAGCACCGACAGGGTGACGGTGAGCAGGATCAGCGAACCGCCCATGGTCGGCGTACCGGCCTTGGAGAAATGGGTCTGCGGACCATCGGTCCGGATCGGCTGGCCGCCCTTGAACTGGGCAAGCTTGCGGATCATCGCCGGGCCGAGCCACAGCGACAAGAACAGCGCCGTCAACGCGGCAAGGATGGCGCGGAACGTCTGGTAGTTGAACAGCCCGAACAGGCTCTCCAACTGCTGCAACCATCGAGCCAGTTCATACAACATGCGGGGATTCCTCTCCTTGCGCCAGCAGCGCTTTGACAATCGTGTCCATGGCGCTGCCACGGGAACCCTTGACCAGGCAGCGCACGCCGGCGTGCAGCTCGTCCTTCAGCGCCTGCGACAGCGCGTCATGGGTGGTGAAATGACGTCCGCCCTCGCCAAACGCGGCCGCAGCGGCAGCGCTGAGCGGACCCAGCGCATACAGGCGCTTCAGGCCAGCAGCGCGTGCACGCAGGCCGGCCTGCGCATGCAGCGCCTCGGCATCGGGGCCGAGTTCGCGCATGTCGCCCAGCACCAGCCAGCCCTCTTCCGGTGCGGCGGCCAGTGCGTCGATGGCGGCGGCCAGCGAACCGGGGTTGGCGTTGTAGCTGTCGTCCACCAGCACCGCGCCGTTGTGCAGCTGATGGGCGATCTGGCGGCCCGGCACCGGCTGTGCTTCGGCCAGGCCGGTAGCCACCAGTGACAGCTCGATGCCAGCGGCAAGCGCCAGGCTGGCGGCGGCCAGTGCATTGCTGATGTTGTGGCGACCCGGCAGACCCAGCACCACGCCCGCCTCGCCCATCGGCGTGACCAGGGTGAAGCGGCTGCCCTGCGCACCGGCGCGGATGTCGCGCGCGGTGACGTCGGCGGTGTGTTCCAGGCCATAGCGCAGCACCCGGCAACGTGCCGGGGTACCGATGAAATGCTGTTCGAACCAGCGCCCGTAGGCGTCATCGACATTGATCACGGCCACGCCATCGGCCGGCAGTGCGGCGTAGATCGCGCCCTTGGTCACGGCCACGCCGAGCAGGCTGCCCATCCGCTCCAGGTGGGCCGGGGCGATGTTGTTGACCAGGGCATAGCGCGGGCGCGCGATGTCGGTCAGGTAAGCGATGTCGCCCGGCTTGCCGGCGCCCATCTCGTAGACGGCATAGTCGGCATCTTCCGGTGCGTCGATCACTGCCAGCGGCAGGCCGATCTCGTTGTTGCGGTTGCCCGGGTTGGCATAGACCACCTTGTGCGCGTGCTGGGCCACCTGCTGCAGGATCGCCAGCAGCAGGCTCTTGACGCTGGTCTTGCCGTTGCTGCCGGTGATGGCGAACAGTTCGGTGGCACGGTCGCGCTGCATGCCGGCGGCGATCTTCGCCAGCGCGCGCTCGCTGTCGGCCACCAGCACCTGCGGCAGGTCCAGCGGCAGCAGGCGCTCGACCAGCAGCGCGCTGGCGCCTCGTGCCTGCGCATCAGCGGCGAAGTCATGGCCGTCGAAGCGTTCGCCACGCAGCGCCACGTACAGGCTGCCCGGGCCAAGGCTGCGGGTATCGTTGCTGATGGCATCGATGGCTACGTCGTCGCCGTGGATCTCGCCACCGGCCCAGTGGGCGATCAGCGAAAGCAGGGTGCGCTTCATGCCGCGCCCTCCCCGGCCTGCGGGCCCTCTTCCGCGTCCTGCGGCCGGGCCACTAGCGCATCCATGCGCGTCGCTGCTAGAACGCCGGTCTTGGCGGCCAGTGCCGCGGCGGCCACTTCGGTGTCGTCGAAGTCATGGCGCACGCCATTCACTTCCTGGTACGGCTCATGGCCCTTGCCGGCAATCAGGATGATGTCGCCGGCACCGGCGCGCTTCACCGCCAGGCCGATCGCACGCGCGCGGTTGCGCTGCACGGTCACGGTGGAGGCATCAGCGAAGCCGGCCAGGATGTCGGCCACGATCACGTCGCCATCTTCGCCACGCGGGTTGTCGTCGGTGACGATGACCTGGTTGGCCAGACGTTCGGCAATCGCAGCCATCTGCGGACGCTTGCCGGTATCGCGCTCGCCGCCACAGCCGAACACGCAGAACAGCGTGCCCTGCAGGTGGCCGTGCAGGCTGTCCAGTGCCTGTTCCAGCGCATCGGGAGTGTGTGCGTAGTCGACCACCACGGTCGGCAGGCCGTCCTCGCCGCCGAGGCGGTTCATGCGGCCACGGATCGGCTGCAGCGCCGACAGCACCTCGGCAATGCGCGGCAGCGGATGCCCCAGCGCATGCAGGCTGCCGGCCACGGCCAGCAGGTTGTCCACGTTGAAGCGGCCCAGCAGCGGCGACTGCACCGCAGCGCGCTGGCCGTCGATGATCAGCTCGAAACCGATGCCGCGGCCATCCAGCTGCAGCGCTTCGGCGCGCACGCTGGCGCCGTCGGCACCGCGCGAGCTCAGGCCGATCGCCTGCACGCCCGCCGGCAGGCCGGCGAACAGCTGGCGACCGAACGCATCGTCAAGATTGATCACCGCGGCCTTCAGGCCCGGGCGGTGGAACAACCGCGCCTTGGCCGCGCCGTAGCTGGCCATGTCGCCGTGGTAATCGAGGTGATCGCGGGTGAGGTTGGTGAACACCGCCACGTCGTAGTGCACGGCATCCACGCGGCCCTGGTCCAGCGCGTGCGAGCTGACTTCCATCGCCACCGCACGCGCGCCGTCGTCGCGCAGCTGTGCCAGCAGCGCATGCATCTGCAGCACCAGCGGGGTGGTGAAACCGGTCGGCTCGACCGCACCATAAAGTCCGGCGCCCAACGTGCCGATACTGCCACTGGGCGTACCGAGCAGATGCCAAGCCTGGGCCAGCAGCTGCACGGTGGAGGTCTTGCCGTTGGTACCGGTCACGCCAACCATGGTCATCGCCCGCGAAGGCGCGCCATGGAACTGGTCGGCCATCGCACCCAGCCGCGCACGCAGGTCCGGCACGGCGATGGCATCGGCCGGTGCAGGCAGTTCGGCGGGCGCCGGTGCTTCGAACAGGATGGCGCCAGCACCGGCTGCGCGCGCCTGCTCGACAAAGCCCAGGCCATGCGCGCCGAAACCGGCGATGGCGACGAAGGCATTGCCGGGGCGCACGGCACGGCTGTCCAGCACCAGGCCGGTCAGAACGGGATCATGGCCCGCCAGGGCCACGTCCGGAAGCAACTGCGAAAGCAACATCGAAGGGCTCATTGCGTGCCTCCCGTAGCGGGTGGCACATGGGATTGCGCGCTGGGCAGCGCGGCATCGAATTCAGCGGCGGCATCCGCCGGCAGTGCGGCTTCGGCCGGCGGCACCGGCAGCACCGAGGCCGAATGGCCGATCTTTCCGGACTGCTGGGCAGCCAGCCACGACTGCAGGTCGTCCAGCGGCACGTCCATCAGGCGCAGGGTGCCTTCCATCACGTTGTGATAGACCGGCGCCGACACCAGGCCGCCGTAGAACTTGCCGCCCTGCGGGTCGTTGATGACGATGACGGTGGCAAACCGCGGATTGGTGGCGGGCACCACGCCGGCGAACAGCGCGTTGTAGTGGCCACGCTCGTAACCACCGGGGCCGGTCTTGCGCGCGGTACCGGTCTTGCCGGCCACGCGATAGCCGAGCACAGCCGCCTGCTTGGCGCCGCCCTGGGTGACCACCGTTTCCATCATCGCCACCACCTGCTTGGCGACGTTCTCGTCGATGATCTGATGTGCCTCGTTGCGCTGGCCCTTGACGAAGGTCGGCGCGATCAACTTGCCGCCGTTGGCCAGCGCCGAATAGGCGGTGGCGATCTGCAGCGGCGTGACATTCAGGCCATAGCCGTAGGACATGGTGGTCTTGGTGGCACCGTCCCAGTTGGCCGGGCGTCGCACTACGCCACCGGATTCACCCGGGAAACCACTGTGCGGCACCGAGCCGTAGCCGAAGCGGCGCACGCCATCGTAGAACACCTGGTCCGGCATCTTCGCCGCGACCTTTGCCGCGCCGATGTTGGAACTGCGGGTGATCACGCCGGTGACGTTCAGCACGCCGTTGTTGCGCGGCACGTCGCGGATGGTGAAGCGGGCTACCTGCATGTAACCCGGGTTGGTGTCGATCACGGTGTCTTTGGTCACCACCCCGGCCTGCAGCGCGGTGGCGATGGTCAGCGGCTTCATCGTCGAACCCGGCTCGACCAGATCGGTCACCGCACGGTTGCGGCGCGTGTCCGGCACCGCGCCGTTGAGCGAGTTCGGGTTGTAGGTCGGCAGGTTGACCATGGCCAGGATCTCGCCGGTGGTCACGTCCATGATCACCATCGAGCCGCCGGCCGCCTTGTTGGCCACCAGCGCGTTGCGCAGTTCCTTGAAGGCCAGGTACTGGATGCGGCGGTCGATGCTGAGGGTAAGGTCCTTGCCCGGCTCGGCGGCACGCAGCAGATCGCTTTCGACGGTCTCGCCCTTGCGGTTGCGGATCACCCGCTTGCCGCCGGGCTTGCCACGCAGCCATTCGTCGAACGCCAGCTCCAGACCTTCCTGGCCGCGGTCGTCGATGTTGGTGAAGCCCAGCACGTGCGCCATCGCTTCACCCTGCGGGTAGAAGCGGCGGAACTCGCGCTGTGCCGCCACGCCCGGAATCTTCAGCGCGACCACGCGCTCTGCCTCGTCCGGATTGATCCGGCGGCGCAGGTACATGAACTCCTTGTCCGACTTCTGCGACAGGCGGCTGCTCAGTTCGTCCACCGACATGCCCACCGCCTGCGCCAGCTCGGGAATGCGCTCGGGCGAACGCAGCAGGTCCTGCGGGTTGACCCAGATCGAAGCGACCGGCGTGGACACCGCCAGCGGCTCGCCGTTGCGGTCGGTGATCATGCCGCGCGAGGTCTTGATCGGTAGTTCGCGCAGGTAGCGCGCTTCACCCTGGCGCTGGTAGAAGTCGCTGTTGATGATCTGCACGTAGGCGGCACGACCGACCAGCGACACCGAGCACAGGCCGAGTGCCAGGGCTACCCAGCGCAGGCGCTGGCGCAGGTTGAAGGCGTTGCGGGGACGGTTGCGGCCGGTCTTGCTCATGGGCGCACCACCACCACGTCGGCGGCCTCGGGGAACTTCATGCCGAGCTTTTCGCGGGCGATGCTGTCCACGCGGTTGGCTTCGGCCAGGGTCGCCTGCTCCAGCTGCAGGCGGCCGAATTCGATGTTCAGGTCATCACGCGCACGCTCGGCGCGCGACAGTTCAATGAACGTCTGCCGGTGACGGTGACGCACGAACACGACGCCGATCGCCGAGGCCACGGTGCAGGCCAACAGGATGATCAGCAGCAGCCGGCTCATGCATCGGCCTCCCGCTTCTGGGCCACACGCAGCACGGCGCTGCGGGCGCGCGGGTTCATCACCAGCTCTTCGTCGGTGGCCTTGATGGCGCCACCGATCAGGTCCAGCGTCGGCACGAATGCCTGCGCTTCGGGCAGCCGGCGGTTGGCCGGCGGCGCCTTGGCCAGGCGGTTCATGTACTGCTTGACGATGCGGTCTTCCAGCGAGTGGAAGCTGATCACCGCCAAGCGGCCACCGGGCTTGAGCCGCTGCACGGCCGCATCGAGTCCGGCTTCAAGATCGGCCAGTTCGCGGTTGATGTGGATGCGGATGGCCTGGAAGCTGCGCGTGGCCGGGTGGATCTTGTCCTTGCCACGCGGCATCACCGAGGCGATCAGCTCGGCCAGTTCTGCAGTACGCGAGAACGGCTGCTTGTCCCGGCGGGCCACGATGGCCTTGGCGATGCGTCGGCCCTGGCGTTCTTCGCCATAGGTCCACAGCACATCCATCAGCTCGCGCTCTTCCACGCGATTGAGCCACTGCGCAGCGCTTTCGCCACTGTCCGGGTCCATGCGCATGTCCAGCGGGCCATCCTTGCCGAAGCTGAAGCCACGCTCGGCGACATCCAGCTGCGGCGAGGACACGCCAAGGTCGAACAGCACGCCGTCCAGGCCTTCGGCGGTCTCGTTCCACTGCAGCAGCTGGGCGAAGCTGCCGCGGAAGATCGACACGCGCGGGTCCGGCGCGAAATCGCGCTCGGCAACGGCAATGGCTTCCGGATCCTTGTCCATGACCAGCAGGCGTCCCTCGGGACCGAGCTGGGTGAGCACGCCACGTGCATGACCGCCACGACCGAACGTGCCATCCAGATAACGTCCGTTTTCGATCACCCTCAGGCCTTCCAGGACCTGGGTGTACAGGACCGGCAGATGCACCGCCGGCGACTGCGACACCGGAAGGTGACCGGTCTGCGCTTCTGGGCGCATCCGGGCACCCCGGCTCACAACTTCAGGTCGAGCAACCCATCACCCAGATCCTCATCAGACAACGTCTGCTGGATCAGGGCCCGATGCGCCTGCTCGCTCCACAATTCGAATTTGTCGCCCATACCGAGCAATACCGCCTTCTTCTCAATGCCCACCGCACCGCGGTGGCTGGCGGGAATGCTGATGCGACCGTTGCCGTCCAGCTCCAGGTGGGCGGCTGAACCGACCAGCTTCTGCTGCAGCAGACGTACGACGCGCTGTGTGTTGGGTTTGGACATGACGTCGTCGCGTACCCGCTCCCATTCCGACTCGGCATACAGCCACAGGCAGCCGGACTCGAAGGGGTTGTAGGTCAATACGAGACGGTTGTTGCTGACGCGCGCAACCAGGTCGCGGTGAGCGGTGGGAACCGCCATGCGTCCTTTGTCGTCAACTGTGATGGCCGTCTCGCCCTGGAACACGACGCCTGCACCTTATCCTTCGCCCGGTGAAACATTGAACCACGAAAATCCACAAAACACCCGGATTTCCCTCTGATGCCCACCTTAGCAGCGGCCCAAGGGTTGTCAACAACTTTTCAGCAGGGAAATCGCCAGCCGCATCAATGGCTTGCGCCGATGTTTAGAGAGTTGTTCAAGGTTTATCCACAAGTTGCTGATCCGTCTCAATTTTTGAGATTGAACGGAAGTTCAGGGGTGTGGAGGGCGCGTGAAACATGGCCTGCGCATTCATCCAGAACGGGCCGAAAGCGACGCCGCTCTGCGCAAACCGGGCACAATGGCCCCATGTGCCTGCTTGCTCTTGGCTGGTTGCACCACCCGCGCTGGCGGTTGGTCATGGCCGGCAACCGTGATGAGTTCCACGCCCGCCCCACCGCGGCCCTGGCCCCCTGGCAGGATGAGACGTCCGTCATCGGCGGGCGCGACCTGCGCTCCGGCGGCGGCTGGGCCGGCGTCGGTGCCGGCGGCCGGATGGCGGTGGTGACCAACGTCCGCGATCCGCAGGCGTCCCAGACCGGGCCGTCACGTGGCGCCCTGGTGGCCGACTACCTGCGTGGCCGCGATCCGGCGGGTACGCATATAGAACGTCTGGCCGGAATCTCCGCTGCCTACGCACCGTTCAACCTGCTGCTGGCCGATGGCCACAGCCTGGAATACCTGGGCAACCACCCGGCCGAACGGCAGACCCTTGGCCCTGGCGTACATGGCATGTCAAATGGCGCTATCGACGCGCCCTGGCCGAAGACCCGACGGTTGATGGACTCGCTTTCCGCTTGGCTGGAACAGGACGGGGTCAGATCCCTTTCCCAAGCGGAAAGGGATCTGACCCCACTGTGGAACGCCCTGGCCGACGAACACCGCCCGGCCGACAGCGACCTGCCCGATACCGGCATCGGCCTGGAGCGCGAACGCTGGCTCAGCCCCGCCTTCATCCGCGGCGACGATTACGGCACCCGCGCCAGCACCGTGCTGCTGATTGACGCGAACGGCCACGGCGAAATCCACGAGCGCCGCTTTGGACCGCAGGGTGTACCCAGCGGGCAGAGTCACGTCATTTTCTGACCGGAAGGGTGGTGCCAGCGCTCGGCGTGTCGTGTTCTGCATCGAATGAGCCGTTGGCGGAACAGACCAAACGCGTCATTCAGCGTCCGGGCGCGACCAATACCCGCCTCTGCCACAAGGGCTGCAGCACCACAGGCACCCCGCTGTGCCCTTTTCGCCATCGGCACTGTGTCTATAAATGTCGCCCTCAGCCTCCCAAGGTGGTCCTGCCCGGCGCCCTGCCGCGCGATCCACACCCACAAGGAGGCCCCGTGCGCCGCATCCTCATCCTGCTCGCCACCCACGTACTCACCCTCGGCCTTGGCTTCGGCCTGGGCGTGTATTTCCTGCCCATCCTGATCGCGCCCGACGACCCGCCGGTCGAGCAGGTACAGACCGCGATGGCCGACGCCACCTATCGCACCACCTTCCGTCGCGACCTCAAAGGCAGCGACGCGGTGCATTGGGCCGAGGGCAAGGTCAGCGTCAGCGCCCGCCAGGTCGCCTTCGACGGCAAGATGGGTCCCGGTCCGGACTACAAGGTGTATCTGGTCCACGACTTCGTCGACAACAAGGCCGATTTCCTGAAGATCAAGGACAAGGCCCAGCGCATCGGCGAGGTCAAGACCTTCAACCGCTTCCTGGTGGAGGTGCCGGACAACGTGGACGTGGATGAGTTCACCACCGTGGTGGTGTGGTGCGAGCGCTTCTCGCAGTTCATTTCCGCCGGGCAGTACCGCTGACCGCAACGGGGTCGGATCCCTTTCCGCAGGAAAGGGCTCTGACCCCGAAATCCCAAGCCGGTAGTTCCACGCCATGCGTGGATGGCTGTGGATGGAATGAAGGGGCGGAGCCGGCCGATAAGCCGGGTTCTGTCGTGGACAGTCATTCCTCTAGGCGTTACGTCGCCGCAACGCTCAAGCAACCTACCCGGATCCAACGCGGGCCGCGCCAATGGATCCCTATTTGGTCTTGCTCCAGGTGGGGTTTGCCGTACCGGTCTGTTGCCAGACTCGCGGTGCGCTCTTACCGCACCATTTCACCCTTACCGGCCTTCCGAAGAAGACGTAGGCGGTATCTTTCTGTTGCACTTTCCGTCGGCTTGCGCCGCCCAGGCGTTACCTGGCACCTTGCCCTATGGAGCCCGGACTTTCCTCGGCACCCCCGAAGGGATGACGCGACTGTCTGGCCGACTCCGCCGCGCGCATTCTACCGCACGTGGACCGGCCCTGCCGGGTTGATTACGGCGCGCGGTTCATCCATCCACGCATGGCGTGGATCTACTGCATCTCGGGGTTCTTCCATCCACGCATGGCGTGGATCTACTGCACATCGGGGTTTCTTCATCCACGCATGGCGTGGATCTACCGTGCACACGCGATGACGTGGGCGGGCCTGCCCTGCGCAGTAGAGCCACGCCATGCGTGGCTGCGATTCACCCAACCCCGCTCAACTGCCGTACAACGCCTTGCGCGGTGCACCGGTCAACTCGGCGGCCAGCTTGGCCGCGGTTGACGGCGGCAGGTGCTCGCTCAGCTTGGCGTAGACCTGGCGGCCGTGCGCCAGCTGCGCCTCGGCATCATCACCAGCGCCCTGCACCATCACCACGAACTCGCCCTTGCGCTGGTTGTCGTCCGCTTCCACCTGCGCCAGCAGCCCGGCTAGGTCGCCGTCCAGCACGGTCTCGAACAGTTTGGTCAGCTCACGCGCCAGCACGGCCGGGCGCTCGCCGCCAAAGATCGCCGCCATGTCGGCCAGGGATTCGGCAATGCGGTGCGAGGATTCGTAGAACACCATCGTGCGCACTTCGCCGGCCAACCCCTGCAGGCGGTCGCGGCGGCCGCTGGCCTTGGCCGGCAGGAAGCCCTCGAACGTAAAGCGGTCGCTGGGCAAGCCGGCCACGCTGAGCGCGGCGATGGCGGCGCAGGCGCCGGGAATCGGGCTGACCTTGATGCCCGCCGCGCGCGCCGCACGGACCAGGCGGAAGCCCGGATCGCTGACCAGCGGGGTGCCGGCATCACTGACCAGCGCCAGCGACTCGCCCGCCTGCAGGCGCGCCACCAGGCGCTGGGCCAGGGCCTCTTCGTTGTGCTCGTGCAGGGCCACCAGCGGCTGCTGGATGCCGAAATGGGACAGCAGCTGGCCGCTGCGGCGGGTGTCCTCGGCGCAGATGGCCGCCACCGAACGCAGTACTTCCTGCGCGCGCGGGCTCAGATCGGCCAGGTTGCCGATCGGCGTGGCGACGACATACAGGGTTGGGGCACTCATTTCAGCGGTACTCACGGGGCAAGGGTAGAATCCTAGCGTGTACCTGGCCAAGGCCGCTGCCCTCATCGCATGGACCCGATCATGAACAAGCCCGCCGCACGCATCTCTGCCCTGTCGCTGTCGTTGATGCTGCTGGCCGGTTGTGCCACCACCAGCCTCGTCAGCGCGCCCGAATCGCCGGCCCAGAGCCAGGCGCTGGCGCTGATCGAACAAGGCAAGCCGCGCGACGCCGCCCTGCAACTGGAAGCGCTGGCCGCCACCCTGCGGGGTGGTGCCCGCAGCAACGCCCTGGCCGATGCGGCCTGGGCCTGGCACCTGGCCGGCGACAGCGCCCGCGCCCGCAGTCTGCTGGGCCAGGTGACCGCCCGCCAGGTGAACGGTGCCAGCCTGCAGCGTTACCAGCTGGCCAGTGCCGAGCTGGCGCTGGCCGACAAGCAACCGGCGCAGGCGCTGGCCCTGCTGAAGGATCATGGCGACAACGTGCACCCCAGCCTGCGCACGCGCTGGTCCCTGGCCCGCGCCAATGCCCTGCAGGCCACCGGCGATGCGTTCGGCGCCGCCACCGAACGCGCCCGTGCGCACGCCGGCCTGACCGGCGCTGCGCGCAGCGAGAACCAGGCCGCGATCTCCGGCCTGCTTGGCACCCTCGACGATGCCACCCTGCGCAGCCGCGCCGCCGCCTTGCCGGCCAATGACCCGCTGTACAACTTTGCCGGCCGTGCGCTGATCGCGCGTGGCCTGCCGCTGCCGCGCCCGTTCGATCGCGATGGCGCCGCCCAGTTCGACACCAGCAAGCGCCCGCCGGCGATGAGCGATGGCTACCGACCGCCGGCCAAGCTGGCGGTGCTGTTGCCGCTCAGCGGCCGCCTGGCCACCGCCGCGCAGCCGGTGCGCGATGGCCTGCTCAGCGCGTACTACGGTGAAACCCGCCGTCGTCCGGAGGTCAACTTCTTCGACACCGCCGGTACCCCGGCCGGTGCGCTGGCCGCGTATGACAAGGCCGTGGCCTCCGGTGCCGACTTCGTGGTCGGCCCGCTCGGCCGTGACGAAGTGGATGCCGTGTATGGCCGCCAGCAGCTGCCGGTGCCGGTGCTGGGCCTGAACCGCGGCAAGGATGCACCGCCGGCCGGCAGCGCGGGTTTCTCGCTGGCGCCGGAAGACGACGGCATCGTCGCCGCCGAATACATGCGTGGCCGCGAGCGCAGCAAGGCGCTGGTGATCAACAGCAGCGACGACACCGGCCGCCGCGCCGCTGCCGCATTCGCACAGCGCTTTGCCCAGCGTGGCGGCAGCGTCGCCGCCACCATCGCTGTCAGCGAAACGGTGGGTGATGTCAGCGCGCAGGTGCGCAACGCCGGCGCGGTCGATGCCGTGTTCCTGGCCGTACGTGCACCGCAGGCCCGCCTGCTGGCGCCGCAGCTGGCGCTGGCCGGTGCCGGTGGCGCCACCCGCGTGGGTACGTCGCAGCTGACCACCGGCAGCGGCAAGGTCGAAGAAGACGTGGCGCTGGACGGCATCATCTACCCGAACGAAGCCTGGAACGTGCGCAGCGTGTCCGGCGTGCCGTCCGCTGCCCAGGTCGCGCAGACCCTGCCCAGCGCGCGCGGCGCGGCCAGCCGCCTGTTCGCCTTCGGCGCCGATGCGTGGAAGATCAGTGCCTACCTGGACAAGCTGGCCACCGAAGGCGGCCTGGACGGCGCCACCGGCACGCTGTACCTGGACAGCAACGGCAACATCCTGCGCCAGCCGGCATGGTCGACCTTCAGCGGTGGCCGGCCGATGCCGATCGCCGGTGGTCGCTGAGCACCTGCAACGTGGCTCGGCGGTGGAAACCGCCGCCGAGCAGCATCTGCAGCAGGCCGGGTTGCAGCCGCGCGCACGCAACGTGCGTTATCGCGGCGGTGAACTGGACCTGGTGATGGATGACGCCGGCACCGTGGTCTTCGTGGAAGTGCGCTATCGCGCGCGACAGGACTTCGGTGGCGGCGCGGCCTCGGTCGATGTTCGCAAGTGCAGGCGTTTGGCCCATGCCGCCCTGCTGTATCTGCAGGACCATCCTGCCTTGGCCGATGCGCCCTGCCGTTTCGATGTGGTGGAAGCCAGTGGTGATCCGCCGCAGCTGCGGTGGCTGCGCGATGCGTTCCGGTTGGATGACTGCTGATGCCGTCGATCATCACCCATGCCGCCGTGCCGCTGGCGCTGTGGTGCGCCGCTGATCGCGGCCGCATTCCGCCGCGCCTGCTGGCCGCGGGTGTGATCGCCGCCATGCTGCCCGACGCCGACGTGCTGGCCTTCGCCCTGCACATTCCCTATGCCGATGCGTTCGGCCATCGCGGTGCCAGCCATTCGCTGGTGTTTGCTGGCGTGCTGGCGGTGTTGGCAGCGTTGCTGGCGTTCTTTGGTAGTCGCCGACCTTGGTCGGCGGGTTTGTGCCAACCAAGGTTGGCATCTACCGTTCAAGCGGCGACGTTCGTCTTCATCTGCGCCGCCAGCCACCCGCTGCTGGATGCACTGACTTCCGGCGGCCTCGGTGTTGCCCTGGCTTGGCCCTGGAGCGAACACCGCTTCTTCGCGCCCTGGCGACCGATCCGCGTTTCGCCCTTCGCCCCCCAGTTCTTCAGCGCGCGCGGCCTGGCCACGCTGCTGTCGGAACTGCGTTGGGTGTGGCTGCCGCTGGTCGGCGCCGTTATTGCGTGGAAACTGATTCAACCCGCCCCTGCTGCCCCACGAGATCCGTCATGAGTACTGCCCTGCCCGCTGCATTGATTGCCGAACTGTCCGCCCTGCTGGGTGCCGATGGCTGGCGCATGGATGACGGCGCGCTGGAGGCGAACGCGCAGGACAACTCCTGGCGCCACCAACGTCCGATGGCTGTGGCACTGCCGGCAGATATCGAACAGGTACAGGCGCTGGTGCGCGCCTGCCGCACGCACGGCGTGGCGCTGGTTGCGCGTGGCGCCGGCACCGGCACCACCGGCGCGGCCGTTCCATTGCCCGGCAGCATCGTGCTGTCGTTCACCCGCATGGACCGCATCCTCGAGATTCGTGCCGGTGACCGCTGCGCCGTGGTGCAGCCGGGCGTACTCAATGGAACGCTGCAGCAGGCGCTGGCACCGCACGGCCTGTTCTGGGCACCGGACCCGTCCAGCGCGGAGATCTGCAGCATCGGTGGCAACCTCGCCTGCAATGCCGGCGGCCCGCGCGCGGTGAAGTACGGCACCAGCCGCGACAACGTGCTGGGCCTGGTAGCGGTGACCGGTACCGGTGAGGTGATCCGCTGCGGCGGCGCCTACACCAAGGATGCCACCGGCTACGACCTCACCCATCTGCTGGTGGGCAGTGAAGGCACGCTGGCGCTTATCGTGGAAGCAACGTTGAAGCTGACCCCGTTGCCGGTCAGCCAGGCGGGCCTGCGCGTGCTGTACCGCGACGCCGATGCGGCCGCCGCTGCCGTATCGCGGCTGATGTCGCAGCCGGTCGTTCCCACGCGATTGGAATTCATGGACGCACGCAGCCTGCAGCTGCTGCGCCTCAACGGTGCCGACGTGCCGGAGGCCGGCGCGATGCTGCTGGTCGAGGCCGACGGCGACCACGACACGCTGCCCTACCTGCTGCAGGCATTGGCGACCGCCGCCGAGGGCGACGGCATGATCGAACTGGACGTGGCGATGGAAGGCCGCGCGCGCGACCAGCTGTGGGCCGCACGCAAGGCGCTGTCGCCCGCGCTGCGCAGCGTCGCCCCGGGCAAGATCAACGAAGACGTGGTGGTGCCGGTGTCGCGCATTCCGGAACTCGTCTCCGGCGTGCAGGCATTGGCGCGCGAGTACGCGCTGACCATCGTCACCTTCGGCCATGCCGGCAACGGCAACCTGCACGTCAACATCCTTTACCACCCGGACGACGCCGACGAGAACGCACGCGCACATGCCGCGCTGCCGAAGATCTTCGAACTGACGCTGGCACTGGGTGGCACGCTGTCCGGCGAACATGGCATCGGCCTGGCCAAGCGCGATTTCATGGCGCAGGCATTCACCCCGGCGACGCTGGCGGCGATGCGCGCGATCAAGCACGCACTGGACCCGAACGGGATTCTCAACCCAGGCAAAGTGCTGCCGCCGATGTGACAGCCGCCGGGCGTGGCCCGGTGCTACCGGGGCGCGCACCTGTAGAGCCGAGCCCACGCTCGGCTGCTCTCCGGTCAGATCACGAAGAACGCCGCGCTTCGCGCGGTGAGCCGAGCATGGGCTCGGCTCTACAGAGGTCCGCCCGCCGGAACGGTTGGGGTCGGGGCCCCATGCCCGCGCCAAGGGCTCCGCCCCCGGCAATCGCCGCTTACCAAGCCATGCGCATGCTCACTTGGCCACCCACGTTGCGGTAACCATGGTCACCGCGCTGCACGGTCATGCCACCCCACACGCCCCAGCGCTGGCCCAGCTTCAACTCGGCACCGGCCTGCACTTCATAGCGATTGCGCGGCACATCCGCACCCAGCGTGTCACCGTTGAACTGCAACGTGCGGGTACCGCTGCTGCGCAGCCAGTTCACGCCCAGATAGGGCTGCACCACATTGCCGGCTGCCGTGCTTCGGCCGAATGCGCGTACGCCCCCCCGGCTGCTCAGGCCGCCTGCATCACTGCCATCGACCACCGTCCCGTTGCTTTCCACATGGCGGTCGGCCCGGAAATCCACGTAGGACAGCTGCAGTTGCGGCTGCAGGTACAGCGCTGACGATGCGCCCTGCCACACGTTGAAGGTATAGCCACTTTCCAGCGAGGCACTGGCCATGCGCGCGTCGTAGTTCTCGCGCTCCAGCCCGACACCGTGCACGCGGTTGTCGAAACGTCCGACCTGCACGTTGGCATCCACGTACGCCCCCTCATCCCCGCCGCCGCTCTGCAGCCAGGTGCCGTACACGCCCACGGCATTGCCGCGCACGCGGCCCTTGGCACCATAGCCGGTCAGCTGCGAAACCACGCTGTTGTCGGCGCGGCCACTGCCCAGCATCACACCGAACACCACGTCACCGCGACGCAGCAGGTCACTGCCGATCTGCAGCACCGACGTCGAGCCATCCACGCTCAGCTGGCCGCCCACCGCGCTGAAGTCAGCCTGCTGGCGGCCCACGCGGGCCCAGGCATTCCGCCCGTCGCCACTGTCCGGTGCACCCATCCGATCGCCCAGGCGATGGGCGAACATGTTCACCGCCGCCGACTGGTTGGCCAGGTAAGCGCCAGCCTCCGGGCGCAGCACCGGCGGCGGCCGGATCGGATCGCCCGGATCGATGCCCTCCCCACCTTCGCCGCCTTCCCCTCCTTCGCCGCCTTCACCCGGGTCTGGGCCCGGCCCCGGATTGACCGCGCAGCCCGGCGCCGCCGGGTCGTCCTCGCAGACATCGAACCACTGCGAGCGCAGGTACCAGTTGCCATCGGTCGGGTCGGTCATGCCGCCCTGGTACAGGAAGTACTCGTACGCACCACCCACCGCGCGCCCGGTCAGGGTGTAGCTTGCCAGCGATGCACCGTCCACCTCGATGAGCGGGATGCCATCCACGGTGGGCGCGCCCACACCGCCAATGTTGTTCACCGCAATCAAGGCATCACCGGAGGTATCGCCCCGCACATGCAGGTGGTCGATGGCCGAATCATCGCCGGCCAGTGCGCCCTGGAACACGAACGCCGCACCTTCGCTGTGCAGGTCGCCGTCCACGGTCAGCGTATTGAAGCGGCCACTGCCATCAGACAACGCCACCACGCTGTCGCGCGCCTGCAGTTCACCGACAGTGGCGTCACCGGTCAACGTCCACTGGCTGCCACCTTCCAGCGCCAGGGTCTGCACCAGATTGGACGTACCTGCCCACAGGGCGCTGTCGGCCAACCGCACATGCACGTCCGACTGCGGCACCAGTCCGGCGTCCTCGTCTTCCGGGGTGATGACGATGTCGCCGAACAGCTGCGAACGTCCTTCCAGCGCCACGTCGAAGCGCCCGGCTACGGCAGCATCCAACGCGAGGCCAATGCCATTGCCGCCCGATACCATCGCGCCGTTGCGCAAGGTCAGGCCCGGGTCACGGCTGCTGCGCAGCCACACGCCACCATGCTGTGCACTGACCAGCGAGCCGCCGTCGATGGTCATGCGGCCGTTGTCGTTGATCACTGCCGCCCATGCATTCTCGCCTTCGGTACGCACGTGGGTGTTGATGAGCGTGACTTCTCCGGTGCCGCCGGCCAGCACGCCGTACGCATTGACTCCCGTGGTGCTGACCGCACTGTCGACCAGGTGCGCGCTTCCACCGAGGCGCGCGATCACACCACTGGAGCCATTGCCCACCGTTGAGATCTCGCTCGCGTCCACCTGCAGCTTCGGACGCGACCGGTTGTTGCCATCGGCATAGATGCCGTGCGCGCTCTGCCCATGCGTCCGCAGCGTGCTGTGCTGTATCTGTACCTCTCCTCCGCGAACATCCACGGCCAACCCCCGATCTCCACTGGCTTCCACATGCGAACTGCTCAGGTGCAGCGTGCTGCTGCCGGGAATCCAGATCGTGGTGCCGTTGCGGGTACTGAGCGAGCTGTTGGCGACCACACCCTGGTTGCCAGTGCCATTGAGATCCAGTGCGTGATACTCCGCGTGCACTTCGCTGTCGCGCAGATTCACCACGCCACCATTCATCACGCGGATGCCTTGGGTGGCGGCCAAGCGCGAGTTGTCGATGTTCAACTCGCCCCGCGAGGCTTCCACGGCGCGTCCGTGATCTCCAATGACCGTGATGCGGCTGTTGCTGATGTCGACTCTGCCCCCCAGGGAAACACCCGTGCCGGCGTCCCCCTCCAGTTCGATGTCCACATCGTTCAACTGCAGCGACGCGCCGATGTGCGCGGTTGCGCCGGTAAGGGCGTATCCAGTACCCGAGATGCGCGATGACACAACGTCCAGCTGCGCACCACCGGTGGCCAATGCACCGCGATGTGCAGCGCCATCCAGTTCGATCTGGCTACCCTGTATCCGCGCGATTCCGCCGTTGACATAGACGCCGTGCTGACCTTGTCCGCTCAGCTGCACATGGCTGTCCCGCATCTGCAGCGCGCCGCCGTTCATGTGGATGCCATCGCCACTGGAACGGATGCCCACACGATCCAGTACTGCGCTGGCGTCGTTGAGCAGAATCCCGCGCGCGCCGCGTCCGGTCGCGTCGATCTGGGTACCGACCGCGTGCACCGTGGCGCCGGCCGCCGCAGACAGCCCGGCCGCCGACTCCCCGGTTACCAGCACACTTCCCCCCTGCAGCGTGATGGCGCTGCCAGCGCCTTCTGCATGAGCGGCGTGCGCCCCACGCCCCTCAGTGGACAGATTCACCTGTCCAGCAGGAGCAATACGACCGCCATTGATGGCGTAGAACGCATGACCGGACGGATCGCCCGGCACTACCGGCAACGTGGTGCGGTAATCGCCAGCAGGCGGAAACTGCTCATCACCATCGGCCACGACCTGTTGCGCGGTCGCGGGAAGACTGGTGAGTACAGCGATCGCGAGCGCAACGGCCAAGGCGCGACGGCAGGGAATGGTGTTCTGCAAGGGGAGGCTCCGTGTAAGGCGCCGCCATGCTGGAGCCCCACCCTCGCTGTCACCATCGAATACATTGCAAGGCAACTGCGGCGAAATGTCGCAGTGCTGGACGACGCCTGAAGCGATGCCGGGTGTTGAGCACGCTTTGCAACTTTTTGCATGGGATGGCTGCGCGTTGGCGGTGACACTGCGGCCAACAAAGACACGCGCTATCGCTTTTAGTCAGTATCCTCACGGAATATTCACGGCAACGGGGGCTATACGACCCCTGACCTGAATACGCTTGGGCCGGTGTGGTGGCGCGTGTCTCCCTCCCTGACACAAGGATTCATCCATGAAGCTCGCCCCCGATACCGGTTCAACCTGCGGGCCCACCGTGCGCCCCCTCCTCCGCAGCCTGCTGGTCGCGCTGGCAACCCTGCCCGCAGCCACTGTGATGGCGGGCGATCTTGATGATCAGACCGCTGAAGTCGTCGCCGGCGATGCGATCGAGGCGTGGACGCTGAAGAACGGCTCATTGCTGAGCGTGAACGGCGGCGCTGCAGCGAATCTCACCGCCGACAACTCCGCCATCGTGCTCTCCAACGCAACAGTGGAGGCGACGTTCGCAGGACCGGCCGCCACCCTCTCAGGCGCGACAACGCTGGCAGCAGTATCGACCCGGTTCAACGGCGGCCTCCATCTCGTCAACGACAGCATTGCATGGCTTGAAAACAGCGAGATCGTTGTGGCGGCGGGAGCGGGCGCACATCCTGGCCTTGCCAGCGTCGGCATCGACCTGTCGCCAGGCGGAAACGCACTTCCAGAGAACGCATTCGCGACCGTGCGCAACAGCTACATCCGCGTCGAAGATGCACCGGGTATACCGGATATCAGCAGCGGTCTGGGCGTGCGCCTGATGGGCGGAGAAATCCACCTGGAAGGCTCGCGGATCGATGCGGACAACATGGCTGCGGTGCTTGCACCGTCAGTCGCTGGTCAGCGACCGATGAGTCTTCGGGTTGACAGCTCTGTACTGCAATCGCGCCGTGGTGCCGCAATCCGGGTGGCGCCGCGAGCACCTGATGCGCAGTACCACATCACCATCGCGAACGGCTCGCAGCTGATTGCAGGCGATGGCAATCTACTGCTGGTGAAATCGTGGACCGGGAATCCCGTTTCAGCTGTCAGCCGCGTCGAGTTTGCCGTGGATGACGCCCGATTGATCGGCGATGTTTCTTTGGACAGGACGACGGTCGCCAATGGCACGGTCAACGTGCTCCTGCGCAACAAGGCCCAGATCGACGGCCGTTTCATCAACGTCACCAGCGCCACCATCGACACCAACAGCGCCTGGCTGATGACCGGCGACAGCAGCGTCGGCCACCTCACCCTGGGTGCCACCGGCACCGTGGCGCTGGGCGATGGCAGCCGCTTCAACACGCTCAGCGTGGATACCTTCACCGGCAATGGCGGCACGCTGGCGTTCAACACCGTGCTGGGCGACGACGCCTCGGCCACCGACAAGCTGATCATCGCCGGCGATGCCAACGGCCAGGCCAACGTGCGCGTGCACAACGCAGGCGGGTCTGGCGCGAAGACCGACAAGGGCATCGAACTGATCCGCGTGGGCGGTGCATCCAACGCGCAGTTCGACCTGCAGGGTCGCGCGGTCGGCGGCCAGTACGAGTACTTCCTGTTCAAGGATGCGACCAACGGCGGCTGGTACCTGCGTTCGGAACTGGCGACCACGCCGGACCCGTGCCAGGCCGACCCGAACCTGCCGCAGTGCAAGCCGATCATCGATCCGATCGACCCGATTGATCCAATCACCCCGATCCCGGTGCTGCGCCCGGAGGCCGGCGCCTACCTGGCCAACCAGTTCGCCATGGACCAGCTGCTGCGCCACAGCTACCGCGACCGTCAGGGCGGCGCCGCTGCGGCCGATGGCGTCCGTGGCTGGGCCCGTGTTGACGCTACGCAGAGCAAGCTGGGTGCAGTGGATGACCAGTTGGACCTGCGCGTGGACCGCTCGCGCCTGCAGCTGGGTGCGGACGTGGGTGTGTTCGACAACGGCCAGGGCCGCGTGGGCGTGATGGGCACGGTCGCCAAGTCCGATGCCACCTCGCGTTCGCAGCTGACCGGCTACAGCGCGCGCGGCAAGGTGGAAGGCGGTGCGCTGGGCGTGTATGGCAACTGGAACAGCGATGCGTTCTATGTGGACGCCAGCGTGCAGCGCGGCCAGTTCCGCAACCGTGTACAGGGCGAAGGCCTGGCCGAAGAGCGCTACGACTCGGCTCTGTGGCAGTCGTCGCTGGAAGCCGGTTACCGCATCGGCATCGGTGCGATCGGCAGCACCGCGCTGAGCCTGCAGCCGGAGCTGCAGCTGGTCTACACCGACACCAATACCGATCGCCACGAAGAAGCCAACGGCACCGTGGTGTGCAGCCTGGGCGACAGTGGTCTGTCTGGCCGTGTTGGCCTGCGCCTGCAGGGTGATGGCCACAGCGCTGCCGGCGCCTCGGTCAGCCCGTACGTGGTGGCCAACTGGTACCGCGATGGCGCCAGCAACGGCATGGCCTTTGACGATGAAGCGTTGAAGGCCAGCGTGCCGCGCAACCGCTACGAGTTGAATGCCGGTGCACGCGTGGACTTCCGTTCGGGCCTGAGTGCCTGGGGTGGCTTCGGCGTGATGCGCGGTGACAGTGGGTATCGTGAAGCGAACGCCAACCTGTCTGTGGCCTACAACTGGTAATGGAAAGAGAACGGCGCCGGCATATCCGGCGCCGTTCCACTCTGCGCGCGATGCGCTTTCTGTAGAGCCGAGCCCACGCTCGGCTGCTCTCCGGTCAGATCGCGCGAAAAGCGCCACGCTTCGCGCGGTGAACCGAGCATAGGCTCGGCTCTACAGGGAAGCCGTGCGAACTCTGACGCAATCGCCTCACTCTGCATGACCGCGCAACGCGTGCATGCAGATTTCAACAATTTTGAATTTGAAACTTATCTGATTGGTACAGCAGCACTTGCGTGCAGCCACCGACAGCGGCTGGCAAGGCCTGCAATCCCGTTGCACCCCGCGCGACCTGGATGCAAAGGTGTCTTCATGATGCGGGCGTACGCGGCACACGGCCACATGTTTGATATGCAGTAACAGCATCGTACTGCGGGCGCCACCGGTGGCCTTGACCGCAGCCTGCATCGGCATGTGCGGGCAGAAGATCATTCCAGGCAGCATCGGCGCTAGGGCATTGCACAGGCCCAGTACTGCTGATCAAGTTCCGCAGCAGTGGCACTGCTGCCCTTTCGTGGAGAATATCGACATGAGCCGAACCAGGTTTCCGAATGTGATCGCCGCACTTGGCGATGATGCCGCACGCCTGCCGCATGACCTGGCGCCGAAGCTGGAAGATGCTCTCAGCGCCGTTCGCGCGAACCAGCCACGCGATTTGGCGGCCCTGCCGAGCGGTCTGCGCTGCACCTGCGAAGCAGAGATCAGCAACGAACCGTCGTGGTTGGAACGGCCGCTACCGCAAAGCCGATGCACGGCACTGGCGCGTGCGGATCGTGCAGCCTCGGGGCTGACCACGTTGCTGGAAATCCTGCATGCCGCAGAACGCGCGCGGATGACCGCCGACAGCGACGCGCAGATCGGCGACGGCCTGCACCGAGGGCTGCTGCAGGCCTGCTGTGAGCTGGCGGTGTATGTGGATGTGCAGCTGCGGGCGGCGTAGTGCATTTACGCTGGGCCGTTCCGGGCACCATCCACGCATGGCGTGGATCTACTCCTTGGTGCCCGACGCCTGTCAGGCGAAGTGCTCGTAACCACTCGGGCCGTCGTGGCCTTCGGTATGCACGCCCTGCCCTTCCATGATGCGGCCGATGCGGGTGATCGGCAGATCCAGCGATTCGGCAACGAAGTGCAGCGCGTCGCGCTGGTCGGCGGCGGCGGTGAAGCACAGTTCGTAATCGTCGCCGCCGTGCAGCGCGCACTCACGTGCAGCATCGCGGCCCAGCAGTTCGCGCAGCGCCGCTGACATCGGCAACGCATCGGCATCGACTTCGGCGCGCACGCCGCTGCGTGCCGCGATGTGGCCAAGGTCGGCCAGCAACCCATCGGAGATATCCACGGCGGCATGCGCGAATGCACGCAGGCGCAGGCCGAGAGTGACGCGCGGGGTGGGACGCAGCAGGCGCAGGCGCAGGGTTTCGTAGTCAGCCAGCAGCGTGGCGGCGGTCACGTTCAATGCGCCCTGCTGCCACAGGCGCAGCGCACCGGCAGCGTCGCCGAGGGTGCCGCTGACCCAGATGTCATCGCCAATCTGTGCGCGATCACGACGCAGTGCCTGGCCGCGTGACACCTGCCCCATCGCGGTGACCGACAGCGACAGCGGGCCACGCGTGGTGTCGCCACCAATCAGCGCGATGTCGTGCTGGTCGGCCAATGCGAAGAAACCATCGGCAAACGCCTCGATCCAGTCTTCGCTGGCCTCGGGCAGTGACAGCGCCAGCGTGCACCACGCCGGGCGCGCGCCCATCGCGGCGAGGTCGGACAGGTTGACGGCCAGCGTCTTCCAGCCGATGTCGAACGCCGGGGTTTCGGCCGGGAAATGCACGCCGCTGTTGAGCGTGTCGGCGGTGACCACCAGCTGTTCGTTCGGGCGTGGCTGCAGCAGTGCGGCGTCGTCGCCAATACCGAGGACGATGTCGTCGCGCTCGACGGTGCGGGCGCGGATGCGGTCGATGAGGGTGAATTCGGCCAGGGACATGGGGCGTTCTGCTTTTTTGTAGAGCCGAGCGATGCTCGGCTGCAGTTGGATCACGCGCCGCACTGCCGGACGCAACCGTGCGCTGCACGGTGAGCCGAGCATGGCTCGGCTCTACAGGAATCGGGTCAGTGACCCGATTCGACCTTGCGCCATTCCACGGCGGCACGA
The DNA here is from genome assembly GCF_056861525.1 of Stenotrophomonas sp. 82F1. Classification (NCBI taxonomy): domain Bacteria; kingdom Pseudomonadati; phylum Pseudomonadota; class Gammaproteobacteria; order Lysobacterales; family Lysobacteraceae; genus Stenotrophomonas; species Stenotrophomonas sp. 82F1. The sequence continues at coordinate 84,052 of NZ_JBSPUD010000022.1, forward strand.
TCCAGCACGCCGTTGACGTAGGTGTGGCCATGTTCGGAACCGAAGCGCTTGGCCGATTCGATGGCTTCGTTGATGACCACGCGGTACGGCACGTCCAGGCGGTAACGCAGTTCGTAACCGGCCAGGCGCAGCACGGCGCGTTCGATCGCGTCCACTTCGTCGATGCTGCGGTCCAGGTACGGGCCGAAGGCTTCGTCGATGTCGCGACGGTTGTCGAGCACGCCATGCACCAGCGCTTCGAAGTACGCCAGGTCAGCGATTTCGCGGGCCTGCTCGTGGGCGAACTGGGCGATCAGCGACTGGCCGTTGCCGCCGGAGATCTGCCAGGCGTAGATGGCCTGCACGGCACGACGGCGCGCGCGCGAGCGCAGCACCGGATCGATGCCATCGCGGCGGACGGGTTTACCGGAGGGCTTGCCCTGGGTGTTCTTGTTCATGGCAGCTGCTCCAGAAGGTTGACCATTTCCAATGCGGCGAGTGCGACTTCCTCGCCCTTGTTGCCGTGGCTGCCGCCTGCGCGGGCCTCGGCATCTTCCACACGTTCCACTGCCAGCACGCCGTTCAGCACCGGCACGCCGAAGTCCAGCTGCACGCGCATCAGGCCTTCGGCACAGCGGTCGGCCACGTGTTCGTAGTGGCGGGTGTCGCCACGGATCACGCAGCCCAGGGTGAGGATGGCGGCGTGTTCGTGGGCGGCGGCCAGGCGCGCGGCAACCAGCGGCAGTTCCCAGGCACCCGGCACGCGGATCACGTCGATGTTGGCTTCGGCAATGCCGTTGCCGGCCAGGCTCTGGCGGGCGCCAGCGACCAGCACGTCGGTGATGCGGGCATTCCAGCGGCTGGCCAGGATGGCGAAGCGCGCCGATTCGGGAGTGCGAAGATCGCCTTCGTAGTGGCTCATATGCGGCTTGGGATTCGATTAAGGGGTAATTCTACCGTGGATGGGCCCCGGCCGTGGTTGGCGGGGGCCTGGGGGCG
>NZ_JBSPUD010000023.1:0-9552 GCF_056861525.1 Stenotrophomonas sp. 82F1
GTCGTGGCGGGGGTGGTTGGGGCTGGGGGGGGCGTAAGCGCCATGGATGGCGCGCCCGAGCCTCCATGGACGGATTCACGGCGTCCCCCGGGAGCCCACACCACCTCGGCCCACCCACAGACCACGAAGCGCCAGCGCTCTGGCCGTTGCCGTTGCCGTTGCTTCCAAGCCTGCCGCAGGCAGCGGCGCGGCCGCCAGCCGCACCCGATACAATGACCATCTGCCGCAAACCGGCATCCCATCTCCAGAGCCAAAGAGTTGCCCATGTCCATCGTCCGCATGACCGACCTCGACCTCTCCGGCAAGCGCGTGCTGATCCGCCAGGATCTGAACGTGCCGATCGAGAATGGCCGCATCACCTCCGAACAGCGCATCACCGCTTCCCTGCCGACGCTCAAGCGCGCGCTGGAGCAGGGCGCGGCGGTGATGGTCACCTCGCACCTGGGCCGCCCGAAGGAAGGCGTGTGGAGCGAAGCCGATTCGCTGGCCCCGGTTGCGCAGCGCCTGTCGGTGCTGCTGGGCCGCGAAGTGCCGCTGGTGCGTGACTGGGTCGACGGCGTCGACGTGCAGCCGGGCCAGCTGGTGCTGCTGGAAAACTGCCGCATGAACGTCGGCGAGGGCAAGGACGATGAAGCCCTGTCGAAGAAGTACGCCGCCCTCTGCGATGTGTTCGTGATGGATGCGTTCGGTACCGCGCACCGTGCGCAGGCGTCCACCCATGGCGTTATCCGTTTTGCCCCGGTTGCTGCCGGTGGCCCGCTGCTGATGGCCGAGCTGGATGCGCTGGCACTGGCACTGGACGCACCGGCCAAGCCGCTGCTGGCCATCGTCGCCGGCAGCAAGGTCAGCACCAAGCTGGAACTGCTGGCCAACCTGGTCGGCAAGGTCGACCAGCTGATCGTCGGTGGCGGCATCGCCAACACCTTCATCGCGGCGGCCGGCTACAAGGTCGGCAAGTCGCTGTACGAGCCGGACCTGCTGGATACCGCGAAGAAGATCGTGGCCGACGCCAAGGCGCGCGGTGCGGACATCCCGCTGCCGGTGGACGTGGTCACCGCCAAGCAGTTCCTGCCCGACGCGGTTGCCGAAGTGAAGGCCGTCGATGCGGTGGCCGAGGATGACCTGATCCTGGACATCGGCCCGCAGACCGCCGCGCAGTACGCGCAGCTGATCCAGAAGGCCGGCACCGTGGTCTGGAACGGCCCGGTCGGCGTGTTCGAGTTCGAAGCCTTCAGCAAGGGCACCGAAGCGCTGGCCCGCGCCATCGCCGGCTCGCCGGCGTTCTCCATCGCCGGTGGTGGCGACACCCTGGCTGCGGTCGACAAGTTCGACATCGCCCAGCAGGTCAGCTACATCTCCACCGGTGGCGGCGCCTTCCTGGAATTCCTGGAAGGCAAGACCCTGCCGGCCGTCGCCGCCCTGGCCGCGCGCGGCGCATGAGCGTCGACCTGCGGGTGGACGAAGAAGCGCGTGCAACGCTCTTCTTCGACATGGACGGCACGCTGATCGATTCGGAAGTGGGCATCACCACCTGCATCGCCTATGCGCTGCAGAAGATGGACCACCCGGTGCCTCCGCAGGAAACGCTGCTGGGCTGGATCGGTCCGTCGCTGCGCACCACCTTCGCGCCGCTGTTCGGGGATGCCGACCGGGTCGAGCAGGCCGTGGCCTTCTATCGCGAGCGCTTCGACGTGGAAGGCTGGCGTGAGCACACCATCTATCCGGACATCGAAACGGTGGTACGTGCGTTGCACGAACGGGGTCACCGTTTGGCCGTGGTCACCGCCAAGAACGAACCGCATGCCCGCCGCATCGTCGAGCATCTGCCGTTTGGTGATCTGTTCGAGGACGTGATCGGCTCAACGCCCGATGGCTCGCGCAGCAGCAAGCCGCAGCTGGTGGGCGAGGCGCTGCACCGCCTGCAGCTGGCGCCGGAAACCTGCTGGATGATCGGCGACCGCCGCATGGACATCGAGGGCGCACGCCACCACGGCCTGCGCAGCGTCGGCGTGCTGTGGGGCTTTGGTGGCGAGCAGGAGCTGACCGAGGCCGGTGCCGGGCAGCTGGCTCGTGATCCGGCGCAGCTGCTGGCATTGCTGGCCTGAGGTAGATGATGGCGCGCGCCGGGCCTTGCCCGGCGGCGTTTCCGCCGCCATCGACCAGCGTATGTCCGGAACATGTCCGTGCGATGTCCCGCAGAGTCAGACAGCACAAGGCTGTAACCGTATACATGGGACGTGAAGGATGTGCTAATTTCCGTCCTTTAACGGGAGAGGCCCATCCATCATGTTCGAGCGTCAGCGTCGCACCAAGATCCTTGCCACCCTCGGTCCGGCTACCGATCCGCCGGGCGTGCTGGAGGATCTGTTCCGCGCCGGCGTCAACGTGGTGCGCCTCAACTTCAGCCACGGTGACCCGTCCGGCCAGGCCAAGCGTGCCGCCGATGTGCGCGCCGCCGCGCAGCGTGTGGGCGTGGAAGTGGGCATCCTGGCCGACCTGCCGGGCCCGAAGATCCGCATCGAGCGCTTCGCCGAAGGCAAGGTGCATCTCAAGGCCGGCGACCGTTTCGACCTGATCGCCAGCACCAATGCCGGCCCCGGCGATGCCACCCAGGTGGGCGTGAGCTACCTCGGCCTGCCGCAGGACGTGACCGCCGGTGACGTGCTGCTGCTCGACGATGGCCTGATGCAGCTGCAGGTGGTGGAAGTGCAGGGCGAGCGCATCATCAACACCGTGCTCAATGACGGTCCGTTGTCCGATCGCAAGGGCCTGAACAAGCAGGGCGGTGGCCTGTCGCTGGGCGCGCTGACCGAGCGCGACAAGGAACTGATCGGCATCGTCGCCAAGATCGGCGTGGACTTCATCGCCGTGTCGTTCTGCCGCAACGCGCAGGACATGAACGATGCACGCGAGATCGCCGAATCGCACGGCTGCTACGCCGCGCTGGTGTCGAAGATCGAGCGCACCGAAGCCATCGAGAACCTGGAAGAGATCGTCGACGCCAGTGACGTGGTGATGGTGGCGCGTGGTGACCTGGGCGTGGAAATCGGCGATGCCGAGCTGCCGGGCCTGCAGAAGAAGATCATCAAGGCCTCGCTGGCGCAGAACAAGGTGGTGATCACCGCCACGCAGATGCTGCAGTCGATGGTCGAAAGCCCGATCCCGACCCGCGCCGAAGTGCTGGACGTGGCCAACTCGGTCATCGACGGTACCGATGCGGTGATGCTGTCGGCCGAAACCGCCGCCGGTGCCTATCCGGTCAAGGCGGTCGAAGCGATGGCGCGCATCTGCCTGGGCGCCGAGCGCCAGTTCCAGACCGAGACCGACTTCGGCGCCTCGCCGCGCAACCTGGAACGTGCCGACCAGGCCATTGCCATGGCCACCATGTTCCTCTCCCAGCACGTGGGCGTGCGCGCGATCGTGGCGATGACCGAATCCGGTGGTACCGCCCGCTACCTGTCGCGCTTCCGTGCCTCGGCACCGGTGTTCGCGGTCACCCGCCACGACGGCGCACGCCGGCAGATGGCGTTGATGCGCGACGTGTTCCCGATCAACTTCGACAGCCGTGGCTTCACCCCGCGCGAAGCCGCGCGCGGCAGCATCCGCCTGCTGGTGGAAGGCGGCATGCTGCAGGCCGGCGACCGTGTGGTGTTCACCAGCGGTGAGCACATGGAAACCCACGGCGCGACCAATACCCTGCGCCTGCTGGAAGTGGGCGATGACGGCCGCGCCAGCGGTCTCGGCGACCTGTAAGACGTATCGCGTCGGGTCGGAGCCGCTGCGCGGATCCGACCCGGGGTCAGATCCCCGAAGGGGCTCTGACCCGATCCGGCAGGACATTTCCTGTCCCGCACAGACAGTGGAACCGGTTCCATCCGAGCCTCCACGTCGGGGCAACGGGTAGCGGGGCTATACTTACGTTTTTCCCGCACCCGCCACAGGAAGTACATGAGCATCGAACAGCTGGCTGAAACCGCCCAGGCCATGGTTGCCCCGGGCAAGGGCATCATCGCGATCGACGAATCCACCGGTACCATCGCCAAGCGCTTTGCCAGCGTCGGCATCGAGAACACCGAAGAGAACCGTCGCGCCTACCGCGAACTGCTGCTGACCACGCCGAAGCTCAACGAGCACATTTCCGGCGCCATCCTGTACGACGAGACCATCCGCCAGTCGACCAAGGACGGCGTGCCGTTCGCCAAGTACATGGCCGACCACGGCATGATCCCGGGCATCAAGGTGGACAAGGGTGCGCACCCGCTGGCCGGCTGCCCGGGCGAGCTGGTCACCGAAGGCCTGGACGGCCTGCGTGAGCGCCTGCAGGAGTACTACAAGCTGGGCGCGCGCTTCGCCAAGTGGCGTGCGGTCATCAACATCGGCGAGAGCATCCCGTCGGGCACCTGCATCGAGTCCAACGCGCATGCGCTGGCCCGCTATGCCGCGCTGTGCCAGGAATGCGGCCTGGTGCCGATGGTCGAGCCGGAAGTGATCATGGACGGCGAGCACGACATCGAGACCTGCTACGAAGTCACCGAAGCCACCCTGCGCTCGCTGTTCGACGCGCTGTACCAGCAGAACGTGTTGCTGGAAGGCACCATCCTGAAGGCCTCGATGGTCATCTCCGGCAAGGGCTGCGACGAGCAGGCCGACGTCGAGGAAGTGGCCGAGTCGACCGTGATGTGCCTGAAGAGCACCGTGCCGGCGATCCTGCCGGGCGTGGTGTTCCTGTCCGGTGGCCAGAGCGATGAGCAGTCCACCGCCCACCTCAACGCCATGAACCAGATGGGCAACCTGCCGTGGCCGCTGAGCTTCTCCTATGGCCGGGCCATGCAGCAGGCGGCACTCAAGCTGTGGGGCAAGGACATGAAGGGCAACTACGCCGCCGCGCAGAAGACCGTCTACGAGCGCGCCAAGGAAAACGGCCAGGCCGCGCTGGGCAAGTGGAACGGCTGATCCGCCGTTTCGCAGCATGAACTGAACAGGGCAGCGCCGGCATCATGCCGGCGTTTGCTTTTGCCGGTATCGTTGCCGCCTCCCGCACGACAGGCCAGTGCGTGGGGCATACATGGAAGGCCAAGGAGAAAGAACATGCGTATCACCGCAATCACGCTGGCCGTTGCCACGGTGCTGGCTGTCGGCGGCTGCAACCGGATGGGTGGCAGCACGGACGTGGGCAAGGCCCCCTCGCTGGAGTTCGACAAGCCGGTATCCGGCGAAATCACCTCGCGCAGCGGCGTCAATTTCAATGATGGCAGCCACCATCAGCTGTACCAGCTGAAGCTGGACGACAAGCAACTGGTCGGCATCAAGTTGACCGGCGCGCTGCGCGGCTCGATCGCCGTGTTCAACAATGGCGTGCTGGTGGCCAGCAGCAGCTCGGGCTACGAGCGCGGCGACGACGTCTCGCTGGCATTCCGTGCCAATGGCACCGGCAGCTACCAGGTAGCCATCAATGCCGACGGCCCGTCCGCCTTCGGCCCGTACCGCCTGCGCGCCGAGAAGCTGGTGCCGTATGACGGCAAGCCGATGGTGGGCGAAGGCGAGATCGGCGACCTGCTGGTCTCCAAGTCGCAGGATTACACCCTGCAGGTGGAAAAAGCGGGCATGTACGAGATCCGCCTGGAATCGGAAGCGTTCGACACCGTGCTGAAGCTGGACGGAAACGGCGCGCAGGCGGAGAACGACGATGATGGCGATGGCACCAATTCGCAGCTTCGCATGCCGTTGGAGCCGGGCAAGTACACCCTGCGCGTGCGCAGCCTCGGCGAAGACGCTACCGGCGCCTTCACGCTGACTGCCAAGCGCGCCGAGTTGCCGGCCAACATGGTCATGCGCGATGGCACCACCCTGCCGACGTCCGGCAGCGTGTTCGCCATGCTTGATGGCGAAGGCCGCCGCCGCTTCCTGCTGAGTCTGCCGCGTCCGGCCAATGTGCGCCTGGATGCGGTGTCCAGCGAGGTGGATACGGTGCTGCGCGTGGTCGGCGGCGACGTGGAACTGGCCGATGACGATGGGGGCAATGGCACCAACGCGCGCCTGGAAGAATCGCTGCCGGCCGGCCACTACACCGTGGACGTGTCCAGCCTGAGCGACGAAGCGGGCATGGTGGAAGTGCGTGTGCAGGTCGACGGCGCCGCTTCGGCCGCGGCATCAGCTGCTGCTACGGCGGCGGCCGACGCTGCCGCCGAAGTGACGAACTGACGCTGTCGCGACGGATGTAAGCGAAAAGGCCGGGCAATGCCCGGCCTTTTTTCTTCCACACGCCCCGCATTGTTTCAATGCGCCGGCACGAATCCGGTATCGCCCAGTGGCGGCAGCAGCGACCCGCGCCCACTGTCGGCGACCTGGCCTGCGGCCGTCAGCGCCTGCTGGTAGGCCTTGGCGGTCGCCGTGTTGAACGCCACCAGCACGATCCGCATCGGCTGGGCGTGGCTGCGCTGCCAGGCCAGTGTTTCGGTCACCGCGATCTGCGCCGCCTGGTACAGCGGATAGCCATACACCCCGCAACTGATGGCCGGGAACGCGATCGACTGCAGGTTCAGCGATTCGGCCAGCTGCAGCGACTTCCAGTAGCAGTTCGCCAGCAGTGCCGGCTCGTCGCGCTGGCCGTCGTGCCAGACCGGGCCGACGGTGTGCAGTACGTGCCGTGCCGGAAGCGCATAGGCATCGGTTGCGCGCACCTCACCGGTCGGGCAGCGCACACCGGGGCGCAGCTCCGGCAGACGCTCGCACTCGGCCAGCAGGCCGGGGCCGGCCGCACGATGGATCGCGCCGTCGACACCGCCGCCACCGAGCAGTGATTCATTGGCCGCGTTGACGATCGCATCCACCGCCAGGGCCGTGATGTCGCCCTGCCACACTTCGATCTTCATGCGTCCGTCTCCTGCCTGTAGTTGTTGCGCGCCGTGCCCACGCTGGCTGCACCCGCATCTTGCGGGACAGGGCATCGATGCTGCGTCATGACCGTCTCACGCACTGCGATCCGCCCTGTTCATGCACGATGGCCGGCAGTGCCTTCACGCAGGCTGAAGCGAGCGCCGCAGGCGGGCGAAACGAAAGTTTCCGAAGCGGTCTGCTTCTGATTTCCTGGGGAAACGGTCCGCTTGCAACGGCAATGCCCAGTCAGGATTACCCAAATGGAAACGCCCACCGCGAGGGTGGGCGTCATCCTGCTGTCATCGACAACGCGGTGATCAGGGCAGACCGGCCAGCCAGTCGTCGTCGGAACCTTCATTGACGTCGGCGAACAGCGGCGTGGAGAAGTAGCGTTCACCGGTGTCCGGCAACATCGCCAGGATCACCGCGCCCGGTTCAGCGCGATCTGCCACGTCCAAAGCGCTGGCCACGGTGGCACCGGCGGAGATGCCGACGAAGATGCCTTCCTCTGCCGCCAGCCGGCGGGCGGTGGCGATCGCGCGGTCGTCTTCCACGGTCACCAGTTCGTCCACCACATTGCGGTTGAGCACATCGGGCACGAAGTCCGGGGTCCAGCCCTGGATCTTGTGCGGCTTCCAGTCGTCGCCCTTCAGCAATGCGGCGCCGGCCGGTTCGGTGGCGATGATGCGGGTGTCCGGGCGGGCGACCTTCAGCACCTCGCCGACGCCGGTCAGGGTGCCGCCGGTTCCCCAGCCGCTGACGAAGTAGTCCAGACGCTTGCCGGCGAAATCACGCAGGATCTCCGCGGCGGTGGTGTTGCGGTGGTAGGCCGGGTTGGCCGGATTGGCGAACTGGCTGGCCAGGAACCAGCCGTGCTCCTCGGCCAGCTCGCGCGCCCTGCGCACCATGCCGCTGCCGCGCTCGGCGGCCGGGGTCAGGATGACCTTCGCACCGTAGGCTCGCATCAGCTTGCGGCGTTCCACCGAGAAGGTCTCGACCATCGTCGCCACGAACTTGTAACCGCGTGCGGCGGCCACCATCGCCAGGGCGACGCCGGTGTTGCCCGAGGTGGCCTCGACAATCGTGTCGCCGGGCTTGAGCAGGCCACGCTGTTCGGCATCGAGGATGATCGCCAGCGCCAGGCGATCCTTCACCGAGCCGCCCGGGTTGAAGGATTCGACCTTGGCGTACACGGTCACGCCCTGCGGCGCCAGCCGCTGCAGCTTGACGATGGGGGTGTTGCCGATGGTGTCGAGGATGGAGTCGTACAGGGCCATGGGAGCGCTCCAGGAACAGGCCGCGCCGGGCTCGGCGGGCGGAAGGGAAGAGGGCTGGCTGTTCAGGCCAGCGGCTGCCGGCTGACCGTAGCGCCGGCATATGACGCCCGGAAATGACCAGATACCTTTCTTAAACAACCTTTGGTTATAAGCTGGTGACGGCAATTGACCCTAGAGTGGACCTCCGCCCCCACATCGCCCGCCTGCCATGACGCTGACCCAGCTGCGCTACCTGGTTGCCATCGCCGACGCCGAGCTGAACATCACGCTCGCCGCCTCGCGCGTGCATGCCACCCAGCCCGGCCTGTCCAAGCAGCTCAAGCAGCTGGAGGACGAACTGGGCTTCCTGCTGTTCGTACGCAAGGGGCGCAGCCTGGAGTCGGTCACCCCGGCCGGCACCGAAGTGATCAGTCGCGCGCGCGCAGTGTTGTCCGAGGCCAACAACATTCGCACCTACGCGGCCAACCAGCGCCGCGAAAGCCAGGGCCAGCTGATCCTGACCACCACCCACACCCAGGCGCGGTTCGTGCTGCCGCCGGCGGTGTCGCGCATCAAGCAGGCCTATCCCCAGGTCAGCGTGCACCTGCAGCAGGCCGGTGAGGCCGATGCGCTGGACCGGCTGAACCAGGGCGATGCCGACATCGCGATCATCAGCACTGCAGGCAGCGAACCCACCGATGGCATCGCCGTGCCGCTGTTCCGCTGGCGCCGGCTGGTGGTGGTGCCCAAGGGGCATCCGTTGGACCGCGCCGGCCGCGCACCGGACCTGGCGGCGTTGGCCCGCCAGCCGTTGATCAGCTACGAATCCTCGACCCGGCCCAACTCTTCCTTGCAGCGCGCCTTTGCCGCGCAGAGCCTGGTGCCCGATCTGGCGCTGACCGCGCTGGACGCGGACTTGATCAAGACCTATGTGCGCACGGGTCTGGGGGTGGGGCTGCTGGCCGAGATGGCGATCAGCGCCAACGATGAAGACCTGCGGGTATGGCCGGCGCCGGCGCCGATCACCGAGTGCATTGCCTGGGCGGTGCTGCCGCGCGACCGGGTGCTGCGTGATTACGCGTTGGAGCTGGTGCATGTGCTGGCCCCGCAGATCGACCCGCGCGACCTGCGGCGGGTGCTGGATGGCAACCAGGCTGCGGCCTGGCCGGTGCCGCCGACCTGGGAATCGCTGACGCAGACGATCACAGTCTGAGGGTTGGTCGAGCAGGGCTGCGCCCTGCACCTGCTACCGGCCGGAGCAACAGCAACAGCAACAGCGTGCATTCCGTGGGATGGCTGGGCGGTGTCGGAGTGCGGGGACGCCGCAAGTACGTCCCTGTAGGCTTGGCCGCGGCATCCATGCCGCGGACACCCCGCACTCCGACACCGCCCCACCGCTGAACGAGTCCGACGGCGGTTG
>NZ_JBSPUD010000023.1:9562-63503 GCF_056861525.1 Stenotrophomonas sp. 82F1
TGTGTCCCCGCCGGCCCCGCCACCCCCCCCCCCCGCGGGGCCGCCCCCCCCCCCCCCCCCCCCCCCCCCCCCCCCCCCCCCCCCCGCCCCGCCTCTGACAGATTCCGACGGCTGTTGGTAGGTGTCGACCTTGGTCGACACGGTAGATCCACGCCATGCGTGGATGAATCTCTTTCAGATATCGAAATCAATCTGGAGTCAGATCCGTTTTCCGTAGGAAAACGGATCTGACTCCAAGAGCCATTCCAACAGATCGCGGAAATCTGTCGAAGGCGGGGTGGGTCCGGTTGCGGGGGTGTCCGCGGCATGGATGCCGCGGCCAAGCCTACAGGGACGTACTTGCGGCGTCCCCCGCAACCGGACCCACCCCGCCATCCCACGGAATGCCCGCTTTTGCCGTTGCCGTTGCCGTCGATTCGGCGGTGCAGGGCGCAGCCCTGCCGACAACCCTCTCCTGCGACGGTTCGTCGCACGGCGCTCCCGGGGGGCACCTCTACACTAGCGCGGTGATCCGTACCGCCCGCCTGCATCGAACGCTGCTCCAGCTCGCCTTCATCGCGACGCTGCTGATGGTGCTTGCGCCGCTGGTCAGCCGCGCGCTGCAGGCGCCTCAGGGTCAGATCCCTTCACCACAGGGAAGGGCTCTGACCCCATCCACAATGCATTGCGGCATGGACCATGCCCACATGCATCACGGCGATATGGCTGAGGGTCAGAGCCCTTTGCCGGGGCAAAGGGATCCGACCCCGCCTGCCGACCCGCATGCCATGCATGGCGAGGCTTGTGAGTACTGCGTGCTGGCCATGCGCCTGCTGCCGTGGCTGGCAGTGCTGGTGCTGCTGCTGCCCCTGCTGTGGCGGCCGACGCTGGTGTTCCCATGGTCGCAGCCGCGCCTGCCGCTGCTGCATTGGCCGGCACACGCCGCGCGTGGCCCGCCGCTGATCTCGACCGTCCGCTGATTTCCCTATCGAATCCGTCGCACGATGCCTGCAAGGGCGTCGTGCGCGCGTGCGTACCTTGGAGCTGTTCCCATGAAAATGACTTTCCCCGCCGCGGGCGCCCGTGCGCGCCTGCCGTTTGCGCTTGGCGTTGCCTTGACCGCGCCCTTCGCCCATGCCGCGCCCGCTGAAGAAGCGCGGACGCTGGAAACGCTGGTGGTCACCGCCGCTGCACCGTCCTCGCCCTTGCACTGGGTGACCGATCCGCGCCTGCCGCGGCAGCCGGTGCCGGCCAGCGATGGCGCCGATTACCTGAAGACCGTTCCCGGCTTTTCCGCCATCCGCAATGGCGGCACCAACGGCGACCCGGTGCTGCGCGGCATGTTCGGTTCACGCCTGAACATCCTCAGCAACGATGGCAATCTGATGGGTGCGTGTCCCTCGCGCATGGACAATCCGTTGTCCTACATCTCGCCGGAGAGCTTTGACCGGCTGACCATCATCAAGGGCCCGCAGAGCGTGCGCTGGGGCGCGGGTGCCTCGGCGGGCACCGTGCGTTTCGAGCGTGATACCCCGCGTTTCGATGCACCGGGGCTGCGTGCCGATGCCAGTGCGCTGGTCGGTTCGCGCAACCGCAACGACCAGGTGCTGGACCTCACCCTGGGTAATCCGACCGGCTATGTGCGGGCCAGCGGCAACCGCTCCGAAGCCGATGACTACAAGGACGGCAACGGTGATGTGGTTCCGTCGAAATGGCGGAAGTGGAATGGTGACGTAGCCGTTGGCTGGACGCCTGATGCCGATACCCTGTTTGAAGTATCCGCCGGTGCCGGCGATGCGATCGCGCGCTACGCCGGGCGCGGCATGGACGGTGCCGTGTTCGAGCGCACCAGCTACGCCGCACGCTTCGAGAAGCGCAACCTGCCCGGGGCGTGGGACAAGCTGCAGGCCAACGTGTACTACAACGAAGCCGACCACGTGATGGACAACTACACGCTGCGCGAACCGAATCCGCACAGCATGATGCCAATGCCGATGGCGTCGAACGTGGATCGCCGCACGCAGGGTGGGCGCCTCAGCGCCGAATGGCGCTGGCAGGACGTGCAGCTGGTGGCCGGTGTGGATGGTGAGGACAGTCGGCATCGCGGCCGCATGGGCATGGGCCGCGACACCTACAAGCAGGCGGACTGGAACACCGACGCCACCTTCCGCCGCTACGGTGCATTCACTGAACTGACCCTCGGCGCCGGCACCGACCAGCGCTGGATCGGTGGCCTGCGCGTCGATCGTGCCAGCGTGCGCGATGAGCGCGCCGACATCGGCGGCATGATGATGGCCATGCCCAATCCCACCGCCGGCCAGCGCCGCAGGGAATGGCTGGGCAGTGGGTTCCTGCGCTACGAACAGGATCTCGCCGACGGCCTGACCTGGTATGCCGGGCTGGGCCACAGCCAGCGCATGCCTGACTACTGGGAACTGTTCTCGCCCGATCATGGGCCGGCAGGTGCGGTGAACGCGTTCGCTGGCATCCAGCCCGAGCGCACCACCCAGCTCGACGTTGGCCTGCAGTACAAGGGCCCGCGCGTGCAGGCCTGGGTCTCGGCATATGCGGGGCAGATCCAGGACTACATCCTGTTCACCTACCGCGGCAGCGGCATGATGGGCATGAGCCAGGCCGACAACGTGCAGGCACGCATCGCCGGTGCCGAGGCCGGTGTGCAGCTGCAGCTGGACGCGCAGTGGAAGCTGGGTGGCACCCTGGCCTATGCCTGGGGCGAGAACCGCGACCAGCATCGCCCGTTGCCGCAGATGCCGCCGCTGGAAGCGCGCCTGAGTGCGGACTGGGAAGGCCAGCGCTGGAGTGCCGGCGCGCTGGTGCGCGCGGTCACCCATCAGCACCGGGTCGCGGACGGGCAGGGCAACGTGGTGGCGCAGGACCTTGGGCCGAGCAGCGGCTTTGCCACGCTGGCGCTCAATGCGGCCTATCGTTTCAGTTCGCAGCTGCAGCTCAGCGCCGGTGTCGACAACCTGTTCGACCGTGCCTACAGCGAGCATCTGAATCTGGCCGGCAGCGCCGATTTCGGCTTCCCGGCCGATCCGGTGCGCATCAACGAGCCCGGCCGCAGCCTGTGGATGAAGGTGAACTACCGGTATTGATCCGCCGGGCATGGCCCGGCGCTACCCATGCGCCGGGCAACAAAGAAAACGGGGTCGGATCCCCGCCAGGTTCCGACCCCGCCCGGCGCCCTCGGCCGGGCCTCCCGACTCTACGACGGCGTCGCCGCTCATGGCGCGCCGGGATACATCCCGACATACGCCGACACCGTGCTGCAGACCCTTGCATGGAATGGGCGCACGGCGCTATCGCAGTACCCGTTCCACGCCGGTAAACGCTTGGCACATACCGCTTTTGCGGGGCCTTGCCTACACTCGGCGGCCGTGGATCACTCAGGATTGTTCATGTTGGCTCGTATCGCTTCGACCCTGGCCCTTGGCCTCAGCCTGGCCGTGCTGGCCGGGTGCGCAGGCAAACAGGAGGCCGCCGCGCGTCGGCAGGGCGAAGCCGTGCCGGTCACCGCGCAGGTCGTGCAGTCGGTGCAGTGGAACGACACGCTGCAGGCGCTGGGTACGGCCAAGGCGCGCGAGTCGATCAGCGTGACCGCCAAGGTGAGCGAGATCGTCGAGCGCGTGCATTTCGAAAGTGGCCAGCAGGTCGCCGCCGGTGCGCCCCTGGTGACCCTGCGCGGGCAGGCCCAGGAAGCCGCATTGGTGCAGGCGCAGGCGACCTTCCGCGAAGCCGACCAGTTGTACAAGCGCCAGCGCGAACTGGCGGCGCAGCGGTTGGTGTCCAGCGCGACCCTGGACACGCAGAAGTCGATCCGCGACGCCGCCGAAGCACGCGTGGCGCAGATGCAGTCGGATATCGGCGACCGTCGCGTGCGTGCGCCATTCGCCGGCGTCCTCGGCATCCGCCAGATCAGCCCGGGCACGCTGCTGACGCCGACCACGGTGATCGCCACCCTCGACGACGTCGAGCGCATGCACATCGATTTCCAGGTGCCGGAAGTGGAGCTGGCGTCGCTGACCATCGGCGACAAGGTGCAGGCCACCAGCGTGGCCTGGCCGGGCCGCACCTTCGAAGGCGAGGTCAGCACCATCGATGCACGCATCGACCCGGCCACTCGTGCGGTGACCGTACGTGCCGACTTCGCCAACGGCGACCACGCACTGCGTCCGGGCATGCTGCTCGACGTGCGCCTGTTCCATCCCGATCGACCGGCACTGGTGGTGCCGGAAATCGCCGTGGTACAGGTCGGTCGCGATAGTTTCATGTACCGCATCAAGGCCGATGACACCGTCGAACGCGTGGACGTGGTTACCGGCGCGCGTCGCGCCGGCGTGGTCGAGATCAAGCAGGGCCTGCAGGCCGGCCAGCGCATCGTGGTGGACGGCACCGGCAAGCTGCGTGCGGGCCTGAAGGTGGCGGCCAGCGACGCCGCGCCCGCCAGTGGCGCGCAGCCGGCGACGGTTGAAGCACCGGCCGCTGCCGGGGGGCACGGCGGATGAAGCTGTCTGACATCTCCATCCAGCGGCCGGTGTTTGCCGTGGTGATGAGCCTGCTGTTGCTGGTGCTGGGCGTGATGTCCTTCACCCGCTTGACCCTGCGCGAACTGCCGGCCATCGACCCGCCGATCGTTTCGGTGTCGGTGGACTACACCGGTGCCTCGGCGGCGGTCATCGAAAGCCGGATCACCCAGGTGTTGGAAGACGCGCTGGCCGGCATCGAAGGCATCGATACGATCAACGCACGCAGCACCAACGGCCGTTCGCAGGTCAGCATCGAGTTCACCTCCAACCGTGACATCGAAGCGGCGGCCAACGACGTGCGCGATGCCGTCAGCCGCGTGGCCGACCGCATGCCCGAAGAGGCGCGGCCACCGGAGATCGCCAAGGTCGAGAGCGATGCCGACCCGATCATCTGGTTCAACATGGTGTCCTCGACCATGGACACGCTGGAACTGAGCGACTACGCCGACCGCTACGTGGTCGACCGCTTCTCCAGCCTTGATGGTGTGGCCCAGGTCCGCATCGGCGGCCGCCAGCGCTATGCGATGCGCATCTGGCTGGACCGTGACCAGCTGGCCGCACGTGGCCTGACCACCGGCGACATCGAAACCGCGCTGCGCAACGAGAACGTGGAACTGCCGGCGGGCCGCATCGAGTCCACCGACCGCGATTTCACCCTGCGCGTGGAGCGCAACTACATCAAGCCCGAAGACTTTGCGACCATTCCGCTGGGCAAGGGCCGTGATGGCTACGTGGTGCGCATGGGCGATGTGGCGAAGATCGAGCTGGCCTCGGCCGAGCGTCGCGCGTATTACCGCAGCAACGGCGAGCCCGGCATCGGCCTGGGCATCGTCAAGACCTCTACGGCCAACTCGCTGGACGTGGCGCGCACCGCGCGCGCCGAGGCCGAGCGTGTGGCGCTGACCCTGCCCAAGGGCACGCAGATCTTCGTTGCTTTCGACAACACCACCTTCATCGAGGCCGCCGTCGACCGCGTGTACGCCACGCTGGTGGAGGCGATGATCCTGGTGCTGGCGGTGATCTGGCTGTTCCTCGGCAGTTTCCGCGCGGCGTTGATTCCGGCGGTGACGGTGCCGGTGTGCCTGGTGGCGGCGTTCATCGCGCTGTACGCGTTCGACTTCTCCATCAACCTGCTGACGCTGCTGGCGCTGGTGCTGTGCATCGGCCTGGTGGTGGATGACGCGATCGTGGTGGTGGAAAACGTGCAGCGCCGCATCGACCTCGGCGAACCGCCGTTGGTAGCGTCCAAGCGCGGTACCGCGCAGGTGGCGTTCGCGGTGATCGCCACCACCGCCGTGCTGGTGGCGGTGTTCCTGCCGGTCGGTTTCCTGGAAGGCAACACCGGGCGCCTGTTCCGTGAACTGGCGGTGGCGCTGGCCGCCGCGGTCGCGCTGTCGGCGTTCGTCGCGCTGACGCTGACCCCGATGATGGCCTCCAAGCTGCTCAAGCCGCATACCGGGCAGGCACCGCGCGGGCTGCACGGTTTCATCAACCGCAATCTGGAACGCCTGGCCGGCGCTTACGGCCGCGTGCTCGACCACCACGTCGACCGCACCTGGATCTACCTGCTGGTGATGGTCGCTGCGTTGGCGGCCAGCTGGCTGCTGATCAAGGTGCTGCCTTCGGAACTGGCTCCGGCCGAAGACCGTGGTTCGTTCCAGATCATGATCGATGGCCCGGAAGGCGCCGGCTACGACTACACCGTGCAGCAGGTACAGCAGGTCGAAGCACTGCTGGCACCGCATGTGGGCGCGGACAAGCCGATCGTGCGCGCCAACCCGCGCGTGCCCGGTGGCTTCGGCGCCAGCGAGGAAATGCACACCGGTCGCGTCAGCGTGTTCCTGCAGCCGTGGCGCCAGCGCAGCGAAGGCACGCCGGAAGTAGCCAACGAACTGCAGAAGGAACTGGACACCATCCGTGGCGTGCGCGTGCGTACCCAGGTCGGTGGCGGCCTGGTGCGCAGTGGCGGGCAGCCGTTCCAGATCGTGCTGGGTGGCCCGGAATACGCCGAGATCGCGCAGTGGCGCGACCGCATCCTGCTGCGCATGGCCGACAACCCCGGCCTGGTCGGCCCGGACTCGGACTACAAGGAAACCCGTCCGCAGATGCGGGTGAACATCGACCGCCAGCGTGCGGCCGACCTCGGCGTGCCGGTCACCGCGATCGGTTCGGCGCTGGAAACGATGATGGGCTCGCGCCGCGTCACCACCTTCGTCGACAACGGCGAAGAGTACGACGTGCTGGTCCAGGCCGGCCGTGATGGCCGCGCCAGCCCGGCCGACCTCGCCGCGATCCGCGTGCGTGCAACCTCCGGAGAACTGGTGCCGTTGTCCAACCTGGTCACGCTGAGCGAAGTGGCCGAAGCGGGCACCTTGAACCGCTTCAACCGGCTGCGCTCGATCACCATCAGCGCCGGTCTGGCACCGGGGTATCCGCTGGGTGAGGCCATCGCCTGGGCGCAGCAGGTGACCCGCGAAGAGCTGCCGCAGTACGCGCAGGTGAACTGGAAGGGCGAATCGCGCGAGTACCAGAGTGCGGGTGGCGCGGTGCTGCTGACCTTCGCCATGGCCCTGCTGGTGGTGTACCTGGTGCTGGCCGCACAGTTCGAAAGCTTCATCCACCCGCTGACGATCATGCTGACCGTGCCACTGGGCGTGCTCGGCGCGCTGGTTGGCCTGTGGCTGAGCGGAGGGACGGTGAACCTGTTCAGCCAGATCGGCATCGTCATGCTGGTGGGCCTGGCGGCCAAGAACGGCATCCTGATCGTCGAATTCGCCAACCAGCTGCGTGACGACGGGCGAACCGTGCGCGAAGCGATCATCGAATCGGCGATGGTGCGCCTGCGTCCGATCCTGATGACCTCGATCGCCACCGTGGTCGGCGCCATCCCGCTGGTGGTGGCCGGTGGCCCGGGTTCGGCCAGCCGTGGCACCATCGGCATCGTGATCATCTTCGGCGTCACCCTGTCCACCTTCCTGTCGCTGTTCGTGGTGCCGGCGTTCTACGCGCGGCTGGCGCCGTATACCCGCTCGCCGGAGGCGGTGAAGCGCGAGCTGGAGAAGCAGGAGGCCGACTCGCCGTCGGTCGGTGGTCATGCCTGAGCCGGCGCGCATTCTGCAGGGCGAAGGCTTCCTCCTGCGGCCCTGGCGCAGCGATGACCTGGAGTCGCTGCTGCGCCACGCCAACGACGCGGACGTCTCGCGCGGCCTGCGTGACCGCTTCCCGTATCCGTACACCCGCGAGGATGGCGAAGCCTTCCTGGGCGGGCGCGTGCTGGCCCCCGGCACGTTGAACCTGGCCATCGAGATCAACGGCCAGGCCTGCGGCAGCGTGGGCGCCCAACAGGGTGTGGCCGAGCGCGGGCATACCGCTGAACTGGGCTACTGGCTCGGCCAGGCCCATTGGGGACGGGGCCTGATGACCGGTGTGGTCGGTCTGTTCGCGCCCTGGGTGATGGACGAGCTTGGCCTGTTCAGGCTGCAGGCCACGGTGGTCGACTTCAACCTGGGCTCGGCCCGGGTACTGGAAAAGAACGGTTTCCAGGAAGAGGGCGTGGAGCGCTGCGCCGTCTACAAGCGCGGCGTCCTGCATGACCTGCGCCGCTTCGCCCGGGTGCGCACGCAGCTGCCCTGAACACGCGGGCTGGCCGCTGTAGAGCCGAGCCCATGCTCGGCTTGGGCCCCTGACGGCAGCCGAGCATGGGCTCGGCTCTACAAAGCAGCGCTATCGCAGCGACCGTCGATCAGGGAGAATCGACCGGTCCCTTCCAGCCGACGGGACGTCCTCACAACCCGCCGACTGGAGAGAGCGCGCGTGGAAGCTACCGTACATTTCATCAACAGCATCATCTGGAGCAAGGCGCTGATCTTCATGTGCCTGGCCGCCGGCCTGTTCTTCAGCCTGCGCACCCGCTTCATGCAGATCCGTGGTTTCGTCGAGATGTGCCGCCTCACCGTGTCCGGTGAGAAATCCGACGCCGGCGTGTCCTCGTTCCAGGCCCTGGCCATGTCGATGGCCGGCCGCATGGGCATCGGCAACATCGCCGGCGTGGCCACCGCCATCGCCTTCGGCGGCCCCGGCGCGATCTTCTGGATGTGGGTGATGGGCTTCCTCGGCGCATCCACGTCGTACGTGGAATGCACCCTGGCGCAGATCTACAAGACCAAGGATGCCGAAGGCCGCTACCGCGGTGGCCCGGCCTACTACATCGAAAAGGCGATGGGCCTGAAGTGGTATGCCATGGCCTTCGCCATCGCCACGATCATCGCCGCCGGTTTCCTGATGCCGGGCGTGCAGGCCAACGCCATCGCCGACAGCATCATCAATGCCTGCCGAGGCACTGCGCTGTGCGGTCCGCTCGATGGCCAGGCCTTTGGCATGGAATCGGTGCAGGCGCTGAAGCTGGGCATCGGCATCGTTGTCGCCCTGCTGCTGGGCGTGGTGATCTTCGGCGGCGTCAAGCGCATCGCCAACTTCGCCGAAGTGGTGGTGCCGTTCATGGCGGCTGGCTTCATCCTGACCGCCATCGTCATCATGATCATCAACTACGACCGCGTGCCGGAAATGTTCGGCATCATCTTCAAGAGCGCCTTCGGTACCCACGCCGCGTTCGGCGCGATGATGGGCCTGGCGGTGGAATGGGGCATCAAGCGCGGCATCTACGCCAACGAGGCCGGGCAGGGCTCGGGTCCGCACGCTGCGGCGGCCTCCGAGGTCTCGCACCCGGCCAAACAGGGTTACGTGCAGGCCTTCGCCATCTACTTCGACACCATGATGGTGTGCACCGCCACCGCCTTCCTGATCCTGGCCAGCGGCACCTACAACGTGTATTCGCCGGTGGCCGGTGCCGAGCCGATCTTCCAGGGCCTGGCCGGCATTCCCGAAGGTGCGGGCTACGCGCAGGCGGGTGTGGAAGCAGTGCTGCCGGGCTGGGGCTCGGCGTTCGTGTCGGTGGCGATCTTCTTCTTCGCCTTCACCACGATCATGGCCTATTACTACATGGCCGAAACCAACCTGACCTACGTCAACCACAACAGGAAGCGCCCGCTCACCGTGCTGCTGCTGCGTCTGGGCATCATCGGCATGGTGGTGTTCGGTGCCTTCCACAACGCCACCCTGGCCTGGGCGCTGGGTGATATCGGCGTGGGCCTGATGGCCTGGCTGAACATCATCGCCATCCTCATCGTGCAGAAGCCGGCCATGCTGGCCCTGCGCGATTACGAACGACAGAAGAAGCTCGGTCTCGATCCGATCTTCGACCCCGATGCCCTGGGCATCAAGAACGCCGATTTCTGGCGTCAACGCAAGCTGGAGTTGTCCCGTAGTGAATGATCCCTGGAAGAATGCCCGCCGCCCGTCGTCGCGACCGCCGCGGGCCACCCCGCTGCCACCGCGTGAGGGCGGCACCCCGCCACCACCGGGGCGCGGCAACGACGAACTGCGCCTGTATGGCTGGAACGCGGTGCAGGCCCTGTTCGCCAAGCGTCCGCAGGCGCTGCGCAAGCTGTATCTGGTGGAATCGCTGATTCCGCGCATGCAGCCGGTGCTGAAGTGGTGCGTGGCCAACCGCGTGGGCTATCGCGTGGTGGAAGAGGGCGACCTCAACAAGCTGGCCGCCACCACCCACCACGAAGGCCTGGTGGCCGACGTGCTGCGTGCGCCGGTGGTGCCGCTGGCGCAGTGGCTGGCCGAACTGGGCGAAGGCCCGGCGCTGGCACTGTGGCTGGATGGCGTCGGCAATCCGCACAACTTCGGTGCGATCCTGCGCTCGGCCGCACACTTCGGTGCCAAGGCGCTGCTGCTGCCGGCCAGCAGCACGCTGGCCCTGTCCGGCGCGGCGGCACGCGTGGCCGAGGGCGGTGCAGAGTCGGTGCCGCTGGTGCAGCTGCCTGAGGACGCAGAAGCGATGGCGCAGCTGCGCGCGGCCGGTTTCGGCCTGGCCGCGACCCTGGTCGAGGGGGGCGATGACGTGTTCCGCGCGTCGTTGCCCGACCGCCTGGTGTACGTGATGGGCGCGGAAAGTGAAGGCATGGATCGCGGCCTGGCCAGCCAGTGCGATCTGCAGGTTTCCATTCCCGGCAGCGGCGCGGTGGAAAGCCTGAACGTGGCCTCGGCCACGGCGGTGCTGCTGGCGCAGTGGTCCAGCCGACACGGCTGAGCCCCTGACCGGGGTCAGATCCCTCGCCGCAGGCGAGGGCTCTGACCCCACTGTGTCACCGCATCACTCGTTCGGCGGCGTGGTCGCCTTGGCTTCACTGCCGAAACTGCCATCGGCTTCGGCGGCCAGATAGGCAAACACGGTGTAGGCCGCCACGTTCTGCGCCAGCGCCTTCGGGTCGATCTTGTCGAGCGTGTCGTCGGCGGTGTGGTGCAGGTGGAAGTAGTCCGAGCCATCCTGCGCCAGCCATGCCCACGCACCACCCTTGGCGGCCAGCGGGCCGACGTCCGGGCCCGGGCCGCCCTTGTCGGCCTGGTACTCGATGCCCAGCGGCTTCATCACCTCGGCAATCTGCTTGGTCGCCTCACGCGAACCTTCCGGGTTCGGCGAACCGGTGTTGAAGGCGTAGATGCGGCCAGCACCGAAATCGCTCTCGGCGGCCAGCTGGTGCAGGGCCACGTCCTTGGCATGCGCTTCGGCGTAGGCCTTGCCGCCGTATAGACCCTGTTCTTCGTTGGCAAAGGCGATCACGCGGATGGTGCGCTTCGGCGACTGCTTGAGCTGGCCGATCAGATGGCCGGCGGCCATGGTGATGCCCACGCCCGCACCGTCATCGACCGCGCCGGTGCCCAGGTCCCATGAATCCAGATGTCCACCGATCACCACCACTTCCTTCGGTAGGCTGCGGCCGGTGATCTCGCCGATCACGTTGTACGAGGTGGCGGTGCCATCCCAGCCGCAGTCCAGCGCCACCTTCACCGTGGTCGCGCCACGGGCGAGCAGGCGCGCCAGCTGGTCGGCGTCGGGCACCGACAGCGCCGCCGACGGTACCGGCGTCAGGCCGTCATCGAAGCGGGTGATGCCGGTGTGCGGCACGCGGTGCGAATCGGTACCGGCCGAGCGCATGAGAAAGCCGACCGCGCCCTTGCGGATGGCCTCGGATGGGCCCTTGCTGCGGATCGCGCCGCCGCGGCCGTAGTCGCGGCCATCGCGGAACGGCAGCATCTGGTAATCGACGAAGGCGATCTTGCCCTTCAGCGAACCGGCCGGTGCGGCCTGCAGCGCGGCCAGATCGGCGAAGCGCACCACCTCGGCTTCCACCGTGCCGCCCGGGCTGCCACCCAGCGCAGTGATCTGCAGCGGCTGCGGGTTCCTGCCGGTCACGGCGGCGTGTTCACCGCGGCGCTCCCACTTCGGGAAGGTCACCGGTTCCTTCCACACCTTGTCAAAGCCCAGTGCCTTGAACTTGGCTTCGGCCCAGGCCACGGCCCGGGCGTCGGCTTCGCTGCCGGCAATGCGCGGGCCGATCTCGGTGGTCAGCGATTCGACCACCTTCCAGCCGGTGTCATCGGCCAGCGCCTGGTCGCGCAGCTGCGCGGCGGTGGCCAGCGAGGCCGGCGGCAGGGTGGTGGCATGCGGTGCCGCGAAGGCTGGCGCGGCCAGCAGGGCGAGGGAGGATGCGATGGCAAGGACGCGGCGACGCATGGACAGCTCCGGGAAGGGTGTAAGCCTTGGAGCTTAACAGTCGTTCAGCGCCGCGCATGGGCGGGAGGTCATGGCCGCTGCGGATGCTGTTTTCCGCCAGATGCAGCAAAGCGAAAGCCCCGCCGGAGCGGGGCTTTCGCGTGTCATGTAGAGCCGAGCCCATGCTCGGCTGCCGTTTCCAGATCAGCCGAGCGTGGGCTCGGCTCTACAGGCGGCGCGGGCGCCAACGGCGCCCGACACCTTATTTCTTCAGGCTGTCGCGGATCTCGCGCAGCAGCACCACTTCCTCGGTCGGCGCTGCCGGTGCGGCTTCCTTCTTGCGCGACAGGCGGTTGATCACCTTGATCACCAGGAAAATGGCGAAGGCCACGATCACGAACTGGATCAGCGTGTTGATGAAATCACCGTAGCCGATCACCACGGCCGGAATCTCCTTGCCATCGGCGCCGATGCTGGCCGGCGACAGCGTCCACGCAAGCTGCGAGAAATCGACCTTGCCGATCAGCATGCCCAGCGGCGGCATGATGATCTTCTCCACCAGCGCGGTGACGATCTTGCCGAAGGCCGCGCCGATCACCACGCCGACGGCGAGGTCGATGACGTTGCCGCGCATCGCGAATTCCTTGAACTCGGTGAGCATTCCCATTGTTGTTTTTCTCCTGAGGGCGAGGGGGGACAGCGCGCAGGGTAGCGCAGGTGATGTCAGCCGGCGATCACGCCGTGGCGCTCGGCCACGTTCTCAAGACGTGCGCTGAAACGGTCGCCGGGGTTGAGCGCGGCTACGCCGGACGGCGTGCCCATGAACACCAGGTCGCCGGCACGCAGCTGCCACAGCTTGGACAGCTCGTGCAGGATCTCGGGCACGTTCCAGATCATCTGGTCGAGCAGGGACTGCTGGCGTACTTCGCCGTTGATTTCCAGCGACAGGTTGAGCGCAGCCAGGTCGCCGACTTCACCGGCATGCACGATCTCACTGATCGGCGCGGAGGCATCGAAACCCTTGGCCGAATCCCACGGATGGCCCTTCTCCTTGGCGGCGGTCTGCAGGTCGCGGCGGGTCAGGTCCAGGCCCACGGCATAGCCATACACCAGCGCCTCGGCATCGCCCACGGCCAGCTCGCCGGCGGGCGCGTCACGGCCGATCGCCACCACCAGTTCCACCTCGTGGTGCAGGTTGCTGGTGGCAGGCGGGTAGGGGATCACATCATCGTGGCCGACCACGATGGCGTCGGCCGGCTTGGTGAAGAACATCGGGCGGCCGCGATCGTCTGCGGCAGGCACGGCAGCGCCCATCTCACGCGCATGCTCGGCGAAGTTGCGGCCGACGCAGTAGATGCGGTGCACGGGAAAACTGCCGCCGCCAACAACCGGTACACGCGGCGTGGCTGCAGCAGGGATCACATCGGAGACATCGGACATGCGGGCATCCAGGAAGGGAGTGCCCGCAGTCTAGAACGCAGCAAGGCCCGCCGTCAGCGGGCAGCGTCGATCAGCGCGAGGCCGGCAGCGCCGACTTGCGCACCACGTGGTACTCACCCTCGACCACGTTCGGGTCGGCCGGGCGGCTCGGGCCGGGCTTGCGCGAAGCCAGCAGCTTCCACGCCAGGCCCACCAGGATCATGGCAGCACCGACGAATACGCCGATGAACACCATCGCGGCCAGGATCGCCAGGCCGAGCAGGCCTACGGCAACGCGCACCAGCGGATGGCGCGGCTTGCGCGGGGCAAACAGGGTACGGAACTGGTTGAAGGCGAAATCGCGATTGAACATGGTGGCTCGATAGGCTGGAAATCAGCGAGCCATGAGTATCGGCAGCTGCCACTGTCATTGAGTGAAAAACTCGTTAAATATAGCCTTGGCTTATTACGGATCAATGACTTGTGTTCATGTCGCAGCTAGTCACATGACCAGGCATGCGACAATGCGCGATTCCGTCCGAGCCTTCGCCATGACTGCCGCTGTCGCCCTGATCACCCTGGATGCCATTGCCGATGGCGCGTTTGCCGAGGTTGAAGCGGTGGTCGATGGCGATGCCGAGTCGCTGCTGCTTTACCGCGACGGTGAGCAGGTGCGCGCGTTCCTGAACATCTGCCCGCACGCGGGCCGCCGCCTGGACTGGGCACCCGGCCAGTTCCTGAAGAGCCGCGAAGGCCACCTGGTCTGCGCCGCCCACGGCGCCTCGTTCGCGCTGGACAGTGGCGACTGCATCGCCGGCCCCTGCAAGGGCGACCGCCTGCGCGCCGTGCCGGTGGACGTGCGGGATGGGCAGGTCTACCTGGCCTGATGCATCGGTGTGCGGACCAACGGTCCGCACCCACCAAGCCAACAGTCCGCATCCACCAAGCCAACAGTCCGCATCCACCAAGCCAACAGTCCGCACCCACCAAGCCAACAGTCCGCATCCACCAAGCCAACAGTCCGCATCCACCAAGCCAACAGTCCGCACCCACCAGATCAACAGGTATCCAGATCCATCCACGCATGGCGTGGATCTACTGCAGATTGCAGCGATCTGTCGAAGGCGGGGTGGGTCCGGTTGCGGGGGCGTGAGCGCCATGGATGGCGCGACCGAGCTTACAGGGACGTACTTGCAGCGTCCCCCGCAACCGGACCCACCCCGCCAACCCACGGATAGCCAGCTTTTGCTGTTGCTCCGGCTGTTGCCGTTGCCGTTGCCTCTGCGGGTGCAGGGCGCAGCCCTGCCAACCAACCCCAACCCTCAGAACATCAGGTTGATCATCACCACCACCACGCACGTATAGATCAGCGACAGCGGGCCGCCGACCCGCCACATCTCGCGTGGGGTGTAGTTGGCCGGGCCGGTGATCATCGAAATCACCGGGTTCGACGCCGTCATCAGGTTGTTGGACGCCGACAGCGCCACGATCAGCGCGAACGCCGTGGGATTACCGCCTGCCGCCAGCGCCAGGTTCACCGCGATCGGCACCATCACGATGGTCGCGCCGACATGGCTGATCACCAGCGAGAACACCGTGGTCAGCAGCGCCAGCGCCAGCTCCAGCACCCAGATCGGAATGCCGGTGGGCAGCTTGTCGATGGTATGGCCGGCCACCCACGCCGCGGCACCACTGGAATCCATCGCCCAGCCGAGCGGAATCAGCCCGGCCATCATGAACACCGTCTTCCAGTTGATCGAGGCATAGGCCTCGTCCATGCGCAGCACGCCGGTCAACAGCATGCCGGCCACGCCGGTCATCAGGGTCAGTGCTACCGGCAGCTTGCTGGTCAGCGCGATCAGGATGGTCAGGGCGAAGATCGCCATGGCGATCTTGAACTTGTGCGGGCGCTGCTCGCCGGTCGGGTAGTCGGTGACCACCACGAAGTCGCGGCTCTTGGCGGCCTGCGCCAGGTCGGTCCAGATGCTGTGGAAGACCAGCATGTCGCCGGCGCGCAGCTGCACATCGCGCACATCCTCGCGGATCACCTGCTTGTCGCGGTTGATCGCCAGCAGGCTGATGCCGCGTTCCTTGCGCAGGCGCAGCTCGCCTGCGGTCTTGCCGATGACGCCGGAGGTCGGCGGCACCACCGCCTCGGAAATGCCGGCGCGGCTGGGATTGAACAGGTCGCCCAGGTGTTTCAGGCGCGAGGACATGCGCAGGAACTGGTTCTGCGCGAAATCGTGGATCTGCTGGCGCGGGCCCATCGCGCCGAGCACGCTGCCCACCCAGATGCGCATTTCCGCCGGCGGTGCCAGGCGGGTGTCATTGCCGGTCTTCAGTGCCAGCAGCAGCGGCGCGTCATGCAGGTTCTCCGCTTCGCCCAGGGTCATGCCGACCAGCGGACTCTCGGCGGTGACCACCAGCTCGAACACATCGCCTTCGATGCCGTAGGTCTTGGCGAAGTAGCTTTCGGTGCGGGCCGGCGTGGTGCCGTCGTTGACCAGGCTTTCCTCTTCCACCAGCTTGCGGTCGCCGTAATAGCGGAAATACAGCAGCGAGGCGATCAGCAGGGCGATGCCGATCGGCAGCGGCGCGAACATGCGCAGCGGCTCGATGGTGGCCAGGCCGGAGGGCAGGTTGTTGTTGGCCGAGGCCAGCAGATCGTTCAGCAGGATCAGCGGCGAGTTGCCGACCATGGTCAGCGCGCCACCCATTACGATCGCCGCCGAGATCGGCAGCAGCAGACGCTGCATGGTCAGCCCGGTGCGTGCGGCCAGGCGCGAGGCGACCGGCAGGTACAACGCCATCACCGAGGGGTTCTGCATGAAAGACGAGTTCAGGCCGGCAATGGCCGTGGTCATCATCAGCAGCCGCTGCTCCACGCCATGCCCGCGCCGCAGCAGCCAGGCCGCGAGGCGGTTCAGCGCACCGGTGCGGTCCAGGCCGGCGCCGAGGATGGTGGTAGCGATGATGCTCATCACCGCGTTGCCGGAGAAGCCGCCGAAGATTTCCTCCGGCGCGATCAGGCCGGTCACGCCCAGCACCACCAGCACCACCAGCGCGACCACGTCGGCGCGGATGCGCTCGAACAGGAACATCGCCATTGTGAAGCCGACCAGCCCGAGCACGAGCTTCATGTCAGTGGTCAGCGTCAGCGCGGTATCCATGTGGGGCGCGGCGTCCTCAGGCGTTCATCAGGTGCGGTCGTACAACAGGTCCCAGACACCATGGCCGAGCTTCTGGCCGCGGGTCTCGAAGTGGGTCTGCGGGCGCCAGTCCGGGCGCGGCACGCTGCCACGCGGGCCGGCACGGTTGACCAGGCCGGGGGTGGCATCCAGCACGTCCCACATCTGCTCGGCGTAATCCTCCCAGTCGGTGGCGCAGTGCAGACGGCCACCGGAGCGCAGCTTGCGCACCAGCAGCTCGGCAAAGCCCGGCTGGATCAGGCGACGCTTGTTGTGGCGCTTCTTGTGCCACGGGTCGGGGAAGTAGATGCGCACCTCGTCCAGCGCGCCATCGGCGATTTCCTTCTCCAGTACTTCCACCGCGTCGTGGTGGTACAGGCGCACGTGGTCGGCGTTGTCCTCGGCCAGCGCGTTCAGCAGACGGCCGACACCGGGCGCATGCACTTCCAGGCCGATGTAGTCGCGGCTGGGGTCGTGCTGTGCGGCAAAGCGCAGCGCGGCACCGTTGCCGAAACCGATTTCCAGCACCTTGCGCGCATCGCGGCCGAAGGTGGCATCCAGATCACGCGGTTCACCGCTGAAATCCAGGCCGAAACGCGGCCAGCGCTCGTCGAACGCGCGCTGCTGGGCGGGGGTGAAACGGCCTTGCCGCAGCACGAAGCTGCGCACTTCACGGCGGCCTTCGTTGACCGTGAACGGCTTGGGCGGCGCCTTCGAACCGGCGCTGTCAAATGGATTGGTCATCAGCCGATCAACCCATCGATCGGCGAGGACGCACTGGCGTAGCGCTTGCGCGGAATGCGGCCGGCCAGGAATGCCTCGCGGCCTGCTTCCACGGCCTTGCGCATCGCGCTGGCCATCAGCACCGGGTGGCGCGCACCGGCGATGGCGGTGTTCATCAGCACGCCGTCGCAGCCCAGCTCCATCGCGATCGCCGCGTCCGAAGCAGTGCCCACGCCGGCGTCGACGATGATCGGCACCTTGGCGTCTTCGATGATCTGCAGCAGGTTGTACTTGTTCTGGATGCCCAGGCCCGAGCCGATCGGCGCGGCCAGCGGCATCACCGCAGCGCAGCCGATCTCTTCCAGGCGCTTGGCCAGGATCGGGTCGTCGGAGGTATAGACCATCACTTCGAAACCGTCCTTGACCAGCTGTTCGGCGGCCTTGAGGGTCTGCACCACGTCCGGGTACAGCGACTTCTGGTCGCCCAGTACTTCCAGCTTGGTCAGGTTGTGGCCGTCCAGCAGTTCGCGGGCCAGGCGGCAGGTGCGCACGGCATCCTCGGCGGTGTAGCAGCCGGCGGTGTTGGGCAGGATGGTGTAACGGTCCGGTGGCAGCACGTCGAGCAGGTTCGGCTCGCCCGGGTTCTGCCCGATGTTGGTACGGCGGATGGCCACGGTGACGATCCGGGCGCCTGCGGCCTCGGTGGCCAGGCGGGTTTCTTCCAGATCCTTGAACTTGCCGGTGCCGGTGAGCAGCCGCGAGCTGTAGGTCTTGCCGGCGATCACCAGCGAATCGGGGGAGACATGAGCGTTCATGACGCGATTATCGCTTATCCGCCTGAAGATGGGGTCGTCGCAGAAGGTGGGGTCGGATCCCTTTGCCACAGGCAACGGGCTCTGACCCCGCTGTCTCAACCACCGCCCAGCGCATGCACGATCTCCACCACATCGTCCTCGGCCAGTACATGCTCGGCATGACGGCTGCGGCTGACGATCTCGCCGTTGACCTCCACCGCCACCCGGCGTTGCAGCAGCTGCTCGGCCGCGAGCAGGTCCAGGAGGGTCGCCGAAGCGGGCAGGGTGCGGGGTTCGCCATTGAGCTGGATGTTCATGAGGCCATTGTCGCTGATCGCCGGTTCGCATCGGAACCATTGCAAGTAGCGCGCTACGCCCGTACCGGCAAAGCCTGCCAGGCCGGGCTCGGGCGACAATTCATGCGGCGGCGCAGCGTGAGCAATTGGCGGCGCAGTGAAACCATTCACCGTGCGCCGGCGTACGTGCGTCGGAACCTCAACGATATCCCCACAGGAGTTTTTACATGCTGCTCAGCAAACGCCCGATCCGCTCCCTCATGGCGGCCGCGATCGCGCTGGCCGCGCTGCCGGCCATGGCAGGCGAATCCCCCTACAGCCATGCGGTCTTCTTCGGTGACAGCCTTACCGACGCCGGCTACTTCCGTCCGCTGCTGCCGGCCGACGTGCGCCCGGTCACCGGCCAGTTCACCACCAATCCGGGCTGGGTGTGGTCGCAGCAGGTCGCCAATTACTACGGCCTCAATGGCGCTGCCAACGGCAATGGCCAGAACGGCGACAACTACGCTGTCGGCGGTGCCCGTGTCGGCGTCGACGTGGCCAGTGCCCTGGGCACCATTCCCTCGTTGAAGAGCCAGGCGGCCCGCTACCTGGCTGCCAACGGCGGCAAGGCTGACGCCAATGCCCTGTACACGGTCTGGGGCGGCGCCAATGACCTGTTCGCCGCAGCGCGTGCGCCGGCCCAGGCGCAGGCCATCATCGGCGCGGCCGTCACCGACCAGGTGGCCCTGGTGGGCGCCCTCAAGCAGGCCGGTGCCGAGTACGTGCTCGTCCCCAACCTGCCGGACGTCGGCATTGCTCCGCAGTTCCGTTCGCTGGGTCCGGCCGGTGCCGCGCAGGCCACCGCGCTGGCGGCCGGTTACAACAAGGCCCTGTATGGCGGCCTGAAGCAGGCCGGCATCGAGTTCATTCCGCTCGATACCTTCACCGTGCTGCGTGAAGTGGCGGCCAACCCGGCCATGTACGGTTTCCGCAACGTCACCGATACTGGTTGCAGGATCAACCCCGCTGACACCACCACCAGCATCCTGACCTGCAACCCGACCAGCTACGTCAGCCCGGATGCGGCCACCGCCTACCTGTTCGCCGACGGCGTGCACCCGACCACCGCCGGTCATGCGTTGCTGGGGCAGTACGCGGTGTCGATCCTCGAAGGTCCGCGCCTGCAGCAGGTGCTGAGCCATTCGGCACAGACCATCGGCCGCTCGCGCGCCGACCAGGTCAGCCTGCACCAGGCGGGTCGCCCGGCTGACGGCCTGTCGTGGTGGGGTGGCGTGCGCGGCGACATGCAGCGCTACGACCACGCCGATCTGTACGACGGTCTGGCCCCGGCCGGCCTGTTCGGTATCGACTGGGCGCGCGACGGCATGGTCTTCGGTGGTTTCGCCGGCTTTGGCCGTCTCAACGCCGACTTCGGCAACAGCCGTGGCGACTTCACCCAGAAGGACACTACCGCAGGTCTGTTCGCTGGCTGGTACGGCGACCGCATCTGGGTCAATGGCCAGGTCAGCTACACCTGGCTGTCCTATGACGTGAACCGCAAGGTCCAGCTCGGCCCGGCAACCCGCGAGCACAGCGGCTCGCCGGATGGCAGCAACCTGACCGCCGCCCTGAACGCCGGTTACGAGTTCGGCACCGAAGGCGGCTTCCGCCACGGCCCGATCGCCTCGGTGATCTGGCAGCAGGTCAAGATCGACGGTTACACCGAAAGCGCCGATGCCGGCACCCTGGCTACCGCGCTGGGCTACGGCAAGCAGGATGTCGATTCCACCGTGGGCCGTATCGGTTGGCAGGCCCGCTTCGACGGCGGCACCGTCAAGCCGTACGTGCAGGTGACCTACGACCACGAGTTCGAAGACACCAAGCAGGCCAGCGCCTGGGTGCAGAGCCTGCCGGACGTGGGCATGTACCGCGTACCGGGTATGGACTTCGACAAGAACTATGCGACCGCCATCCTGGGCGCGCGCATGGAACTGTTCGGCCTGCAGAGCAACATCGGCCTGAGCGCCACCACCCTGCAGAAGCGTGCGCAGGACGCGACGTTGTTTGCCAGCTTCAGCGGCAGCTTCTAAGGGCTGCGGTCCCGGGCGCCGCAGCGTGCCCGGGACCTCCACACGGTAGCGCCGGGCCATGCCCGGCGAGCCGCTGGCAGCGGTTGCCATTGCGCAAACCCGGCGGGTCCGCATAGACTTCAGCCCTGCAACGCGGGCGTAGCTCAATGGTAGAGCTGTAGCTTCCCAAGCTACTGACGAGGGTTCGATTCCCTTCGCCCGCTCCAGAATCCAGACCCCGGAAGCGGCATTGTCGCTTCCGGGGTTTTTCGTTTGCGCACGGCATGCAGATTCAAACAATCCGCATGTCCGGCCGCTGCGGTCTTCGCTAGCGTGTTGCTCTCATTTCAGGGAGTAGGCAGGCATGGATCGCAGGGATGACGTCGTCACCGCGCTGCATCGGATCTTTCTTTCCGCCGGCATCGGCTCGGCCAAACAGGTTGAAGCGGTTCGAGCACTCGGGCGCGCCGGTGGCCCGCAGGCGGCGCAGTTGATCGGGCAGATCTATCAGGAGGCCTTCAGTGGATCGGCGATCCAGATGGCCTGCATCGCGGCGCTGGGCGAAGCGGCGCGCACATATCCGTCGGCGCTGCCAGGTCCCGATTGAGCTGGGCAGCCACTGCCGCGCGTGGACCGAACAGCATCATCCAGGCGCAACGCCGCCACGCTATGCTGCGCGCCTGCCGACCGATCCCACTGCGATGAAGCTCGCCATCCTGTCCCGCAACACCCGGCTGTACTCCACCCGTCGGCTGGTCGAGGCCGCGCGTGCGCGCGGCCACACCGTGCGCATCCTCGATCCCCTGCGCTGCTACATGCGCATCGCCGCGGACGGCTTTTCCATGCACTACAAGGGGCGGCCGATGACCGGCGTGGACGCGGTCATCCCGCGCATCGGTGCTTCGGTCACCCGCTATGGCACCGCCGTGCTGCGCCAGTTCGAATTGATGGGCGCGCGCACGCCCAATCCATCCGACGCGATCCTGCGCTCGCGCGACAAGCTGCGGGCACACCAGCTGCTGGCCGCCAAGGGCATCGACATGCCGGTCACTGTTTTTGGCGACAACCCGGACGACACCGTCGACCTGTTGTCCATGCTCGGCCCGCCGCCGCATGTGGTGAAGCTCAATGAAGGCACCCAGGGCCGTGGCGTGATCCTCACCGAGAAGGCCAGCGCGTCGCGCGGCATCGTCGAAGCCCTGCGTGGGCTGTATGCCAACTTCCTGATGCAGGAGTTCATCGGCGAGGCCAAGGGCGCCGACCTGCGCTGCTTCGTGGTCGGCGACCAGGTGGTGGCGTCGATGCAGCGCCAGGCTCCGGAAGGGGATTTCCGCTCGAACCTGCATGCCGGCGGTACCGCGGTGGCCTCCAAGGCCAGTCGGGCCGAGCAGCAGGTGGCCGTGCGTTCGGCCAAGGCGCTGGGGCTGGGGGTATGCGGGGTGGACCTGATCCGCTCCGAGCGCGGCCCGCTGGTGCTGGAGGTGAACTCCACTCCCGGCCTGGAAGGGATCGAGGCGGCCTGCGGGGTGGATGTCGCCGCACGCATCATCGAGCATGTCGAGAAAATCAAAAAATCCTGATATTTCAATAATTTGAAATTTAGTTCAGGCGGGATTGGCGGGTTTAACACCGCTTTAATCGCCCCGGGCGTAGCCTTCAACGAACCGCAGCTCTGCCTCTCAGCAGGATCGGTATCGGGATACAACTTCAGGCCCAGGCGGGTGCACCGCCTGGGTCTTTTTTATGCCCGCGCCCCCTGCCAAGGGGCCCTTGTGGGCACGTGGGGACACTCGTAGAGTTGGGCCTTCGTTCCGAAGGATCGGGAGGTTGGCGATGTACCGCACCACGATGATCGTGCTGTTGTTGTGCCTGCCTGGCGTTGCACTGGCCAAGCCGGAAAAGGCGGCTGTGCAGATGGACCGCCAGAGCCCGGTGGCCGAGCAGGTCCGCCAGGTCGAAAAAGCCCTGCAGCAGGGCGATTACAACGAAATCTCCTCCGAGGACCGCAGCCAGGTCCAGCAGGCACTGGCACGGATCACCCAACGGATGGGCGACCGGCAGACTGTCCAGGAGCTGCCGCCGCAGGTGCAGAATGACGTCTTCAACGATCAGGAGCGGGTCAACAGCATCCTGACGCGCGCCCACGACGACAGTCGCCAGATCTGCTCATACCAGCGCACCACGGGCAGCAACATGCCCAAGAGCCGCTGCATGACCGTGGCCGAACGCCGCCGTATCGAAGAGAAGGGCAAGGCCCTGCTCAACGACCAACGCACCTACAGCAACGTGAACCCGGATTCCAAGCTGTAAGGCTACCTGCACCCTGCCGGCCAGCACTTGCTGGCAGAGCGCGCATCCGCATACAGTCGGCGTTCACCTCAGACAGGGATTCGTTTGTATGAAGCATCCAGTGATATCGGCGGTTCTGGTTTCGGCATTGGCCCTGGTCGCTGCCTCGGCAGGGGCCAAGAGTGCCGAAGAGGTCTTCCTGCCGGGGAAGCCGCTGCTGCAGCAGGTTGAGCGCATCGAGATCGAGCTCAACGATGGCGAAACCTATTCCGAGCTGCGCCAGGAAGAGCGCGGCAAGGTCCGTGAGACCCTGGTTCGCATCCGCGCCGCTGCCGAGCAGTATCCGACCAAGGACGCGATGCCTGAATCGGTACGAACTGAGGTCTTCAACGATCAGCAGGTCGTGAACACCGTTTTGACACAGGCGCGTGAAGATAGTCGTCTAATATGCCGACGTGAGAAGGCCATTGGTTCCAACATGTCGTCCACGCAATGCATGACCGTCGCCGAGCGTGCTCGGCAGAAGGACAAGGCACAGCGCGACATGGGCCAGGCCCAGCGCGTCGGTAAATTCGTCAATTAGAGGTGACAGTGAGAATCCTGGTAATCGAAGACAACAGCGACATTGCGGCCAATCTGGGTGACTACCTGGAGGACCGGGGCCACACCGTGGACTTCGCTGCCGACGGAGTGACCGGATTGCATCTGGCTGTCGTGCATGAGTTCGACGCGATTGTCCTGGATCTCAACCTGCCCGGCATGGACGGTATCGAGGTCTGCCGCAAGCTTCGCAACGAAGCGCGCAAGCAGACCCCGGTGCTGATGTTGACCGCGCGCGATTCGCTGGACAACAAGCTGGCCGGCTTCGATTCCGGTGCTGACGACTACCTGATCAAGCCCTTCGCGCTGCAGGAAGTCGAAGTGCGTCTGAACGCCCTGTCGCGTCGCGGCAAGGGCGTGCAGACCCGCGTGCTGGAAACCGGTGATCTGGAATACAACCTGGATACGCTGGAAGTGCGCCGCCAGGGCAAGCTGCTGCAGCTCAACCCGACCGCACTGAAGATCCTGCAGGCGTTGATGGAAGCGGCCCCGGCCGTGGTCACCCGGCAGGAACTGGAAACCCGTGTCTGGGGCGAAGAGCTGCCGGACTCCGATTCGCTGCGCGTGCACATCCATGGCCTGCGCGCCGTGGTGGACAAGCCCTTTGAAGTGCCGATGATCCAGACCCGCCATGGCATCGGATACCGCATCGCCACGCCGGAAGCCTGATTCTGTGGCAAGCAAGGGGGAGCGCCGGCGCACGCCTTATCGGCGGCGTCTGCGCAGCCGCATCATCGTCTCGTTCGTGTTGTTGGGCTTCTGCCTGACGACACTGTTCGCGTTCGCCACCAACTGGGCCCGCATGCGGGTGGAAAACCAGCTGGTGGAAGACGTGATGAACCGCAACATCAGCGAGTACGTGCGGCGTTACTACGAAAGCCCGGACCGCAACCCCGATCTGCCGGTGCAGCAGATGCGCGCGCGCCTGATCAAGCCGGACAAGTTCGAGGCGTTGCGCGAGGAAGAGCCGGACTGGTACGAGTTCAAGGACGGCTTGTACAACATGGGCGGTGTGGACGAGCGCGGTGAGCGCTATTCCTACAAGCTGGCCGTGCGCAAGACTCCTGATGCCTGGGCGTTCCTGGCCTACGACATGACCGACAGCGTTCGCGGTGGGCAACAGCTCAACCGCGCGCTGTTCCTGTCGGTGCTGGTGTTCAGCCTGCTGTCGCTGGTGCTGGGTTGGTGGTCGGCCTCCAAGGTGATGAAGCCAGTCTCGGATCTGGCCGCACGCCTGCGTGCGTATCGTGGCGGCACCAGTGAGCCCGAACCTTTGGCACCGCGCTTCCCCGATGACGAAGTGGGGCAGCTGGCGCAGGCGCTGGATGATTATTCCTCGCGGCTGACCGAAGTGGTGCAGCGCGACCGTGAGTTCAATGCGGACGTCAGCCACGAGCTGCGTACGCCGTTGGCGGTGATCCGTGGCGCCACCGAACTGCTGCTGACCCGCCCGGGCCTGGACGAGAAGGTGCTGCAACGCCTGCAGCGCATCCAGCGTGCCGAGCAGCAGTGCAGCGATCTGATCGGCGCGCTGTTGCTGCTGTCGCGCAACGAACGCGGGCAGGGCAGCAGCAATGTGGCGCGTGTGGCCGAACAGCTGCTGGATGCGCATCGCGCGCAGTTGGGTGGCAAGCCGCTGGAACTGCACCTTGATGGCGAGCGCGATCTGGTCATCGATGCCCCCGAAGCGGCGTTGTCGGTGGCGTTGGGCAACCTGATCGGCAATGCGGTGAAGTACTCGCAGGATGGCGAGGTGCGCGTGCATGTGGGCGCCAACGCCGTGTCGGTAACCGACAGCGGGCCGGGCCTGAGCGAGGAAGATGCCGCCAAGCTGTTCCAGCGTGGCTATCGCGGCACCCACGCCGGTCACTCGCAGGGCGGCGGCATTGGCCTGTCGATCGTCAGCCGCCTGTGTGATCTGTACGGCTGGCAGGTAAGCGTGCGCCCGGGCGGTGCCCGTGGCGTGATCGCCACGCTGACGTTCTCGCCGAAGCCGCTGTAACCCATTCTGGCTGCGGCTTCGGTAGGTGCCGACCTTGGTCGGCACAAATCCATCCGTCGCCAAAATCTCCCACTCGGCGCTATATGTCGCATGCAACGCCAATGCAGCTTTCGCGAAGGCGCGGCGTCACTGGCCCGGCACGACACCTGCGTGATGCAGTCCGCGCGCTGAGCGTGTCACACCGCACGGTTCCGCAGTCGGTTGGCCCACATGGCGTTTTCGCCTCATGACCGCAGTGCATGCAGCTGGCGAGATGGCATGGCTGGGGCCATCGCCCTGGCCGGGATTGGCGTCCTGAATAAACCCGACAACTTGAAAGCTCCAGATGCGCTTTGGCCATCATGGAAAATGCACCGCATGCCTTCTGCTTCGGCGGGCGGTGCGTGGGGACTCGCAAGAGTCCGCTGGAGTCTTTTTCCTTGCTTTCGAGTTGTTGGGTCTCCGGTACGCCAACCCGCACCGTCCGCCACCCCGCATCCGCGGGTGGCCTTGCCGTCTGCGAGGAGCATTGCCATGTCTGCACGCACCACCTATCCCAACCTGCGCCGCCTGGTCGGCGAATCCGCCGATCAGTTGCCGGCCGACATCGCCGAACGCATCGAAGACGTGCTGGCCGAACCCAGCGACCTGCTGCCCGCGCTGATGGCACGCATGGATGGCCGCGACAATGCCGATGGCCAGACCCGGCAGGGCACCGGCCTCACCCCGTCGCAGGCAGTGACCCTGGCCAGCCTGAGCCGCACCTTGGCTGGCCTCAATGCGTTGATCCAGATGCTGCACGCCGCGGAAGCGGCACGGGTGCAGGGCAGCGCAGGACAGCAGCTGCCGCCGGACGTGGTGGAAGGACTGTTGTTGGCCACCCGCGAACTGGCCCGCTACGCCCGCCAGCAGCTGGAGTAGATCCACGCCATGCGTGGATGCCTGTCGCGCGGAGCCGGTGAAGTAGATCCACGCCATGCGTGGATGCCATTCGCGCGGAGCCGGTGAAGTAGATCCACGCCATGCGTGGATGCCTGTTCGGGCGGAGCCGGTAGACCTGCCGGCTTACCCGACAGCCAACCCCAGATATCGTGCGTGCAACCGCTCCACCTGCGCTTGCAGGTCATCCGGATGTCCATCATTGACCACCACGTCATCGGCCAGCGCCAAGCGCTGTGCGCGGGTGGCCTGGGCGGCGATCATCTGGTCGGCCAGCGCGGCGTCGATGCCGTCGCGCTGCATCAGCCGGGCGTGCTGCACAGCTTCGGGCGCATCCACCAGCAATACCCGGTCCAACCACGGGTAGGCCTGCCGCCCACCGACCTCGGTCAGCAGCGGGATGGCGGCAATCGCATAAGGGCTGGCGGCCTGCTCGCACTGCTGCTGCATCAGCCGGCGGATGGCCGGGTGGGTGATCGCTTCCAGCGCCGTCCGCTCGGCCGGGTCTGCAAAGATGTGGGCACGCAGACGCGCCCGGTCCAGGCTGCCGTCGGCCAGCAGCATGTCCGCGCCGAAGCGCTCGGCAATCAGAGACAGGGCAGGGCTGCCCACCGTCACCACCGCGCGCGCGGCAAGATCGGCGTCGGCCACGACAATCCCCAGCGCCTCGAAGCGCCGGGTGACCTCACTCTTGCCCGAGGCGATGCCACCGGTCAGGCCCACCACATACTGGCTCATGGGGACTCCCCTCAGCGCAGCCCGCTCATCACCAGATACTGGTTCAGCAGGGGCTCGCCCCACATGAAGAACAGCCAGCCGGCCAGTGCCAGGTAGGGGCCGAACGGGATCGGCGTCGCCCGGTCACGACCACGGCTGTACAGCCAGATCGAACCGATGAGGGCGCCCAGCACCGACGACATCAGGATGATCGGCAGGATGCCCTTCATGCCGCACCAGGCGCCCAGCGCGGCCAGAAGCTTGAAGTCGCCGTGGCCCATGCCTTCCTTGCCGGTCAGCTGCTTGAACAGCCACCACACCGACCACAGCGACAGGTAGCCCAGCAGGGCGCCCAGCAGGGCAGGTTTGGCCGGCATGTACAGGTTGTCGATGCTGCCGATCAACCCCAGCCACATCAGGGGTAGGGTCAATTGGTCCGGTAGCAGCTGGGTGCGCAGATCAATGCCGGACAGGGCGATAAGGAAGCAGGTCAGCACGATCGCACCGAAGCCCTGCCAGCCGAAGCCGAACTGCCACACACAGGCCAGCACCATCACCGCGGTCAGCGCTTCCACCAGCGGGTACTGGATGGAGATGGGCGCCTTGCAGTGGCGGCACTTGCCGCCCTGGATGATCCAGCTGAACAGCGGGATGTTCTCGTACCAGGCCAGCTTGTGCTTGCAGTGCGGGCAGTGCGAAGGCTCAACCACGATGCCTGGCGGGGGGGGCTCGTAGAAGTCCGGCTCCTCCAGCACCTCGCGCGCATCGCGCTTCCACTGCCATTCCAGCCGCTTGGGCAGGCGCAGGATGACGACGTTCAGGAAGCTGCCGAGAAGCAGTCCCAGGCCGGCCGCAGCGGGATAACCGAGGCCGGGATGCTGGTCGAGAAATGCCATGTATGTTTTATCCGACGACGGCGCCGAGCTTGAAGATGGGAAGGTACATGCCGATGACCATGCCGCCTACGACGACACCGATGAAGATCATGATCATCGGCTCCAGCAGGCTGCTTAGTGCATCCACAGAATTGTTGACTTCCTGCTCATAGTACTCGGCAACCTTGAACAACATGGTATCCAGGGCGCCGGCCTCTTCGCCGATTCCAGTCATCTGGATGACCATGTGCGGGAACAGCCCCTGCTGTTTCATGGCCATGTTGACCGGGTAGCCTACTGATACATCGTCGCGCATGCGCAGTACGGCTTCTTCGTAGACCTTGTTGCCCGTGGCTCCGGCAACGATGCCCAGCGCTTCCACAAGTGGCACACCTGCCTTGAAGGTGACTGCAGTGGTGCGGGCGAATCGAGCGATGGCACTGTTGTGCATGATCTGACCAATGACCGGCACCTTCAGGATCAATCGATCCATGGTGTGCTGCATTCTTGGCGAGCGCTTATAGCTGACAATGAAACCAACCACAGCACCAAACAGTACGATCGCCATGAGCCACCACCAAGACACCATAAATCTTGACAGGTTGACGATCATCTGGGTAAAGGCAGGCAGGTCGGCGCCGAAGCCGCGGAAGACCTCCTCGAACTGTGGCACTACATATATGAGCATGATGGAGCTGACCAGCAGGGCAACTACTACAACCATAGCTGGATAGAAAAGGGCCTTCTTGATCTTACCCTTCAGCGCCTCGATGTTTTCCTTATAAGTGGCTACGGTGTCGAGCACGGTTTCCAGAACACCAGCGCCTTCGCCCGCCCGCACCAGATTGCGATACAACTCGTCGAACTGGACTGGATGTCTGCTGACCGCCTCATACAATGACGAACCACCTTCGATATCGGTGCGAATGGTGTCGACCATCTTTTTCATACGCGGGTTCTTGTGCCCGCTGGCGATGATATCTAGTGCCTGGACGATTGGTACGCCTGATTTCATCATGGTCGCCATCTGACGACTGAAGAAGGCGATATCCTTTGCGCTCACAGGCTTGCCCGCGGCTCCAAACAGCGGCTTGGATTTGGGCTTGACCTGACCCGGATTGATGCCTTGCCGGCGTAGTTCGGCTCGAAGCAGATTGGCGTTCTTGGCCAACTGCTCGCCTTTCATCTTGATCCCCCGCTTGTCGGTCCCCTCCCAGACAAACGGCTGCAATTCCATGGTGCTACGCGCCACGGGCTCTTTCTTGATCGCACTGCGACTGACCGACATGTGGACTCCCCAAGGCCCGCCATCCCCAGGCGGGCATCATGACCGGAGATGTTAGCTGGTTCGAGACCATCCGGGGAGCTTGCCAACGTGACGTGCGGCAGGGTTTTCGTCGTGGCGGGGCCGAAGGTGACGCAACGCGTCACATTGCCGGGTCCATCGCAATTTCTGCTCAGGGGGGTTCCCATCCACGAAATTGCTGCCATCATTGGTCCCGGGGAAATCCAGGGGGAGGCGTGCCGGGGTTGGCACGCAACCTGCGTTGATCCACCCGCAGGGCACAGGACCCGCTCAGCCGGCCGTTGGTCGGATCGATTCTGTGCACTGAATCAACCACCACTATCTTGGGGATGTACGACTATGAAGAACCAAAAGGGCTTCACCCTTATCGAATTGATGATCGTTGTTGCGATCATTGCAATCTTGGCCGCTATCGCTATCCCGCAGTACAACGACTTCACCGCCCGTGCGCAGATGTCGGAGGCCTACACCTTGGCCTCTGGTTTGAAGACTCCGATCGCTGAAGCCTACTCTCAGGACAATGGCGACGCATCTTGTGCTAAGCCGGCAAACACGGTTTCCAGCGGTAAGTACGTTACTTCTGTTGAGGTTGCTAAGTCTGGTAACAATTGCGCCATCACTGCGACGATGAAGAGTGCAGGCGTCAATGCCAAGGCTTCTGGCAAGAATGTGGTGTTGACTTTCGCCCCCGCAACTGGCGCGTGGACCTGTGCTACTTCGGCAGACTCGGAAGTCCAGCCGAAGGCCTGCACCACCGCTGCTTCGGGTAGCTGATTTATAGTTTTTGAATTAAAAAAGCCCCGGCGTCGCCGGGGCTTTTTTTTGGCATGGGTTTTGCCCTTTGTCCACTCCTATCCGCGCGTTGGGGAGCGCTCAAATGAACAGACAGTCTGGTTTTACGCTCATTGAGCTGATGATCGTAGTGGCCATCATTGCGATCCTCGCAGCTATTGCGATTCCGCAATACAACGATTACACGGCGCGCACTCAGCTCGTCGAAGCTGTGACGATGTTGGGAGGGCTGAAGACTCCAGTGGCTGAGCAGTTCATCAATAGCAATGGAGCTTCTTCCTGCGTTTTACCAAACAATGCTGTGGTAATCGGTAAATATGTGGAGAACATAGAGGCGGCTCCAGCCGTTCCTTGCGTCATCATCGCGACGATGAAGGCTGTAGGCGTGAACGAAAAAGTGAAGTCTGCAACGATCACAATTACATATGTGGCGAACACAGGGAATTGGGATTGCAAGACCAGCGCCCCGGTGGAAGTGGCACCGAAAGCTTGCCCGCACGACTGATGCATTTGATGGTTTCGGGTTGGCGGCGCTTACGATAGTCTGCGCAGGGGAGTAGGAGTGCACAGATGAACACCATTGTTAACGCTAACCTCGTCGGCATCACCGGCCTGGCCCGCCGCTTGGTCCAAGACGGCGCGCTCGATGAGGTTGCCGCACGTGATGCAATGGCCAAGGCCACTGCCGCGCGTCAGCCGCTGCCGACCTGGTTTGCGCAGAACAAGGTCGTTGGTGCTGCCCAACTGGCGGCTGCCAACGCGGTCGAATTCGGCATGCCGCTGTTCGACGTGTCGGTTTTCGATGCCAGCCAGAACGCGATGAGCCTGGTCAGCGAGGAATTGCTGCGCAAGCACAACGTGCTGCCGTTGTTCAAACGTGGCGGCAAGCTATTCGTCGGCACCAGCAACCCTACCCACTCGCTGGACGAGATCAAGTTCCACACCAATCTGGTGGTGGAACCGATTCTGGTGGATGAGGATCAGATCCGCCGCACGCTGGAGCAGTGGCACGCCAGCCACGACACCATCGGCGATGCCTTGGGTGGCGACGACGAGGGCATGGCCAATCTCGATGTCGGTCTTGGTGATGATGAGGGTGGAGGCAACGATTCGGGCATCGACGCCAAGGGCGACGATACCCCGGTGGTCAAGTTCATCAACAAGGTGCTGATCGATGCCATCCGCAAGGGCGCGTCGGATATCCACTTCGAGCCCTACGAAGACGACTACCGCGTGCGCTTGCGCATCGACGGCCTGCTGAAGATGGTCGCGCGCGCACCGAACAAGCTCAACCAGCGCATCGCTGCGCGCCTGAAGGTGATGGCGCAGCTGGATATCGCGGAAAAGCGCGTGCCGCAGGATGGGCGCATCAAGCTCAACCTGTCCAAGACCCGTCAGATCGACTTCCGCGTCAGTACGCTGCCCACCCTGTTCGGCGAGAAGGTGGTGCTGCGTATCCTCGATGGCAGCGCGGCCAAGCTGGGCATCGACAAGCTGGGTTACGAGCCGGACCAGCAGAAGCTGTTCCTGGACGCCATCCACAAGCCGTACGGCATGGTGCTGGTAACCGGCCCGACCGGTTCGGGCAAGACGGTGTCGCTGTATACCGCGCTGGGCATCCTCAACGATGAGACCCGCAACATTTCCACCGCCGAAGATCCGGTGGAAATCCGCCTGCCCGGCGTCAACCAGGTGCAGCAGAACAACAAGCGCGGCATGACCTTTGCCGCCGCCCTGCGCTCGTTCCTGCGGCAGGATCCGGACATCATCATGGTCGGCGAAATCCGCGACCTGGAAACCGCCGAGATCGCGATCAAGGCGGCGCAGACCGGCCACATGGTGCTGTCCACGCTGCATACCAACGACGCGCCGCAGACCATCGCGCGCCTGATGAAC
The DNA here is from genome assembly GCF_056861525.1 of Stenotrophomonas sp. 82F1. Taxonomy (NCBI): domain Bacteria; kingdom Pseudomonadati; phylum Pseudomonadota; class Gammaproteobacteria; order Lysobacterales; family Lysobacteraceae; genus Stenotrophomonas; species Stenotrophomonas sp. 82F1. Next base: position 41,576 of record NZ_JBSPUD010000023.1, read on the forward strand.
ATGGGCATCGCGCCGTACAACATCACCAGCTCGGTGACGCTGGTGATCGCCCAGCGCCTGGCGCGCCGCCTGTGTTCGAACTGCAAGCGCCCGGCCAATCTGCCGGAGCATGCGCTGCTCGCCGAGGGCTTCACCCAGGCGCAGCTGGACGCGGGCATCGAGCTGTATGAGGCGGTGGGTTGCGATGAATGCACCGAGGGCTACAAGGGGCGTACCGGTCTCTACCAGGTGATGCCGATGACCGACGAGATCGCGTCCATCGTGCTGGCGGGCGGCAACGCGCTGCAGATTGCCGAGGCTGCGCAGGCGATCGGCGTGAATGACCTGCGGCAGTCGGCGCTGAAGAAGGCGGCTGCGGGTGTGACCAGCCTGGCCGAAATCAACCGCGTCACCAAGGATTGATCCCTGCAGGGCAAGAGCCCTGCAGGGACACCTCGGCAGAGGTCAGGGGCGCGGCGGGCAACCGTAGGCCAGTACACCGTCGCGGTTGCACAGGTTCTGCAACCGTGCGGGGTCGAATGAGCCGTTGTTGAGATAGGTCGAGCCGTTGTTGCGTCGGCAGGGAATCTGCATCTGGCATCGGCCGGCAACCACTTCCACGCTGTTCACCATGCAGGTGAGGTAGGCCTCGGACCGCGCGAAGTTTTCCTGGCACACCAGCGGGGTCGTCTGGGCACTTGCATCGGTGCTGTGCAGGAGGCTGATGCCAGCCAGAAGAGCGAGAGCGAACAGTGGTTTCATGACGTGTACTCCTTGGATTGGAAGGAGGACACAGGGTGCACGTGCGAGCTTACGGATCACTTCGGAATGGTTGCAATAGCAGCTGCTCGCGATCAAAAACAGGCGCTGGTCGCGAACAGACTGTGACCTTCGTTGCGGCAAACCCCAATCATGCGCTGCCCGCATCGCGGGTCTCGATGCGGCGCGGGGCATTTGCGACTGCTCACCTCCGTCGTGCCCTGCACGTTGTCGGTCAGCGCTGGTAGCGCCTGGGATGCATCCGCGCAGCGTATGGGCCTTACTCCATCCCCAGCTTCTTCAGCTTGTAACGCAGCGCGCGGAAGGTGATGCCCAGCTGCGCGGCGGTACGGGTCTTGTTCCAGCGGTTTTCTTCCAGCGCGCGCTGGATGGCACTGCGCTCGAGCTGCTCGATGTACGAGGGCAGGGCGGCGCTGCCCGGGTGCAGGTCGACCACGGCTTCGGCATGCGCAGCGCTGCCCGGTGAACGCGGCGCGTGCTGCGGCAGGCGCAGGTCGTCGGCGCCGATACGGTCTTCCTCGGCCAGTGCCAGTGCGCGTTCCAGGATGTTCTCCAGCTCGCGCACATTGCCCGGGAAGCCGTACTGTGCCAGCGCGTCCAGCGCCGAGGGCGCCAGCAGCGGGGTGGCGCGGCCGTGGCTGCGGGCCAGCCGTGCCAGGATTGATGCGGCCAGCGCCGGCAGATCCTGGCGGCGCTCGCGCAGGGGCGGCACGCGCAGTTCGATGACGTTGATGCGGTAGTACAGGTCGTGGCGGAAACGCCCGTCCTCGACCAGCTCGGCCAGATCCTTGTGGGTGGCCGAGAGGATGCGCACGTCCACCGGCTCTTCACTGGGCGCGCCAACCGCGCGCACCGATTTTTCCTGGATCGCGCGCAGCAGCTTCACCTGCATCTGCAGCGGCAGTTCGGCCACTTCATCCAGGAACAAAGTGCCGCCGTGCGCGGCCTGGAACAGTCCCGGCTTGTCGGCATGGGCGCCGGTGAAGCTGCCCTTGCGATGGCCGAAGAACTCGCTCTCCATCAATTCGGTGGGGATGGCGCCACAGTTGACCGGCACGAACGGCCCGGCTGCGCGTGCGCCCTGCGCATGGATGGTGCGCGCAACCAGCTCCTTGCCCACCCCGGATTCGCCGAGGATGTAGACCGGTGCCTGGCTGCGCGCGACCTTGCCGATGGTGGCACGCAGCACGTCCATGGCCGGCGATTCGCCGAGCAGGCGCGCGGCCTGTTCTACGGCGGGGCCGGTAGCGGGGCGTTCGCTGTTGTTGAGTTCCAGCGCATGCTTGACCAGGCCGCGCAGCACGGTGATGTCCACCGGCTTGCTGACGAAATCGAACGCGCCCGCCTTCAGTGCTTCCACTGCCAGGTCCATGCTGCCGAAAGCGGTGATCATCGCTACCGGCGTGCGCGGATAGTGCTGGGCGATCTCGCTGACCAGTTCGATGCCGTTGCCGTCGGGCAGGCGCATGTCGGTGATGCACAGGTCATAGGGATTGCTGGCCAGCAGTTCGCGGGCTTCGGCGAGGTTGGCGGCGGTGCTGATGCGCAGGCCCATGCGGCCGAGGGTCAACACCAGCAGTTCGCGGATATCGCGTTCATCGTCGACGACGAGGGCGCTGCGGGTTTCGTTCATGGGTGGGAAAGATAGCCGAGGGGGTGGGATGCGACAAATGTTTGACGCACGAAATCAGTCCGGAAACAGGGTGTGCGGGCCAGGCAGAACCAGGCGGAAGCAGGAGCCACCGGCGGGGACGGGGATGTAATCCAGTCGTGCCTGGTTGGCGCGGCACAGCTCGCGGGCGATATACAGGCCCAGGCCGGTGCCGTGCTCGGAAGTGGTGAAGAAGGGGCGGAACAGCTGCGCGGCGACGGTCTCGGGAATGCCCGGGCCGCGATCCATCACGTCGATCACCGCACTGCGTTCGTGCTGGGCCACACGCAGCCGCACGCGCGCGGGCTGCTCGCCGATGCGACCGTACTTCAGGGCGTTGTGCACCAGCACGGTCAGCACCTGGTACAGGTGGCGCGGGTCGACCTGGGCCGGCACCGAGGTGTCGTTGATGATCGGCTCGATGCTGTCGGTTTCCAGCGTCTGCCCCTGCTTGTACTCCAGCACGAAGCGGCGCACGAAGGCCGCGAGATCGACGTTTTCCGGATTGGCGCGTTCGCGCCGGGCCAGGCCCAGCACGCTTTCAACGATGCCGTTGGTGCGTTGGCACTGCTGGTGGATGATCTGCAGCAGGCGGCGGTCGCTGTCGTTGAAGCCGGTGCCTTCTTCCAGCAGCTGCACGGCGTAGTTGATGGCCGCCAGCGGGTTGCGGATCTCGTGGGCAAGGCTGGCCGAGAAGCGCCCCATCGCCGACAGGGTGAGCGATTCGGCGCGGCGCGAGACCACGCTGGAGTCATCCAGGAACACCAGCACCAGGTCGCTGCCGGCCAGCAGGCGGGCAAAGCGCGGTTGTACTTCCGGCTGGTCGGGGTTGAGCTGCAGCGGCATTTCGTCCTGCGCCCAGCCGTTGCGCCAGCGTTGCAGGCGGCGGGCAAGTTCGGGGGCGACGCTGGCCAGGTCGAGGCGGCCGGAATCACTGTTGCCGTCGCTGTCGCCGAGCAGGATCGAGGCGGCCTCGTTGGCCAGGGTAATGCGGTTGTCGGCGTCCACCACGACCACGCCGGTACGCATGCGGCGGATGATCAGTTCGTTGATCTGGAACAGGTTGGCCACTTCGTCGCCACGCTGGTTGGCCAGCTGCTGGTTGCGGCGGGCGCGGTTGCCGACCTGGTAGCTGATGAAGGCCAGCGCCAGGTAACTGGTGGCGAACATCGCCAGCTCGGCCAGGGTGCGGGTGGGATCGCCGCCTTCCAGCACCTTCCACAGGTACTCGGCGGCGGTGGCGACGCTGGCGGCCAGCGCCAGCACCAGGCCCCAGCTGAGCGGCAGCAGGGTGGCAGCGGCGGCGATGTTGAACAGCAGCGACATCGAGATGCCGGCGCTGGCACCGGGCAGGGCGTGCGCCAGCAGGCTGGCGGCGACGATATCCAGCAGCACGCCGCCGACCACGATGGGCCGCAGCCAGCGCTCGTTGCGGCCGATCACCAGCAGCAGCAGCGACAACAGCAGGTAGGCGGCGCCGACCGAATAGGCCAGGCGCGGGTGATGGGCTTCGCCGCTGATCGCCGACAACGGGCTGTACAGCAGGGCGGCGATGACCGAGGCGATCAGCACCCGGTACAGGGCGAAGAAATACAGCTCGCGCCGCGGTATCGATTCGATGCGGTCGATCAATGAAGCACTGGGTGACACGCCGGAACTCCCCTTCTGGCTGCCTGGAACTGGATCATGACGGCGGTGGGCCGAACCTGCCCGACGTCCCCCGATCGTCGGATCTGCTCGCTGCCCGGTTGCCGGCACCGTGGGCTCGAATTTACGGGGCCAGTATAGGGCGCCTGCACCGGGCTGGGCTGCGCAATCGGCCGGGGCCGGCACGGGGGCTCTGGTCCATGCCGTGCCGCAACTGCCTGAATGACCGTGGAAATCTGGCCGGGTGCGGCCTTTTGTCCATACTTCTTTGCGCCCCGGCGCCGGCTCGGCCACAATAGTGGGCCCGCCGCGGTCCATGCCGGCGCCCCGCCGGGGCCCTGAGGAATTGCGTGCGGTCGTTCCTATTCCCACGGTGACGCATGAATTTCCACGAATACCAGTCAAAACAACTGCTTGCCGAGTACGGCATCCCGGTCCCGGCCGGCAAGGTCGCTGCGACCCCGGACGAAGCTGTTGCCGCTGCCAACTCCCTGGGCCAGGGCCCCTGGATGGTCAAGGCGCAGATCCACGCTGGCGGCCGCGGCAAGGCTGGCGGCGTCAAGTTCTGCAAGACCACCGACGACGTGAAGGCCGCTGCGGCCAAGATGCTCGGCACCAAGATGGCCACCTACCAGACCGCTGGCGTTGAACTGCCGGTCAACCTGGTGCTGGTGACCACCGCTGGCGAGATCGTCAAGGAACTGTACCTGTCGGTGCTGGTTGACCGTGGCACCAAGACCATCACCTACATCGCTTCTTCGGAAGGCGGCGTGGAGATCGAGCAGGTCGCCGCTGAAACCCCGGAGCTGATCCACTCGCTGAACGTCGACTTCGTCGAAGGCGTGCAGGGTTACCACGGTCGTGATTTCGGCTTCAAGCTGGGCCTGACCGCCAAGCAGGCCGGCCAGTTCGCCAACATCATGGTGAACCTGTACCGCCTGTTCAACGAAAAGGACCTGGCGCTGGTCGAAATCAACCCGCTGGCCATCCTGGACGACGGCAACCTGTACGCGCTGGACGGCAAGTTCGACAGCGACGACAACGCCGCGTTCCGCCAGAAGGCGCTGGTCGCCATGCGCGACAAGACCCAGGAAGATCCGACCGAAGTGATCGCTTCGGAACTGGACATCAACTACGTCACCATGGACGGCAACATCGGCTGCATGGTCAACGGCGCCGGCCTGGCCATGGCCACCATGGACGTCATCAAGCTCAACGGCGGCGAGCCGGCGAACTTCCTGGACGTGGGCGGCGGTGCCAACAAGCAGCGCGTCATCGAAGCGTTCAAGCTGATCCTGTCCTCGGACAAGGTCGAAGGCATCTTCGTCAACATCTTCGGCGGCATCGTCCGCTGCGACATGATTGCCGAAGGCATCATCGCTGCTGTGAAGGAAGTGGGCGTCAAGGTTCCGGTCGTGGTGCGCCTGGAAGGCACCAACGTGGAAGAAGGCAAGCAGCTGCTGCGTGACAGCGGCATGGCCATCATCCCGGCCGACAACATCAACGACGGTGCCAAGAAGGTCGTCGAAGCTGTCAAGAACGCCGCCTGATCCGACACCGAAGGAAATCCAATGTCAGTTTTGATCAATAAGAACACCAAGGTGATCGTGCAGGGCTTCACCGGCCAGCAGGGCACCTTCCACGCCACTCAGATGATCGAGTACGGCACCCAGGTTGTCGGCGGCGTGACCCCGGGCAAGGGTGGCACCACCCATATCGACCTGCCGGTCTTCAACACCGTGGCCGACGCCGTGCAGAGCACCGGCGCCAACGCTTCGGTCATCTACGTGCCGCCGCCGTATGCGGCTGACGCGATCCTGGAAGCCGCTGCTGCCGGCATCAAGGTCATCGTCTGCATCACCGAAGGCATCCCGGTGCTGGACATGCTGCGCGTCAAGAACGTGCTGACCCGTTCGCATCCGGACACCGTGCTGATCGGGCCGAACTGCCCGGGCGTCATCACCCCGGGTGAGTGCAAGATCGGCATCATGCCGGGCCACATCCACAAGCCGGGCAAGATCGGCATCGTGTCGCGTTCGGGCACCCTGACCTATGAAGCGGTCAAGCAGACCACCGAAGTCGGCCTGGGCCAGTCCACCTGCATCGGCATCGGTGGTGACCCGATCAACGGCCTGAACTTCGTCGACTGCCTGAAGCTGTTCAACGAAGACCCGCAGACCGAAGGCATCATCATGGTCGGCGAAATCGGCGGCGACGCTGAAGAAGCCGGTGCCGAGTACATCAAGAACCACGTGAAGAAGCCGGTCGTCGGTTTCATCGCCGGTGCTTCGGCTCCGGCCGGCAAGCGCATGGGCCACGCCGGTGCGATCGCATCGGGCGGCAAGGGCACTGCCGAAGGCAAGTTTGCTGCAATGGAAGCTGCTGGCGTCGTCACCGTGCGTTCGCCGGGCGACCTGGGCGCTGCCATCGCCAAGCTGGTGAAATAAGATCGACTGCCTCCGGCAGACGATTGTGTAGAGCCGAGCCCACGCTCGGCTGCCTGAAACAGAAAGGCCGCCTCCGGGCGGCCTTTCTGCGTCTGCAATGGGGTCAGATCCCTTTTGCCATGCAAAAGGGATCTGACCCCAGCGTTACAATGGCGGCATTGCAACCACAGGCTGGATTCCAATGGCTTCGATCCGCATCGCGATGGCGCAGTTCGACTTCCCGGTCGGCGACGTCGCCGGCAACACCGAGCGCATCATCGAGATGATCGGCCAGGCGCGCGACGAGTACGGCGCCGGGCTGGTGATGTTCCCCGAGCTGGCAGTCAGCGGCTATCCACCGGAGGACCTGCTGCTGCGCCCGGGCTTCCTGTACGAGTGCGAGCAGGCGATGACCCGCATTGCCGCGGCATGCCGTGGCATCACCGCCGTGGTCGGTTGGCCGCAGGCGGCCGGCGCGGTGGTCTACAACGCGGCCAGCGTGCTGCGCGATGGCCTGGTGGAGCAGACCTACCGCAAGCGCGAGCTGCCCAACTACGCGGTGTTCGACGAGCGTCGCTACTTCGATGTCGATCCCGACGGTGGCAGCTGCGTATTCGAGGTTGATGGCATTCCGGTGGGACTGCTGATCTGCGAAGACCTGTGGTTCGCCGAGCCGCTGGCCGATACGGTGCGGGCCGGTGCGCAGTTGGTGGTGGTGCCCAACGCTTCGCCCTACGAGCGCGGCAAGCATGCCCAGCGCGATGCCGTGCTGGCTGCACGCACCCGCGAAAGCGGCGCGGCCATCGCCTACCTCAACGTGGTGGGCGGCCAGGATGCGCTGGTGTTCGATGGTGCATCGGTGGTGGCCGACGGCGATGGCACGGTGCATCCGGCCGCGGCGGCCTTCGTCGACCAGTGGCTGGTGGTGGAGTACGACGGTGCGACGCGCCGCTTCATGCCGCACGTGTGGTTGGACGACGGCGACGAGAGCATGGATGCGCTGGCCTGGCGCGCGGTGACCCGCGGCATCCAGGACTACTGCAGCAAGAACGGCTTCAAGAAGGTGTGGCTGGGTCTGTCCGGCGGCATCGACTCGGCGATCGTGCTGGCGATGGCGGTCGATGCCCTGGGCGCGGAGAACGTCACCGCCGTGCGCCTGCCCTCGCGCTATACCGCCGGCATGTCCAACGACCTGGCCGCCGAGCAGTGCGAGGCGCTGGGCGTGAAGCTGGAAGCCGTTTCCATCGAGCCGGCATTCCAGGGCCTGATGCAGGCGCTGGCACCCATGTTCGAGGGCACCACGCCGGATGTGACCGAAGAGAACCTGCAGTCGCGCAGCCGTGGCGTGATCCTGATGGCGTTGGCCAACAAGTTCGGCGGCCTGTTGCTGACCACCGGCAACAAGAGCGAGTACGCGGTCGGCTACGCCACGATCTATGGCGACATGTGCGGCGGCTACGCACCGCTGAAGGATCTGTACAAGACCGAGGTGTTCGGCCTGTCCAAGTGGCGCAACACGGTGGGCGGCGCGCCGGTGATTCCGCCGGCAGTGATCAGCCGCCCGCCATCGGCCGAACTGCGCGAGAACCAGACCGACCAGGACTCGCTGCCGGCCTACGATGTGCTGGACGGCATCCTGTACCGCTACATCGACCAGGAGCAGTCGCGTACGGAGATCGTTGCCGCCGGCTACGACGCGGCGGTGGTGGATCGTGTGCTGCGCCTGGTGCGCATCAGCGAGTGGAAGCGCCACCAGGCCGCGCCCGGCCCGAAGGTTTCGCGTCGCGCGTTCGGGCGTGAGCGCCGGTACCCGATCAGCAACGGCTACAAGGGCTGAGGGCTGGTTGCGGGGCCCATCCAGAGTGGGTGCGGCCCCTGGTCCGCACCGTTCAGGATGAGGTGCATGCCCCATCCACGCGTGGCGTGGATCTGCCAGGCAAAAAAAAGGCCCCTTGCGGGGCCTTTTTTCTTACTTCTTTTCCAGTCGCGCGTTGCGCTGGCCGGTGGCGGCGGACTTCTCGCCGGCAAACGGGTTCAGCTTGCGGATCATCCACGGGTACTTCGGCCACTTGCCTTCCAGCCACGGGTGGTCCGGCTGGTTCAGCTGCAGGACGCGGCGGGCGTCGTCGGCCAGGGTCTTGTTGCCCAGGTGGGTGTAGGAGTCGGCCAGTACCGCCACGGCATCGTTCTGGAACGCGCTCTGCGGGTAGGTTTCCAGCAGGTAGTTGGCGCGGCCGGCGGCCGAGACGTAGGCGCCACGGCGCATGTAGTACAGCGCGTTGTCGAGTTCGTGCTGGGCGAATACGTCACGCAGCACCAGCATGCGCTGGCGCGCGTCGGCGGCATAGCGGCTGTTGGGGTAGCGGTCGACCACGATGTTGAAGTCTGAATACGCCTGGTGCGGCGTGGACAGATCGCGGCGGCTCGCGTCCAGTGACCATACGCGACGCAGGAAAACCGTATTGCGGTTGGAGTTGGCCAGGCCGCGCAGGTAGTACAGGTACGCGATGTTGCGGTGGGTCGGGTAGGTACGGATGAAGCGGTCGATGCTGGACACCGCGTCATCGTGCTTGCCGGCCTTGTACTGGGCATAGGCCGATTCGATCATCGCCTGCTCGGTGTACGGGCCGTAGGGATACTGTGCCACCAGACGGCGGAAGCTGGCTTCGGCGCCGCTCCAGTTGCCGCCTTGCATCAGCTTGTGGCTCTTTTCGTAGAGCTGTTCGACCGGGGTGCCTTCATCAGGGCGATCGCCCTTGGTGCCGCGGTTGCAGCCGGTGGCGACGATGACCAGCACCAGCAGAAGGGCGGTCAGGCGGACGGGCGCGGAGAGCAGGACGGAGCGTCGGATCATGGGGTCAATGCGGGACGCGGCTGGAATACGAAGGGTCGATGATAGCCTAGTGTCCTGTCCAGCGACTGAAACCGGCTCGCCGGGACCCCAAAATTTCAAAGATACCCCCCTGCCATGTCTGAACAACCCTCCGAATCGGCCCGCCAGGCCATTGTCCCCGACACCTCCGCCGGCCGTCGTTTCGACGCAGTCGTGGCCGAGCTGTTCCCCGAATATTCCCGCTCCCGCCTGACCGAGTGGATCAAGGCCGGCGACGTCCTGCTGGACGGCGCGCAGGCGCGGCCGCGCGACGCCCTGCGCGGTGGCGAGGTGGTCACCCTGCAGGTGGTGCTGGAAACCCAGACCACCGCCGAGCCGGAAGACATCCCGCTGGACGTGCTGTTCGAGGACGAGCACCTGCTGGTGATCAACAAGCCGGTCGGCCTGGTCGTGCACCCCGGTGCCGGCAACCACAGCGGCACGCTGGTCAATGCGCTGCTGTACCGCGACCCGTCGGTGGCGGTGCTGCCGCGCGCGGGCATCGTGCATCGCCTGGACAAGGACACCAGCGGCGTGATGGTCGTGGCCCGCACCTTGGAAGCGCAGACTGCGCTGGTCGAGCAGCTGGCCGCCCGTGACGTGCACCGCCAGTACCTGGCCGTGGTGATGGGTGCGCTGGTGGCCGGTGGTACGGCGGATGCGCCGATCGACCGTCACCCGCGCGACCGCCTGAAGATGGGTGTGCGCGAGGATGGCAAAGAAGCGGTGACCCATTACCGCCTGCGCGAGCGCTTCCGCGCGCATACCGCGCTGGAATGCCGCCTGGAAACCGGGCGTACCCACCAGATCCGCGTGCATATGGCGCACCTGCGCCATCCGATCGTGGGCGATCAGCTGTACGGCGGCGCGCTGAAGCTGCCCAAGGGTGCCAGCGACGAGCTGGTGGCCGCGCTGCGCGGCTTCAAGCGCCAGGCCCTGCATGCAGAGACCCTGGAGTTCGTGCACCCGATCAGCGGTGAGCCGGTGCGCAACACCGCGCCGGCGCCGGCTGACATGCTGCACCTGATGAAAGTGCTGCGCGAAGACAGCGCAGCCTTCGCCGAACGCGAGCGGAACCGCTGGTAATGACGACCGCGCTGCCACTGCTGCAGGCCGATTGGCCGACGCCCCCGGGCGTGCATGCACTGACTACGCGCCGACGCGGCGCGGGGGTCTCGCCCGAGCCGTTCGCGCAGTTCAACCTGGGCAACCGGCATACGGCCGATGGTGACAGCCCGGCCAATGTCGAGCACAACCGGCAGTTGCTGCAGCAGGGGCTGGCGCTGCCGTCGGCGCCGCATTGGCTGCGCCAGGTGCACAGCAGCACCGTGCTGCGTTTCGCTGCGCCGCCGGTGGAGGGGGCCAGCGAACCGGTAGCCGATGCCGCGGTGACGTCGGTGCCTGGCGTGGTGCTGGCGATCCTCACCGCGGACTGCCTGCCGGTGGTGTTCGCCGCTGTCGATGGCAGCGAGGTGGGCGCCGCCCATGCCGGTTGGCGCGGCCTGGCCGACGGCATGCTGGAGGCCACCGTGGCCGCCATGCAGACGCCGCCGGCACAGCTGCGCGCGTGGCTGGGCCCGGCAGCGGGACCAGCCGATTACGAGATCGGCGAAGAGGTGTACCACGCCTTCGTCGGCCACGACGCGGCCGCTGCGGCGGCCTTCGTGGCAACCCGCCCCGGCCACTGGAAAGTGGACCTGTTCGCGCTGGCGCGACAGCGTCTGCAGGCGGCGGGCATGGAGCTGGGCAACATCCATGGCGGCACGGTCTCGACCATGGCCGATGCGGATCTGTACTCGCATCGCCGCGACCGCCGTACCGGACGGATGGCGACGCTGGTGTGGATGGACTGATGCGCGGGGATCGCGCTGCGGGTGTAGAGCCTGGCGGCGTGATCGTCTTCGACGGCGTCTGCGCGTTGTGCAGCCGCTGGGTGCGTTTCCTGCTGCGGTTCGACCGGCAGGAGCGCTTTCGCTTCGCGGCAATGCAGGGCGCGCAGGGCAGCGCGTTGTTGCGGGCGCACGGGCTGGACGCGCACGACCCGACCTCGTTCCTGCTGTTGGACGGGCAGGGCGCGTGGACCGATACCGATGCGATCCTGCGCGTTCTGGACGCACTGGGCAGTGGTTGGCGCTTGGCGGCCGTGCTGCGCGTGCTGCCACGGCGCTGGCGCGATGGTGCGTACCGCGTGCTGGCGCGCAACCGCTATCGCTGGTTCGGGCGCCATGACGCCTGTTTCCTGCCGACGCCGGCACAGGCCGCGCGCTTCCTCGATTGATCGCCTGTTGTTGTAGAGCCGAGCCATACTCGGCTGGCTCTTGCGCAGAGTCGAGCGGAGCAATCGAGCATGGCTTGACTCTACAAAAGCCAGCCGAGCACGGCTCGGCTCTACAGGAGCGCTTGCCTCAGCCTTCCAGCGCCTCGAGGTAGCTGCGGCGCCAATGGTTGATGTCGTAGGTGCGCAGGTGTTCCATCATCGCGTGCCAGCGTTCCTGGCGCTTGCGCAGTGACATCGTGGCGGCGGTGGCGATGGCATCGGCTACGCCGTCCAGGTCATGCGGGTTGACCAGCAGCGCCTGCTTCAGTTCATCGGCGGCGCCTGCCAGCAGGGACAGCACCAGCACGCCCGGATCTTCCGGGTCCTGCGAGGCCACGTATTCCTTGGCCACCAGGTTCATGCCATCGCGCAGCGGGGTGACCAGGCCGACAGCGGCGGCACGGTAGAAACCGGTCAGGGTGGCGTGGGTGAAGTTCTGGTTGACGTAGCGCAGCGGGGTCCAGTCGGGCTCGGCGTGGCCCCCATTGATGTGGCCGGCAATCTGCTCCAGCTGGCTGCGCAGTTGCCGGTACTCGGTGACATCGCCGCGCGAGACTGGCGCGATCTGCAGGTAGGTGAGCGAACCGCGCTGGTCGGGATGGCGCTGCAGGTAGCGTTCGAAGCCGAGGAAACGCTCGGGCAGGCCTTTGGAGTAGTCCAGGCGATCCACGCCGATGGCGAGCTGGCGGTCGCGCAGGCTGCTGCGCAGGTTCTTCACTGCTGCCTTGCTGGCGGCGGTGCTGGCCTGGCGGGCGATCAGCTCGGTGTCGATGCCGATCGGGAACGCCGCGGCACGGAAGTGGCGTCCACCGGGCGCTTCGAGGTTGCCGTTGTCGAGCACCCGACCGCCGCCGAACAGGCGCAGGTAGGTCTGGAAGCGATCGGCATCGCGCTGGGTCTGGAAGCCGACCAGGTCGTAGGCATACAGCGCCGAGAACAGCCGCAGATGGTCGGGCATGGCCTGCAGCAGGTCGGCCGAGGGCATCGGGATGTGCAGGAAGAAGCCGATGCGGCAGCCGATGCCGCGCTCGCGCAGCATCGCGCCGAGCGGAATCAGGTGGTAATCGTGGATCCAGACGATGTCGTCTTCGCGCAGCAGCGGCGCCAGCTTGTCGGCGAACAGTGCGTTGACCCGGTGATAGGTCTCGCGGGTGCCGCGGTCGTAGTCGACCAGGTCCAGGCGGAAATGCAGCAGGGGCCACAGCGTGCGGTTGGCGAAGCCGTTGTAGTAGCCATCCACATCGCGCTTGGCCAGGTCCATGGTGACGTACTGGATGTCACCATCGCGCTGTTCGTGCAGCGCGCCACTGGCCTCGCGCACGCTCTTGCCACTCCAGCCGAACCACAGCCCACCGCGCTCCTTCAGTGCCGCCAGCAGGCCCACGGCGAGGCCGCCGGCACGGTTCTCGCCGGGGACGGCCACGCGGTTGGAAACAATGACAAGACGGCTCACGAGGCCTCCTGCCAGGAACGCGACAGGCGCATCGCCGCGGTGATCAGGCCGACATGCGAGTAGGTCTGCGGGAAGTTGCCCCAGGCCTCGCCACCGTCGAAGGCGAGGTCCTCCGACAGCAGGCCCAGATGGTTGCGTTGCTGCAGCAGCGCTTCGAACATCTCGCGCGCTTCGTCCATGCGGCCGATCGCAGCGAGCGCATCGATGTACCAGAACGTGCAGATGGTGAAGCTGGTTTCCGGCTCGCCGAAATCATCCGGTGCGATGTAGCGGTACAGCGCGTTGCCGTGCTTGAGGTCGCGGCCGATGGCCTCGACAGTGGCGACGAAGCGTGCGTCGTTGGCATCGATGAAGCCGATGTCGGCCAGCAGCAGCAACGAGGCATCCAGGCGGTGGCCATCGAAGGTGTCGGTAAAGTGGCCGAGTTCTTCGCTCCAGGCTTTTTCCATGATGCGTGCGTGGATGGTGTCGGCACGTTCGCGCCAGTACTGCGCGCGGTCATCACGCTTCAGGCGCACGGCGATCTTGCACAGGCGATCGCACGCCGCCCAGCACATCGCACTGGTGTAGGTGTGCACTTCGGTGCGGCCGCGGAATTCCCACAGGCCGGCGTCGGGCACGTCGTGCAGGGCGAAGGCCTGTTCGCCCAGCGGTTCCAGCCGCGCGAAGGTATGGCTGTCACCGGGATCCTGCAGGCGGCGGTCGAAGAACAGCTGGGTGGAGGCCAGCACCACGCTGCCGTAGACATCGTGCTGGCGCTGCACCCAGGCCAGGTTGCCGCGCCGCACCGGGCCCATGCCGCGGTAGCCGGACAGGCTGGGTACTTCATCCTCGTCCAGCTTGGCTTCGAAGCCGATGCCGTACAGCGGCTGCAGGGTGCCGTCGGTGGTGGCGAGGTTGAAGATGTAGCCGAGGAACTGCTCCATCGTGCGGGTGGCGCCCAGGCGGTTCAACGCGCGCACCACGAAGGCGGCATCGCGCAGCCAGCAGTAGCGGTAATCCCAGTTGCGCACGCTGCCGGGCGCCTCCGGAATCGAGGTGGTCATCGCCGCGATGATCGCGCCACTGTCCTCGTACTGGCAGAGCTTGAGGGTGATCGCACTGCGGATCACCGCGTCCTGCCATTCCAGCGGAATGGACAGGTAGCGCACCCATTCGCGCCAGTAGTCGCGGGTGCGCTGGAAGGCTTCCTGCACGTAGCCGCTGATGGAACGGTTGAGCGATTCATCCACGCCCAGGATCAGGTGGATGGGATGGTTGAGCACGAACGGCATGCCATCACGCACGAAGCGCACCGGGACATCGGTGGTCAGCCGCAGCACATGTTCGGGCAGGATCCAGCGCACATGGTTGCTGCCCCAGGTGGACTCGGGCACGCGCGCGCCCCAGTCGGCCAGCGGGCGTGCGCGGATCACGATGCGCGGGCTGCCGGACAACGGACGCACCTGGCGGATCAGGCTGACCGGCCGGTAGAAACGATCGTTCTGGCGCCAGCGCGGGGCGAAATCGAGGATTTCCAGCGCGCCGCCATGCGCATCGCGCAGCACGGTGCGCAGGATCGCGGTGTTGGTGAGGTATTCCTGTTCGCTGTCGGCGAAGTCCTCCAGCTCGATGGCGAAGTCGCCGCCGCTCTGCTGGTTGGGGCTGAGCAGGGCACAGAAGGTCGGGTCGCCGTCGAAGGTCGGCAGGCAACTCCAGACAACACGGGCGTGTTTGTCGACCAGGGCGCCGAAGCTGCCGTTGCCGACCACGCCCAGATCAAGATCGGGTTGGGTCATCACGCGGTACATCTCGGTTGCGGCCGTGGGGGCCGGGGTCAATACGCATTCTCACGCAGCCAGGCGTGCACGCTGCGTATGTCGGGCAGCGCGAACACCGCCGCGCTGGGTTCACGTTCACCGATCAACACGCTCCAGCCGTGCAGGCCGTTGGCCGCATCGAAGCCGAATTCATCGGTCAGGTCATCGCCGAGGAACACCGGCAGACGCCCACGGAACGGCAGGTACTGCATCAGCCGACGTACGGCCCGGCCCTTGTTGGTCGCCACCGGAACGAATTCAACGACATGGTCGCCCGGCTGCAGGCGGTAGCTGGCACGGCCGCGGATGTGGCGGTCGGCGAAGGCACGCACGTCGTTGGCGGCATGCGGTGCGCCACGCCAGTGCAGGGCCAGGCCTACACCTTTGTTCTCGACCAGTACGCCGGGGTGGCCATGGGCGAAACGCATGGCTTGTTGATGAAGGGCATGCAGCCAGTCGGCGGTGTCATCGCCATGCTCATCGCGTATCACATGCCCGTCCTGCGCACGCAGTTCGTGGCCATGCAGGCCCGCGGCGGGAAGCTTGAGTGGCGCGAACAACTGGTCCAGCTGTTCAAGCGGGCGACCACTGACCAGTGCGACGGCACCTTCCAGTCGATCACTGATGCGGCCGATGGCTTCACGCACATCGGGGAGAAGCTGCACGGCGTCGGGGCGTGCAGCGAATTCGATCAGGGTGCCATCCACATCGAGGAACAACGCGCAGGCGTCGTCCAGCAATGGAGGTGGCGGACGCAGGGGGAGCGGTTCAGCCATGGCGACCACCATGCCAGCGTCAGCGTGTACGTGGGGTCGAGGTCGGGCTACGGCTGTGGGTCGTGCCGGCTGTGCGGACCAACGGTCCGCACCCTCCCGCAGCGATCAATGGCGTCCCGGTGGGTGCCGACCGTTGGTCGGCATGCTGTGCGGACCAACGGTCCGCACCCACCCAAGGCAATCACACCCAGAGCAATCAGAACGTGTAACGCACGCGCCCGTAGTAGTACGCACCGTTGCTGCCGATCGGCGACAGCACGTCGTAGGGCAGGTTGCCGAAGTAGTGGATGTCCTCGTTGGAACGATCCGGGTAGTTGTCGGTCAGGTTCTGCCCACCGATGGCTACGCTCCACTGCGGCGTGATGCGGTATTCCACTTCCGCATCCAGCTGCCACTCGGCCTGGTAGGTCTGGCGCGGAATGTAGCCATCGCCGAAGTTGAATACGCGGGTGGCGCTGCCGTAGCGGTTCACCCGGCTGCTCAGCGACCAGCGGTCGTTGCTCCAGCTGGCCGCGAAACTGCCACGGGTACGCGGTGTGGCATCGGTCAGTGTATTGGTCTCTTCGATGCCGAACAGTACGTAGTCCGGGTCAAGCGCCTGCAATTGCGCGGGCGTGGCCAGTACGTTCTTCAACGTGGTCTTGGTGTAGGCGTAGGTGCCGGTCAGCAGCAGCTGGCCATCGCCCAGCGACTGCCGCCAGTTGCTCACCAGCTCGGCACCGCGGGTGCGCGTGTCGGCGGCGTTGACGAAGAAGCTGGCGCTCTGCAGGCCGCTGACGCCGTAGTTGGTGGCCACGTAGTCGGTCAGCGCATCGCCGGTGATGCTCTCCGACAGTGCGATGCGGTCATCGATGTCGATCTGGAAGAAGTCCAGTGACAGGTCGAAGTGCTCGCCGATGCGGCTGGTGAAGCCGAGCGAAGTGTTCAGCGACTTCTCCGGCTTCAGGTCCTGCGCGCCGAGGCCACGGGCGATCGGATTGTTGACCGACAGCAGGCGGCCCTGCACCAGCTGGCCACCGGCGTTGTAACCGGTGGAGGTGGATTCGTAGCCGATCTGCGCCAGCGACGGCGCGCGGAAATTGTTGGAGATCGCACCGCGCAGGGCGAATGCGGGGTTGAATTCGTAGCGCAGGCCGAGCTTGCCGGTCAGCTCGCCGCCGAAGTCATCGCTGCGCTCGTAGCGCGCCGCCAGGTCGGTGGAGAATTTCTCGCCGAACTGGCTGGACAGGCTGGCGTAGGCGCTGGCCACATCACGTGACAGGGTAGCCGCGTCCTGCGGGGTCAGGCCGCCACCCGCCTGCGAACCGGTCGGACGATCGGTGTACGGGCCGGCGGCGTAGCTGGCCGGGTCGCCTGGACGGGTCTGGTAGCGCTCGTGGCGGGCTTCGGCGCCCAGGCCCAGGGTGTGGCTGATGCTGTCGGACTGCGAGAACACGCGGCTCAGATCGACGTTGCCCACGGTCTGCGCGTACTCGTAGTCCGCGGTCTTGAATCGGGTTGGGCTGGTCGGCCCCAGCGAGGCGTTCAGCGAATCACGCAGGCGGTAGGTGAAGTCGTTCTGGCCGTAATCCAGGCTGCCGTCGTAAGCCCATTCGCCCCACTGCCCGCGCACACCGGCCACCGCCTGCACGTCGCGGTTCTCGCCTTCGGAGATCGGCCGGTAGCCGTTGGGGTAGACCTGCTTCCAGTTGGCATCGCCGTCGGGGTAACGGAAGTAGTTCGCGCCTTCGGTGTCACGCTGGTTGAACGTGCCGAACGCATAGAACGTCGCGGTCTTGCCGACCGGGATCTCGGTGTTCAGCCACAGGTTGATGTCCTTGCTCGCGCCATCTCCGAGCACGTAGTTGCGCTTGCCCTGCAGGGCAAGATTGGCCTCGGTCTGGTCCCACGGCGGTATCTGGTCGAAGCCGGCGCGGTTGGTACCGTTGCGCTTCTTGTATTCCAGGCCCACGCGCAGGAAGCCACCGTCCTCGCCCAGCGAAGTGCCGACCTTGGCGCTGATGTTGCCGGTCTGGCCATCGGTGAGGGTGCGGCCGATCGGCTTGAGATCGGTGTGGTTGGCGCCGTAGCTGGCTTCGATCTCGCCGCCGTCGCCGCCGTTGTCGAGAATCACGTTGATCACGCCGGCCACCGCATCGGAGCCGTACAGCGCACCTGCGCCATCGCGCAGCACTTCGATGCGCTTGATGGCGCTGACCGGAATCGAATTGAAGTCGACCGGGGTGGTGCCCTTGCCGATCTTGCTGTCGGTGTTGACCAGCGCGGTGTGGTGGCGGCGCTTGCCGTTGATCAGTACCAGCACCTGGTCCGGTGACAGCCCGCGCAGCTGCGCGGCGCGCACGTGGTCGGCGCCGCCGGAGTTGGACTGGCGCGGGAAGTTGAACGACGGCAGCAGGGCCTGCAGGGCGCTGCCGAGCTCGCCATTGACCACGCCGGCCTTGCGGATGTCCTCGGCGGTCAGCACGTCCACCGGCGAAGTAGATTCAAGCACGGTGCGGTCGGCAGCGCGGGTGCCGGTGACGATCACCGTGTCCAGGTTGGTGGCGGCATCCTGGGCCGAAGCCAGGGCGGGGGACAGGGCGAGCGCGATGGCGAGGCCGAGCGGCGACGCGGACAGGCGGGGGGACATGCGGACTCCAGCAGCAACGACGTGGGGAAGGGGCGGGGGAGATAGTTTCACTTACATCCATCCGGATGAAGCGATATATTATCTTGGCGTGAGGAGGTGGTGCGATGCAAGCCCCTTCTCCCATCGCATCACTTCATGCCCTGCCGGCATGAGGGCATTGGTTGCAGCCGCAACCGAGGCGCAGGTGTACCCTCCGTGCCCCTTCGTCGTGCTTTTTCCCCTTCCCGGAGTGCTGTCCCAGATGAAACACCTTGGCCTTGTCTTCGCCGTGCTGCTGGCCACCAGTGGCTGCGCCAGCCTGTCCTCCAAGGCGCCCAGCGCCTATGCCACCACCGCCGAGCTGCAGGGCGACGCCGCGCGTCCGTCCAGCGGCCATGGCTGGGTGCGCAGCGAGCTGTACTTCGGCGTGGGCGAAGAGCAGGGCGCCGGTGACCGCCCGCAGGCCGACACCATCAGCGATGCGCAGTGGCGCGCGTTCCTGGACAAGGAGGTGACCCCGCGCTTCCCGGATGGGCTGACCGTGTTCGATGCCTACGGCCAGTGGCTGTTCCGTGGCGATGCCTCCCCGAACCGCCTGCGCACCAAGGTGCTGGTGGTGCTGCACGAGGACAGCCCGCAGCGCCGCGCCGACATCGAAGCGATCCGGCTGGCGTGGAAGCAGCAGACCAAGCACCAGTCGGTGTTGTGGTCGCGGCAGGCGGTTGACGTATCGTTCTGACCCAGAGGCGCCACGGTGGCGCTGCAGGGAATGACGATGAAATCCAGGGATCTGCTGTTGGGCGTGATGCTGGCCGGCGTGTTGGTGCCCGTAGCGCAGGCGCAGGATGAGGACCGGGGCCCGCTGCGGTTTTCACCGGCAGCGGGCGTGCAGGTGACGGCAGAGGTGCAGGAGGACGGCATGCTTGCCGTGCTGATGCAGCCTGCCGGGAAGCGCCAGCACCTGCCCGGCGCGCCCGATGCCGATGGCAACGCCCGCCTGAGCGCAGAGGATCTCGATTTCGATGGACACCCTGAACTGGTCGCGCGCGCGGCGGTGGGCATGGTCAATGAGGCTGTTGCGGTCTATCGCTTCGACGTGGGCAGCGGTGAATTCCGCGCGCTGAAGGCGGTGACCCATGGACACGATCAGTGCGGTGAACTGATGGGCCTCACCGCCGATGCAGCTGCGCGCACGCTGACTGCCAGCTGCCGCAGTGGGCCGATGTGGTACACCGACGTGTATCGCTTCAACGGCCCGCAGCTCTATCTGTATCGCGGTGAGAATGTGCTGATGCTGGGCGATACGCTCAACCAGGCGCTGCACTGGGAAGAGACCGAAAGCCAAGGCCCGCTGGCGGTGTGGCGCACCTATGATCCCGCCGGCAAGGTGCTGGAAAGCGCCATTGGTGACGGATTGGGTGCACCCGCCAGCGGCGCACCGCTGCGGGGCCTGGACGCCACCGTGGTGCCTGCGCGCCTGTTCCTGTTCGACCGGCCCGGCGCATCAAGCACCAAGCGCTACCTGGTACAGGGCGATCAGGCGGAGATGCTGGATGAGCAGGATGGTTGGGTGAAGCTGCGTTACCGCACTCCGAAACAGGGCGCGATCGAAGGCTGGATCAACGTCAACGATTGACGGCAGCGCTGCCCGGAGTTTGCACAACAAGGCGATCGGCCTCTTGCCCACGGGAGCATCACTTCACCGGGTCTAGCCTCGGCTTTCCCCCGAACCAGGCTGCAGCACCATGAGCAAGCGCGTTGCCGAGATCGTCGTCGATACATTGCAGCAGGCGGGCGTCCGCCGTTGTTATGGCATCGTCGGCGACACCCTGAACCATGTCACCGACGCACTGCATCGCAGTGAAATCGAGTGGGTGCATGTGCGCCATGAAGAGGTCGCTGCGTTCGCGGCCGGTGCCGATTCATTGATCAGCGGCCAGCTGACCGCCTGCGCAGGCTCGTGCGGGCCCGGTGGCCTGCATTTCATCAACGGCATCTTCGAGAGCAACCGCAACCGCGCACCGATGGTGCTGATCGCCAGCCAGGTGGTCACCAGCGAACTCGGCATGGAGTTCCCGCAGGAAGTGGATTTCAAGGCGGTGTATGGCAGCTGCACGGTGTTCTGCGAGCAGGTGCACAGCCCGGCGCAGGCACGCCGCGTGGTGGCGCTGGCCTGTCAGGCGGCGATCAGCCGTCGCGGCGTGGCGGTGGTGATCCTGCCGGCCGACATCAGCGAAGCGGACGTGAAGCACGATGTGCCGTTCTCGGTGCATTACACCCAGCCGGTGCTGCGCCCCTCCGATAGCGAGCTGCAGCAGGTCGCTGAACTGCTGGGGCAGGGCAAGCGCATCGGCATCTATGCCGGCGCCGGTTGCCAGGGGGCGCATGCGCAGCTGCTGGAGCTGGCGCGGCGCCTGCAGGCACCGGTGGCGCACACGTCGCGTGCCAAGGACTTCGTCGAACCGGACAACCCGTACAACATGGGCATGACCGGCGTCTTCGGCATCGAATCCGGATTCCATACGCTGATGGAGTGCGACACGCTGCTGCTGCTCGGCGCGGATTTCGCCTGGGGCCAGTTCTATCCGGACAAGGCCACGATCATCCAGGTCGACCGCGACGGCAGCCACCTCGGTCGTCGCCATCCGGTGAACCTGGGCGTGGTCGGTGATATCGCGCCGACGCTGGATGCGCTGCTGCCGATGCTGCCTCCTCGCGAAGACAGCAGTTTCCTGGACGAATGCATCGAGCATCGCGACAAGGCGCTGAAGAAGCGCGAGCAGGAGGAGCAGCCGGGTGAAGGTGAACTGATCCATCCGCAGCACCTGACCGCGCTGCTGTCGAAGTACGCTAGCGACGATGCACTGTTCACCGCGGACGGTGGCTCGCCGATGGTGTGGGTGCTGCGGCACATCCGGGTGAACGGCAGGCGCCGTACGCTGACCAGCCTGCTGCACGGCACGATGGCCAACGCGATGCCACAGGCGCTGGGTCTGCAGAAGGCGTTTCCTGGCCGCCAGGTGATCTCGTTGTCCGGCGACGGTGGGCTGGCGATGCTGCTGGGCGATCTGCTGACCGCGGTACAGGAGAACCTGCCGATCAAGGTGGTGGTGTTCAACAACGGCTCGCTGAACTTCGTCGAGCTGGAGCAGAAGGTGGAGAGCCTGCTGGACAACTACACCGACCTGAAGAATCCGGACTTCGGCCGGTTGGCCGAGGTGATCGGCTTCCACGGCCGCACCGTGACCCGCAGCGAGGATCTGGAAGAAGCAGTGCAGGATTTCCTGGCCCAGCGTGGGCCGGCGCTGCTGGACGTGCACACCAGTCGCGCGGAGCTGGTGATGCCGCCGCAGATCGAGGCCAAGCAGGTGGCGGGCACGGCGCTGTATGCGACCAAGGCGGTGCTGAGCGGTCGCATCGACGACGTCAAGCATCTGCTGGTGGACAACTTCCTGAAGAAGTAAGAGGTTGGGTTTGATGCAGGGCTGCGCCCTGCACCCGCAGAGGCCAGAGCAACAGCCGAAGCAACAGCAACAGCGGGCATTCCGTGGGAGGGCGGGGTGGGGGGGGGGGGGGGGGGCGCCCGGCACCCCCACCAGGGGGGGGGGGCGCGGGCAACC
>NZ_JBSPUD010000023.1:63513-64076 GCF_056861525.1 Stenotrophomonas sp. 82F1
CCGGTTGCGGGGGACGCCGTAAACCCGTCCTTGGGGGCTTGGCCGCGGCATCCATGCCGCGGACACCCCCGCAACCGGACCCACCCCGCCTTCGACAGATTTGCGCAATCTGTCTGGATGGCATGGCCTGCTCTTGGTGGGTGTCGACCTTGGTCGACACGTCGATCCACGCGATGCGTGGATGGATTTCTGGGCATATCGACGGATGTGATCTCTGTAGAGCCGGGCCATGCCCGGCTCGCGAGCGAAGCGACCGGCTTCTGCCTTTGCTCTTTTGATTCTCTTCCGTGGCTGGCGCCCGCAGGAAACTGTCAGGGGCCGGGCGGGCAGGCTGCGCAGGGGCGTGAGCCGCATGGATGCGGCGACCGAGCTTACATGGGTGAGGGCGCTTTGCTTGCGAAGCACTGCTTCGCAAGCGCCCGAACGCACAGCCGCCAGCGGCTGGGCCGGGCCCCGGAGGGGGACTTGCAGCGACCCCTGCGCAGCCTGCCCCCCCCGCCCCCCCCCCCAACCCCCATTCGGGGCCCCCCCCCCCCGGGCGCCCCCCCGGGCGGGGACCCCAC
>NZ_JBSPUD010000023.1:64086-66015 GCF_056861525.1 Stenotrophomonas sp. 82F1
GGCCCGGGCGGGTGGGGGCGCGCGCGGCGCCCCCCGCCCCCCCCCCCCCCCCCCCCCCCCCCCCCCGGCCCAGCCCCAGAACCCGCTTTCGGCGACCAACCACGAGGGGCTCCGCCGTTGGCTGGAACCCATCATTCCACGCGGGAATTGGCGCGCCGGCCCCGCTGGGCCTACCATCGGCGGTCCCCACCCCCACCGCCCCTTCCATGTCCGCTCCCGCTTCCACCGCGCCGCGCCGCTGGTTCGTCGCTGGCGACTTCAACGGCTTCTTCGGCCTGGTCGTCGACAATCTCTCCATCCTCGGCTTCATCGCCATGGCCCTGGTCGGGATGTTCCAGTTCCCCGCCGACGTGGTCTTCGGCCGCATGTTCCCCGGCACCGCCCTGGGCGTGCTGGTCGGCAACCTGCTGTACACCCTGATGGCACGGCGCCTGGCCGCGCGTACCGGGCGCGACGATGTCACCGCCATGCCGCTGGGTCTGGATGCGCCGACCAGCATCGGCATGGCCCTGCTGGTGCTGGGCCCGGCCTTCCTGGCCTTCAAGCAGCAGGGCCTGGACCCGCATGCTGCCGCCATCGCCACCTGGCAGCTGGGCATGGCCTCGCTGGTCATCATGGGCGTGCTCAAGCTGATCCTGTCCTTCTTCGGTGAAGCGGTGACCCGCGCGCTGCCGCGTGCCGCGCTGCTGGGCTCCATCGCGGGCATCGCACTGGTGCTGATGGGCCTGCTGCCGTTGCTGGAAACCCTGCGCTCACCGCTGGTCGGCTTCACCACGCTGGGCCTGCTGCTGTACGTGCTGATCGCCAAGGGCAAGCTGCCGCTGCGCGGCCCGGGTGTGCTGCTGGCGTTCGTGTTCGGCACCGTCCTGTATTACGGGCTTGGCCTGGCCGGCCTGGGTGTACCCGGCTTCCAGATTCCGGCCTGGGTGCCGCCGCAGGTGGTGCTGCCGCTGCCGACGCTGGGCTTCATCGAGGGCCTGCCGACCGCGATGACCTACCTGCCGCTGCTGCTGCCGTTCGGCCTGCTGATGGTGGTCGGTGGCATCAACGTATCCGAGAGCGCGCGCGCGGCCGGCGATGACTACCGCACCCGCGACATCCTGCTGGTGGAAGCAGTGGCCACGCTGGTGGCGGGCGTCTGCGGCGGCGTTGCGCAGACCACGCCGTACATCGGCCAGCCGGCCTACAAGCACATGGGCGCGCGCAGCGGCTACACGCTGCTGACCGGCCTGTTCGTCGGCATCGGCGGCATGCTCGGCATCATCTCCGGGCTGGTGCAGTGGCTGCCGCTGGCGGTGCTGGCGCCGATCATCGTGTACGTGTCGATCGACATCACCACGCAAGCGTTCCAGGCCACGCCGCGCCAGCATGCCGGTGCAATGGTGCTGGGCTTCCTGCCGTCGGCGGCCTACCTGCTGGCGATCAAGGCGCCGGGCTGGATTCCGGCCGAGCGGATGGGGGCATTGCTCACCCACGTCGATGGCCACGGCCTGCCGGAGCTGGCGGTGATCTTCGCGCTGGGCAATGGCTTCATCATCACCTCGATGCTGTGGATCGCCACCGTCGCGGCGATGGTCGATGGCCGCCTGCGCCGCGCCTGCGGCTTCCTGCTGGTGGCGGCGGGGCTCACCCTGTTCGGCCTGATCCATTCGGTGGATCCGCGCGGCGGCATCTACCTGCCGTGGGATCTGGAAGGCCTGGCGCGCATCATCAGCTGGCAGTTCGCGGGCGCCTATGTGGCACTGGCGGTGCTGCTGGGGCTGCTGTCGTTGCAGAAGCAGCCGGTGAAGCCGCTGGGTGATCGCACCGGTCATTGACCGGGGACGCCGGGCATGGCCCGGCGCTACCGCTCCTTCCGCTTCGGGCGTGTTGTAGAGCCGCGGCGGGGCGCGGCGGGGCTGAGGCGAGCGCCGGCGCGGCGCGACCCCG
>NZ_JBSPUD010000023.1:66025-83287 GCF_056861525.1 Stenotrophomonas sp. 82F1
GGGGGTGGGCCGCCCCCCCCGGCGCCGGGGCCGCTCCGCGCCCCGCGCCGCCGCGGCTCTACAACGGGAGCTGCAGGCGGCGGTATCACCGTGCTCCATCCAGCTCCGGGTAATGGCGGAAAATGCCATTCGTGTTGAACGCCAGCCGCCGTTCCGAGCCCAGGTAGGCGGCGATGTTCGGCCGTTTCGCCACCCGTTCCTGCAGTGCACGCAGCAAGGGCAGGGTGGGGCCGAGGGCCTGCATGCGACGCGGAAACATGTAGTCCAGCCCGCTCAGCAGCTGGAACAGTGACAAATCCACGTAGGAGTGTTCGCGCAGCGGGTGGCGACCGCCATTGGCTTTCAGCACCTGCTCGAAGTAGCCGAGGAACTTCGGCAGGCGCTCCCCGCGCATCGCTGCTGCGCGCGCCTTCGCTTCGGTCTTCTGGTCTTCGTAGTACTTCGACGCAGCGATCGGATGATGGGTGTCGTGCACCTCGGCCACCAGATCGGCGATGGTCAGCTGCCACTGCAGTGCCTGCATGCGCCGTGAGGCGGCCTGCGGAACCAGGTCCAGTGTCGGGCCGAGGAAATCGAGAATGGCCGCGACCTGTGCGATGACCTGTCGCCCGGCCTTCAGGAACGGTGGCGCGAAAGGTTGCGCACCTTCGCTGTGGCCGTCGAGGAACGGCTGCATCACCACGTCGCCGTGCACCCGCCCCATGTCGACATAGTCGGCGCCGGCATCTTCCAGCGCCAGCCGCACGAATTCGCCACGGCCCTGGATGCCGGTCCAGTAGTACAGCGCGTACTGCATGAGGCTTCTCCGCAAGACAAGAACAGCAGGGTCGCGCGTACCGCGCAAAGCAGGCGTGAACCACAACGCCAGCGGAACGGGGAGGGAACCCAGCGGAACGAGGGGAGTCACACCTTGTCCATGCAGGTGAAAAGCGAGGTACTGCATCATGCAGAGTGGAAAAGCGGTCTGGCCCTGGGTTCTGGGCGTGGTGGTGGTGGGTGGCGCGGGCACATGGTTGTTCCGCGACCAGTTGCAGGGCCTGGCAGATGGCGTATCGGTGCCGGTGCAATCCACGCCGACCACGGCAGGCGCCGCACCGAAGCCCGCTGCTACCCAGGACCCCGCACCGCCGCCGATCAGGCATCCGCTGGATGCCGAGGCTGCCGCCGACCCGGCGCTGCCGAAGCTTGCTGACAGCGATGCCGCTGCCTGGAGCGCATTGAACCAGCTGTTCAAGGGCGAGGGCGCGTTGACCGTGCTGCTGCGCGATCACCTGATCCAGCGACTGGTTACCCAGGTCGACAACCTGGACAAGGCCAGTGTGCCGCCCACCGCGCTGGCCGCACGGCCACTGCCGGGCAGCCTGCAGGTGGAGCAGGGCGAGGGCGGCGAACGCATCGCTGCGGCCAATGCGGCGCGCTATGCGCCCTATGTGCAGGCCTTCACTGCGATTGATCCAGCGGCCGCGGCCGTTGCCTACAAGCGCTTCTATCCGCTGATCCAGCAGGCCTACGTCGATCTTGGCCGGCCCGACGGCTACTTCAATGACCGCCTGGTGTCAGTCATCGATCATCTGCTGGACACCCCTGAGCTGGCTCAAGCGCCATTGGTTGAGCGCGATGAGCGCGGACGTTACCGCTTCGTCGATGCCACCCTGCAATCGCGCTCGATCGGCCAGAAGGCCTTGCTGCGCATGGACGCGGCGCAGGCGCGGGCGGTCAAGCAGCAGCTGCGGGCGATCCGGGCCGCGATCACCCGTTGAGAGCCCCCGTGGTGCGGATGTGATCCGGATCAACGCGCCGACAACACCCCGTCCGGCATGCTGGCCGCAGGCTGACTGGCCTTCGAATGCAGTCGCAGCCACCCTTGAAACCGGGTGGGGCAACCGCATCTTTCCAGCATCGCCGGCGCGGCCGGCCAAGATGACCGATGAGGTTTCACAATGCGCATGGACAAGCTCACCTCGCGTTTCCAGCAGGCGCTGGCAGACGCGCAGTCGCTGGCGGTAGGCCGCGACAACAGCATCATTGAACCGGTACATGTCTTCAGCGCCCTGCTGGACCAGCAGGGCGGCAGCACGCGGCCATTGCTGGCGCAGGCCGGCGTCAACGTGCCGGTGCTGCGCGAGCGCCTGGACGAGGCGCTTGAAGCGCTGCCGAAGGTGTCCGGCCAGGCCGGCAACCTGTCGATCGGCAACGATCTCAACCGCCTGCTCAACCACACCGACAAGCTGGCACAGCAGCAGGGCGATGCCTTCATCGCCAGCGAGTGGTTCGTGCTGGCCGCACTGGAAGACGGCGGCACGCTGGGCATGGCGCTGCGCGCTGCCGGCGCCGACAAGGCGCGCCTGCAGACCGCCATCGACAAGCTGCGTGGCGGCGAGAACGTGCAGTCGGAGAACGCCGAAGAACAGCGGCAGGCGCTGGAGAAGTACACCATCGACCTGACCGCGCGTGCCGAGAGCGGCAAGCTCGATCCGGTGATCGGCCGTGACGAGGAGATCCGCCGCACCATCCAGGTGCTGCAGCGTCGTACCAAGAACAACCCGGTGCTGATCGGCGAACCCGGCGTGGGCAAGACCGCGATCGTCGAAGGCCTGGCCCAGCGCATCATCAACGACGAAGTGCCCGAAGGCCTGCGTGGCAAGCGCGTGCTGTCGCTGGACATGGGCGCGCTGATCGCCGGTGCGAAGTTCCGCGGCGAATTCGAGGAGCGCCTGAAGGGCGTGCTCAACGACCTGGCCAAGAGCGAAGGGCAGATCATCCTGTTCATCGATGAGCTGCACACCATGGTCGGCGCCGGCAAGGCCGACGGCGCGATGGATGCCGGCAACATGCTGAAGCCGGCACTCGCACGCGGTGAACTGCACTGCGTCGGTGCGACCACGCTGGACGAATACCGCAAGTACATCGAGAAGGATGCCGCGCTGGAGCGCCGCTTCCAGAAGGTGTTCGTGGGCGAGCCGACGGTGGAGGACACCATCGCGATCCTGCGTGGCCTGAAGGAAAAGTACGCGGTGCACCACGGGGTGGAGATCACCGACCCGGCCATCGTCGCCGCGGCCACGCTGTCCAACCGCTACATCACCGACCGCCAGCTGCCGGACAAGGCCATCGACCTGATGGACGAAGCCGCTTCACGCCTGCGCATGGAGATCGACTCCAAGCCGGAGGAACTGGACCGGCTTGAACGCCGCCTGATCCAGTTGAAGATCCAGCGCGAGATGCTGAAGAAGGAAAAGGACGATGCCTCGCGGCAGCGCCTGGCCGATCTGGAAAACGATATCGATGCGCTGGAGCGCGAGTTCTCCGATCTGAACGAGGTCTGGAAGTCGGAGAAGGCCGCGCTGCAGGGCACGACGAAGATCAAGGAACAGGTCGAGCAGGCCAAGGTCGAACTGGAGTCTGCGCAGCGCCGGCAGGATTTCGCGCGCATGAGCGAGATCCAGTATGGCGTGCTGCCTCAGCTGGAAAAGCAGTTGGCGGCCGCCCAGGAAGTGGAGAACCACGACTTCAAGCTGGTGCAGGACCGCGTGACCGACGAGGAGATCGCCGAGGTAGTCTCGCGTTGGACCGGCATTCCGGTCAACAAGATGCTCGAAGGCGAGCGCGACAAGCTGCTGCGCATGGAAGAGGTGCTGCACAACCGCGTGGTCGGCCAGGAAGAGGCGATCAAGGTGGTGTCCGACGCAGTGCGTCGTTCGCGCGCTGGCTTGTCCGATCCGAATCGACCCGGGGGCTCGTTCCTGTTCCTGGGCCCGACCGGCGTGGGCAAGACCGAACTGTGCAAGTCGCTGGCCGAGTTCCTGTTCGACAGCGCCGACGCGATGATCCGCATCGACATGAGCGAGTTCATGGAGAAGCACAGCGTGGCGCGCCTGATCGGTGCGCCCCCGGGCTACGTGGGCTACGAGGAAGGTGGTTACCTTACCGAGGCCGTGCGTCGTCGCCCGTATTCGCTGATCCTGCTGGATGAGGTGGAGAAGGCGCATCCGGATGTGTTCAACATCCTGCTGCAGGTGCTGGACGACGGTCGCCTGACCGACGGCCAGGGCCGCACGGTGGACTTCCGCAACACCGTCATCGTGATGACTTCGAACCTGGGCTCGCACCAGATCCAGGACATGAGTGGCGATGACACGCCGGAGGCCTACACGCAGATGAAGGCGGCGGTGATGGGCGTGGTGCAGGCGCACTTCCGTCCGGAGTTCATCAACCGCCTGGATGACATCGTGGTGTTCCATCCGCTGGACAAGCAGCAGATCAAGCAGATCGCGCGCATCCAGATGCGCGGCCTGGAAAAGCGCCTGGCCGAGCGTGGCCTGAAGCTGGTGGTGTCCGATGCAGCGTTCGATCTGCTCGGCAACGTCGGCTTCGATCCGGTGTACGGTGCGCGTCCGTTGAAGCGTGCGATCCAGGCACAGCTGGAGAACCCGCTCGCCCAGAAGATCCTGTCCGGTGCGTTCGTCAACGGCGATACCATCGAAGTGGGCAACGACGGCGGCCATCTGGTGTTCGCCAAGGCCTGAGCCGGACGGGGCGCTGCATGAGTGCAGCGCCCCGTTTCGGTTGTAGCGACCGGCCGCATCCGGCGCTTGCCGGCAATGCTCAGAACCGGTGCGTATACCCGGTCATCAACCCGAACTGGTTGGCCTTCTGCACGATCGGGCTGTCTGCCGCATCGCCCAGCAGGCGGGTGCCTTCCACGGCGATGTACCAGTTGCCGTTGCGACCGGCGCGATGGCTCCATTTCATGCCCAGGCCGGCGCTGACCAGACCAGCCTTGGGCTTGTGCTGGGCGAAACCGGTGCGAGCGGCCTGGTCAGGGCTGACGCCATACCAGGTCTGCATGTAGCCGCGGTTGCCGTAGTCGGTGGACACGCTGCCGCTGACCACGCCACCGGCCAGATCGAACAACGGCAATTCCAGGTTCAGATGGATCTGCTGGGTCGCAAGGCCGTTGTCGCCCTTGTCGTCGTCTTTCAGCGTGTACTGCCAGGAACCACTCAGCACCGCCTCACCCAGCGTATAGCCAGCCGCCAGGCCGACCAGCGGCCGGGTATCGATATCGCCCATGCCACGCAGGAAGTCCGAGCCGCCGAGGATCGAGTTCTTCTCGCGGCGGCTGCCGCTGCCACCGACGTAGGCACGCACGCGGGTGTGTTCGCCGATCGCCGTACCCCAACCCGCACCGCTGGTACCCAGAAACCAGCCGCCCGGCGAGGTCACGTCGAAGGACAGTGTGGGGGCGGCCTGGAATTCCTCGCTGCCGCTGTAACGCGGGGCGACGCCGCCACCGGCAGCAAGCTCGAAGGTCCACTGGTCATCCTTGGCATGCGCTGCGGAAGCTGCGAACAACGGCAGCACGGCCAGGCCGAGCAGGGTGGGGAAACGGCGAAGGTGGGACATGGCAACTCTCTGCATTGGGAGGAAGTGCAGCGCGCGCATCCGGCGCGTGCTGCTGGGTCGCCAGCGTGGCGGGACGCCAGCGACCAATCCGTCCGCAGTTGTGCGGGAGTTGTAAGCAACTGTAAGCGCGGCCTGTGCCGTTCAGCTGGCAGCCATTGGCCAGTGCATTTCCAGGCGCGCGCCGCCGAGGGTCGCGCGTCCCACGCGAAGTTCGCCATGGTGACGAACCGCGATGCGCCCGGCGATGGCCAGGCCCAGGCCGAAGCCGCCGGTATCGCGGCTGCGGCTGTCATCCAGACGGGTGAACGGGCGCAGCACCTTCTCGCGATCGCCTTCGGCGATGCCCGGGCCATCGTCATCCACGCGCAGGCAGGCCTTGCCGGCCACGCTGACCAGTGACACCTCCACACGGGTGCGTGCGTAGCGCATCGCGTTGCCGACCAGGTTGCTCAGGGCCAGCTGCAGCAGGCGCGGCTCGGCATCAACGCGTGGCAGCGCACTGGGCCACACCTGCAGCACCAGGCCTGCGCGCTCGGCATCGCGCCGCGCGTCTTCCATGCAGGCCTGCAGCCAGTCGTTCGCTTCGATCCGCTGCATGGGCTCGGCGTCGTTGGGATGCTCCAGCCGCTCGTACGCCAACAGCTCGCTGACCAACCGGTTGAGCTCGGCCAGATCGCCATGCAGGCCGGCAGCGAGGTGGGCCCGTCGCGCCTGGTCGTTGCTGTCCTGCATCAGGTCCAGGCCGAAGGCCAGGCGTGCGATCGGCGTGCGCAGCTCGTGGGAAATGGCATGGGTGAGATCGCGCTGCCGTTGCACCAGTTCGGCCACGCGCGCTGCCATGCGGTTGGAATGCTCGACGATGACGCGGATCTGCGAGCGCGGCGATACCTGCGCACGCGCCTGCAGGTCGCCGGCACCGATGCGGTCTGCATGACCCCGCAGCGCCTCCAGGTCGCGCCACAACAGGCGTACCCAGGCATAGAGGCAGGCGCCGACCAGCAGCAGGATGCACAGGTACGCGGCGATGGTCATGTACAGGGTCATCTGCACTTCGCCGGGAAAGCGCAGTTGCAGCCAGCGTCCGTCAGCACCCTCGATGGGCAGCAGCACCTGCTGGTAGCGGTCGCGGACGATGAAGCCGTCCCCGCGCAGGGCACTGCGCTCTTCGTCATCCAGTACCGGTGGTGCATCCAGCAGCGACAGGGCAATGCCGTAGTGCGGTTGCCATTGCGCCAGACGCTGCTCCTGCTGTGGGCGGTCCAGGCCGGCCAGTCCGCTGCGCAGCGCATACACCTGGCCGCGCACCTGCTCGACGAAAACGCGTTCCTGCAGGGGCGTGTAGATGCGGTCCAGCAGCTGGTTGAGGCTGAACACCGACACCAGCAGGCAGGCACCAGTGACGAACCACAGCCACAGGAACAGGCGCTTCACGCCGACCAGGCCGACGGGTTGAACTGGTAGCCGCGGCCCCAGACGGTCTTGATCCGGCGAGGTTCGCGCGCATCGTCGCCCAGCTTGCGGCGCAGCTTGCCGATGCAGACATCCACGCTGCGGTCCAGTCCATCGAAACCGATGCCGCGCGCCGCCTGCAGGATCTGGTCGCGCGAGAGGATCTGCCCGGGTTGGCTGGCCAGCAGCCAGAGGATCTCGAACTCGGTGGTGCCCAGTTCCACCGGCTGCCCATGCAGGTGAACCTCGCGCTGCACGCGATCGATCAGCAGTTCCCCATGCATCAGCCGGCACGGCACGCCGGCAGGGCCGCTGCCATGGCGACGGCGCAGCAGCGCGCGCAGGCGTGCCAGCAGCAGCCGCGGCTCGATCGGCTTGTGCACGTAGTCATCGGCGCCGGACTCCAGGCCCAGCACCTGTTCGATATCGTCCTCGCACGCGGTCAGCATCAGGATCGGCACGTCGGAAAAACTGCGGATCTGCCGGCACACATCGATGCCACCGAGGCCAGGCAGCATCAGGTCCAGCACCACCAGTTCCGGCGCGTGCTGGCGACAGGCCGCGCTGGCCAGGTCGCCTCGCGGCACGTGCTGCACGGCAAATCCATGTTCGCGCAGGTAGTCGCTGACCAGCTCGGCCAGGCGGCGATCGTCCTCGACCAGCAGCACCTGGGTCGGGTTGCCAGCGGCGGGAGTCCACGGGGAGGGCTGCATCGGTAGGGCGTCCTTGTCCGGGTCGAAGGGCCCGGCGGCGAAGCCTAGCAACGGCCCATGACGACTGCCTGAATCCTGGGCAACCTGATAACCGCAGGTACTGGCGTCATCGCCAGGGGCTCTCAGTGGCGGGTGAAGGGTGGCCTATGGTGGACGTTTCCCCGGATGGAGCCTGGTGCAATGAGCGATCCGCAGTGGCAACTGGAAACCCTGGCCGTGCACGGCGGCTATCGCCCCGACCCGACCACGCGCGCGGTGGCGGTGCCGATCTACCAGACCGTGGCCTACGCATTCGATGACACCCAGCACGGGGCAGACCTGTTTGACCTGAAGGTGCCGGGCAACATCTATACGCGCATCATGAACCCCACCACCGACGTGCTGGAGCAGCGCGTGGCGGCACTGGAAGGGGGCATCGGCGCGTTGGCACTGGCCTCCGGGCAGGCGGCGATCACCTATGCAATCCAGACCATTGCCGAGGCTGGCGACAACATCGTCGCCGCCAGCGCGCTGTATGGCGGCAGCGTCAACCTGCTGGCGCACACGCTGCCGCAGTACGGCATCCAGACGCGTTTTGCCGATCCGGCCGACCCTTCCGCGTTCGCCGCGTTGATCGACGAGCGCACCAAGGCGGTGTTCGTCGAATCGATCGGCAACCCGCGCGGCAACGTCACCGACATCGCCGCGATCGCCGAGGTCGCGCATGCGGCGGGCGTGCCGCTGATCGTCGACAACACCGTGGCCACGCCGTTCCTGCTGCGCCCGTTCGAACATGGCGCCGACATCGTCGTGCATTCGCTGACCAAGTACCTCGGCGGCCACGGCACCAGCCTGGGCGGGGCGATCGTCGATTCGGGCCGCTTCGACTGGACGGCACAGCCGCAACGCTTCGCCCGCTTGAACCAGCCCGATCCGAGCTATCACGGTGTGGTCTATACCGAAGCGCTCGGCGCGGCGGCGTACATCGGTCGTGCGCGGGTGGTGCCATTGCGCAACACCGGTGCCGCGTTGTCCCCGTTCAACGCCTTCCTGATCCTGCAGGGCATCGAGACCCTGGCCCTGCGCATGGAGCGGATCAACGCCAACGCGCTGGCCGTGGCGCAGTACCTGCGCGCGCATCCGAAGGTGGCCTGGGTGCGCTATGCCGGGTTGCCCGAAGATCCCGAACACACGGCGGCGCAGCGCTATCTGGGCGGCCACGGCTCCGGCGTGCTGACCTTCGGCCTGCCCGGCGGGCGCGTTGCCGGCGCGCGTTTCCTTGATGCACTGAAGCTGTTCACCCGGCTGGTGAACCTGGGGGATGCGAAGTCGCTGGCCACCCATCCAGCGTCGACCACCCATCGCCAGCTGGATGCGGCCGAGCTCGCCAGGGCCGGGGTCAGCGAGGACACCGTGCGCCTGTCGATCGGCATCGAGCACATCGGTGACCTGCGCGCTGACCTGGAGCAGGCCCTGGCCGTCACCTGAGGGTAGGCAATCGCGCAGGATCGGTTACGCGCGCGGGCGGGGGATCAGGCACGATCGCAGCCATGTCCTCGATGGGAGATGGTCATGAAACGGCTTGCAGGCCTGCGCCAGGCGCAGGGAATCGAACGGGTCATCGACCATCTGCAGGCATGCCTGCGTGAGCAGCAGGCGCTGCCGGATGTAACCGCGCTGGCGACAGTGGCGCATCAGTCGCCCTATCACTTCCAGCGCCTGTACCGGGCGCTGACCGGTGAAAGCCCGGGGCAGACGCTGGATCGCCTGCGTCTGCTCAACGCCTTGCAGGCGCTGCAGCAGCCCGATGCAAGTGTCACCGACGCCGCATTGGCCGCAGGCTACGAAAGCGCTCAGGCCCTGGCGCGGCGCTGCCGGCAGCGCCTGGATACCACCCCGCGCGCGCTGCGCGCCGATGCAGCGCTGCGGCAGCGATGGCAGCAGGTATTGGCACAGCCGCCGGCCGACGTGGACGCAGAGACCGCTACCCCGTTGAAAGTGGAAGTGCGCGCGCTGCAGCCGTTCGAGGTCGTGCTGTTGCGCGCACAGGGTGCCTTCGGTGATCTCGACGCCAGCTTCGGTCGCTTGTTTGAATGGGCGCAGACGCAGGGCTTGGCCGATGATCTGCTGCATCTGGTGGGCATCGCCGTCGATGACCACCGTGACGTACCGGCACGGGTGCACCGCTTCGACTGCGGCATCGGATTCGCCACGGAGTTGCCGCCCTTGTCATCGCCGCTGCGGCGGCAGGCCCTCGGAGTCGGACCGCATGCGGTTGTCCACCACGTCGGCCCCTATGAGCAGCTGCAGGCAGTGGGTGACGTACTGCTGCGCGACTGGTGGCCGGACAGCGGGCATGCACTTGCCGAAGCGCCCCTGTATTTCCACTTCCTGGATGATCCCGAACAGATACCTGCGCACCAGCTGCGCGCCGACGTCTGCCTGCCGCTGGCCGGCTGATAGCCACCGGCTTGGTCGTCATCGCCACAGGCGATCACCACCACTGCAGGAACGCGCTACGGTAGAGACGCTCTCCAAGGGCGTGGCGATATCATCCCCGGCCGATGCGGGTCGGCCGGGGATTTTTTTAGGTGCAACCAACCCCGGTAGATCCACGCCATGCGTGGATGAATCTCAATCGAAATCGATTTTTCAACGATTGAACGAAGAACATCCACGCATGACGTGGATCGACGTGTCGACCAAGGTCGACACCCACCAAGAGCATTTACCAACAGCAGTGGGAACCTGTCGAAGGCGGGGTGGATCCGGTTGCGGGGGCGTGAGCCGCATGGATGCGGCGACCGAGCTTACAGGGACGTACTTGCAGCGCCCCCCGCAACCGGACCCACCCCGCCATCCCGCAGGAAGCCAGCTCTGGCTGTTGCTTCGGCAGTTGCAGTTGCCACCGCAGGCGCAGGGCGCAGCCCTGCCGCACAGCCCTCACACCACCGGAATGCTGTGCTGCCCAAGACTGCGATACGGCGGAGTCGCCATCACCATTTCCGCCAGCGAGTAGGCCAGCTCGCGCTCGGCCATCACCGTACCGTCGGCACCATGTTCAAGCAGATGCTTCACTTCGGCATCGCTGTGCGCGCGCGCCAGCAGGGTCAGGTTGGGGTTGATCGCACGCAGCTTGGCCAGGGTCTCACCGGCTTCCAGCGGCTGCGGGATCGCCAGCACCGCGATCTTCGCGCGCTCGGGATGGGCCTCGGCCAGCACCTTGTCCGACGCGGCGCTGCCGCGGATGCCGGGCAGGCCCGCCGCATGCGCTTCGGCAACATGTTCCTTGTTGTCGTCGATGATCATCACCGGCACGCCACGGTCGCGCAGCACCTGTGCCAGCGCGCTGCCAACGCGGCCGTAGCCGATGACGATGGCATGGTCGTGCAGGTCCAGCGACGGTCCTGGCGGCAGCTCGGTCTCCACCGCCGTAGGCGTGGTTTCCTGGTGCTTCAGCAGCCAGCGGTCGAGCAGACCGAACACCAGCGGATTGAGCATGATCGAGATCAGCGCGCCGGCCAGCACCAGCGCCTGGCCGGTGGGCGGCAGGATCTTCAGGGTCACGCCGAGGCCGGCGATGATGAAGGCGAACTCGCCGATCTGCGCCAGGCTGGCCGAGATCGTCAATGCGGTGCCGGTCGGGTGGCCGAACGCGCGCACGATGAAGAACGCCGCCGCCGACTTGCCGAACATGATGATGCCGGCGGTGGCCAGCACCTGCCACGGGTGCTCGATCAGAATGCCGGGATTGAACAGCATGCCCACCGAAACGAAGAACAGCACCGCGAATGCATCACGCAGCGGCAGTGAATCGCTGGCCGCCTTGTGGCTGAGTTCGGATTCATTGAGCAGCATGCCGGCGAAGAACGCGCCCAGCGCGAACGACACACCGAACAGCATCGCCGAACCGAACGCCACGCCCAGCGCGATCGCCAGCACCGACAGGGTGAACAGTTCGCGCGAGCCGGTACCGGCGATGCGCTCCAGGATCCACGGAATGACCCGGCGCCCAACCACCAGCATCACCGCCACGAACAGGCCCAGCTGCACGAACGTCCAGCCGATGCTGGCCAGCACGCTGCCGATGGTGTGGTGTTCATTGGCCGCGTCGGGCCCGAACACGCCGGCCATCACCGGCATCATCACCAGTGCCAGCACGCAGGCCAGGTCCTCGACGATCAGCCAGCCGACCGCGATCTTGCCGCGCTGGGTTTCCAGCAGGCGGCGCTCTTCCATCGCGCGCAGCAGCACCACGGTACTGGCCGTAGCCAGCGCGAAACCAAACACGATGCCGTGGATGACCGGCCAGCCCATCAATGCCGCCAGGCCCCAGCCGAGCAGGGTGGCGACCAGGATCTGGCCGATGGCACCGGGAATGGCGATGGCCTTGACCGCCATCAGGTCCTTCAGCGAGAAGTGCAGGCCGACGCCGAACATCAGCAGCATCACGCCCAGCTCGGCCAGCTGGTTGGCCAGCGCCTGGTCGGCGACGAAGCCCGGGGTGAACGGACCGACGCAGATGCCAGCAACCAGGTAACCGACCAGAGGAGACAAGCGGAGCTTGTTGGCCAGCGCGCCGAAGATGAAGGCGAGCCCGAGACCAACGGCAACGATGTTGATCAGGTCGGTGTCATGGTGCATCGGCTCTCGCAGGAAACAGGGGGGTACCCCGATTTTCACCGATACGGCCAGATACGGCAAACCCGCAGGCCATGATCCGTGGCCTGCGGGTGCCCACGCGTTGTTGCCGGCCAGCGGCCGGCACTAGCAGAGCAGCCGCCGGGCAGGGCCCGGCACTCCCGCTACCGCTTACCAGTTGTACTTGATCCGCCCATACACATACGCGCCATTGAAGCCGAACGGCGAGTAGTTGCTGTACGGGAGCATGCCGAACGTGGAGTTCTGCAGGTCTTCGGTGCGGTCCGGGTACTCGTTCAGCAGGTTGTCGGCACCCACCGTCAGCGTCCAGTTGGCACTCGGCTTGTAGCTGGCCGAAGCATCCAGCACCCACTTGTCGCCGTAGGTCTGGTCACGCGCGGCCGTGGCCGAGTTGCGCACGGTGAACTTGCCGTAGCGGGTCGCCGCCAGGCCCAGTTCCCAATGGTCCGAGCGCCAGGTGCCGCTGAGGATGGTCTTGTCGTGCGGGTAGCTGTCCTCGATGCGGCCAATCTCATCGCGGCCGATCAGCGACTGGGTCAGGCCCAGCGTGCCGAACACCGCCGGGGTGCCACCCACGCGCTGCACTTCGGTGTCGTTGTAGCTGTACGCCGCGGTCAGTTCCAGGCTGCTGGCGCTGAACGGCACGGTGTAGCTGGACACGAAGTCGACGCCACGGGTGCGCGTATCCAGGCCGTTGGTGAAGTACGAGAAGGCAGTCACCTGCGGCAGGCCCAGCCCGGCCAGCAGCGCACTGGAAGCGGCGTTGGTGGTGATGCTGGACGACAGCGCGATGCGGTTGTCGATGTCGATCTGGTACGCATCGACGGTGACGTACAGGCGGTCGATCGGCTGCAGCACCAGGCCCAGGCTGTAGGAGGTGGACGTCTCGGCCTTCAGCGGCGAAGCGCCCAGCGCCTGTGCGGCCTGGCTGGTGGTCGGGAAGGTGCCGCGTTCGACGAACACGCCGTTGGTGAACTGGCTGGTCACCGCCTGGTAGCCCTGCTGCGGCAGCGACGGCGCGCGGAAGCCGCTGGAGGCGGTGGCCCGCAGCGCGACCTTGTCGGTGAACGCGTAGCGCGCCGACAGCTTGCCGGAGAAGCGGTCACCGAAGTCCGAGTAATCCTCGTAGCGGCCGGTGATGCCGGCGGAGAACTTCTCGGTCAGGTCCGCTTCCAGGCCCGCATAGACCGCGTAGTTGTGGCGGTCGGTGTGCACTTCGTTGGTCGGGGTGAAGCCGGCGAAACCCTGCGCGCCGGTGCCGGTGTAGGAGTTCAGTTCACCCGGGTTCTGGTCCCACTTCTCGCGGCGGTACTCACCGCCGAAGGACAGCGTGACCGGATAGGCCAGTCCCCAGTCCAGCGACTTGGTCAGGTCGGCGTTGAAGATGTCCTGCTGGTACTTCAGCGTGCCGTCGTAGAACGAACGCGGGCTGGTGGCGCCCAGGCTGTAGTTGATGCTGTTGCGGGTGTGGAAATCCAGGGTGTTCTCGCCGTGGTTCAGGCTCAGGTCCCAGGTCCAGCCGTTGTCGGTGTTGCCTTTGACGCCGGCCACCAGCGAACGGTCCTTGGAATACTGGTTGATCTGCGGCACATAGCCGTCCGGGTAGGTCTGCGCCAGCAGCGCGGTCTGCCCGCTGTGGTTGCGCGAACGGTAGAACGCGAACGAGGTGATGTCGCGGTTGCTGAGCAGCGCGCTGGCGTAGCCGGTCACGTGGTCGCTGAAATCAAAGCTGGCGTTGACCGAGGCAGCGGTGGCGTCGACCTTCGGGTCGCCGACAATGAAGGTGGTCTGGCCAACGCTGGGGAAGTTGCCGGTGTTGGGCGTGGTGCCGCGGTAGGGGCCGGCGCGGTCGCTCTCGTCCTGCTGGCTGATCTGGCCGGCCACGTGCACGCGGCCACGGCCGTTGCCGAATTCCACGCCGGTATCGCCGGACAGCTGGTACTTGTTGCCGTCGCCGGCCGAATACTGGCCGTAGTCGACGGCCAGGCTGCCGCCACTGCCGCTGCCCTTCAGCACGATGTTGATGACGCCGGCGATGGCATCCGAACCGTACTGTGCGGAGGCGCCGTCACGCAGCACCTCGACGCGCTCGATGGCGGCGATCGGAATCGCGTTGATGTCCACTGCCGACGAGCCACGGCCGATGCTGCCGTTGACGTTGATCATCGCCGAGGTGTGGCGGCGCTTGCCGTTGACCAGCACCAGCACCTGGTCCGGCGACAGGCCGCGCAGCTGTGCCGGGCGCACACCGCTGGTGCCGTCGGTCAGTGCCGGGCGCGGGAAATTCAGCGAGGGCAGGGCACGCGACAGCGCGGTGGCCAGCTCACCGGTGCCGGTGGACTGCAGGATTTCGGGGGTGATGATGTCGATCGGCGACTGCGATTCGGCGACCGTGCGGTCGGCCACGCGGGTGCCGGTGACGATCACCGTGTCCAGGGTGTTGGCGGCGGTGCCGGCCTGCTGGGCGGCGGCAACGAACGGAGAACCACCGAGTGCGACAGCGACGGCGGCGGCGATCAGGCTGGTCTTGCGGGTCATCGGGAGGGGGCTCCGGTTGGCGGGATGGCACCGGAATCGACATCACGGGGGTGAGCGGACGACGGTTGTTGCGGTGCGCAATACAGGAATTAACGGGATATTCAGTGCCTGTCAAATGCCGGTCATCAGAAAAAACGTTGCAGCAGCAACCATTTAGCTGCGACAGGCAGTGACGGGGGAGGGGCCCGGGAGGCGCGCGGACAGGACGTGGGAGAGAGGAACGTCGCCCGCCGCGCATCCCGGGGCGCGTCAAGTATTCGTTAACGCTAGAATTGCGTCGCAGGAACAGTGCTTACCAGCACATTCCATTCGGTTATATGGACGCCTCCCCCCATGATTTCGCTTCGTAATTTCGCCTTGCGCCGCGGCGAGCGGCTGCTGTTGTCCAATGTCGACCTGACTCTGCATGCCGGTTACCGGGTAGGCGTGGTCGGCCGCAACGGTGCTGGCAAGTCCAGCCTGTTCGCGGCGGTGAAGGGCGAGCTGGAGGCCGACAAGGGTGACGTCGACCTGCCCGGCAAGATCCGCATCGCCAGCGTCGCCCAGGAAACCCCGTCGCTGCCGGACCCGGCGCTGAGCTTCGTGCTGGGCGGTGACGTCGAGGTGGCAGCGGTGCTGGCCGCCGAGGCCGAAGCCACCGCCCGCGAGGACTGGGAAGCGGTGGCCGAGGCGCATACGCGCATGGCCGAGCTGAACGCCTACGACGCCGAAGCGCGCGCCGGCAAGCTGCTGCATGGCCTCGGTTTCCCGGCCGAAACACACCACCGCGCGGTGTCCTCGTTCTCCGGCGGCTGGCGCGTGCGCCTGAACCTGGCCCGCGCGCTGATGATGCCCAGCGACCTGCTGCTGCTCGACGAACCAACCAACCACCTGGATCTGGACGCGGTGTACTGGTTGGAACAGTGGCTGCTGAAGTACCCGGGCACCCTGCTGCTGATCTCGCATGACCGCGAGTTCCTCGACAACGTCGCCACCCACACCCTGCACCTGCACGGTGGCGGCGCGAAGCTTTACCCGGGCGGCTACACCGACTTCGAGCGCCAGCGCGCCGAACAGCTGCGCCAGCAGCAGATCGCGCACGAGAAGGAACAGGCCGAGCGCGCCCATCTGCAGAGCTTCATCGACCGCTTCAAGGCCCAGGCCAGCAAGGCCGCGCAGGCACAGAGCCGGATGAAGCGCCTGGCCAAGCTGGCCGGTACCGAAGCAGTGCGCGCCGAGCGCGAGTTCCGCATCGAGTTCGCGCCGCCGGCCAAGCTGCCGTTCTCGCTGATCCGCCTGAACCACGTCGAGGCCGGCTACGGCAGCGACTCGGTGATCCTGCACAACGTGGGCTTCGGCCTGGAAGCGGGCCAGCGCATCGGCCTGCTGGGCCCGAACGGCGCCGGCAAGACCACCCTGGTGAAGACCCTGGTGGGCGAACTGGCACCGATCGCCGGCGAGCGCGCCGCGCACCCGGACCTG
Organism: Stenotrophomonas sp. 82F1; assembly: GCF_056861525.1. Lineage (NCBI taxonomy): Bacteria > Pseudomonadati > Pseudomonadota > Gammaproteobacteria > Lysobacterales > Lysobacteraceae > Stenotrophomonas > Stenotrophomonas sp. 82F1. The sequence goes on from NZ_JBSPUD010000023.1 coordinate 82,234, forward strand.
CGCATCGGCTACTTCGCCCAGCACACGGTCGAGTCGCTGCATGAAGGCCAGTCGCCGATGGAACACTTCCGCGACCTGGCCCCGGACGCACCGAACCAGTCGTTCCGCGATTTCCTCGGCAAGTGGAATTTCCCGGGCGACCGTGCCTTCGAACCGGTGGACGGCTTCTCCGGCGGCGAGCGCGCGCGCCTGGCGTTGGCGCTGATCGCCTACCAGCAGCCGAACGTGCTGCTGCTCGACGAACCGACCAACCACCTTGACCTGGAAATGCGCGAAGCGCTGGCCGAAGCCCTGGCCGATTTCGACGGCGCGATCGTGATGGTCTCGCATGATCGCCATCTGATCGGCCTGGTCTGCGACACCTTCTGGCGCGTGGCCGATGGCGTGGTCGAACCGTTCGACGGCGATCTCGACGCGTACGCCGCCTGGCTGCGCACGCGTCCGCAGGCGCAGGGCACCAAGGTACGCATGGAGCAGGTGGAGGAACCGGTGGTGGTCAAGACCGCACCGGTCGCGCAGATGGTGCAGAAGAAGCCGGTCAACCCGCACAAGCTGGCCAGTGCCGAAGCCAAGGTCGCCGAGCTGGAAGGCGTGCTGGCCGAACTGGACCGGCAGCTTGCCGACTCGAGCAACTACGCCGATGCCACGCGCATGGCGGTGCTCGGCCGCGACCGCGAAGCCACCGCCGCGCAGCTGGAAAAGGCCGAAGCGGCCTGGATGGAACTGCTGGAGTCGTAACCGGCCGTGTCGGCCGCTGGCCCACAACGCGATGCGACCAATGTCCTGTGTAGAGCCGAGATCCTATGTTTGTGGTCAAGCCTGCTGGAAGCAGGCTTGACCCACTTTCAGCATGGCTGGATCAAAGTCCCGACCGCTCTTGAAGACGCCCCAGGCGATCTTGGCCAGCTTTCTGGCCAGGATGTTGAAGCTGGCGGTACTGCTGTGGCCGCGTTCGCGGATGGCCGTGTAAAGGGGTTTGCCGCCTTTCGATCGGGTCAGGCCCATGGCAGCCATGTAGAGGATCTGGCGCAGGCTGGCGTTGCCACGCTTGGAC
>NZ_JBSPUD010000024.1:0-74863 GCF_056861525.1 Stenotrophomonas sp. 82F1
AAACCCATCCCTGGGGGCTCGATGGCGCCATCCATGGCGCCAACGGTCCTGCCAGCCCACACCGCCCCACCCCCGACAATTTCCCGCGGCCGTTGGTAGGTGTCGACCTTGGTCGACACGATCTATCCACGTCATGCGTGGATGAGATCTGTCAGATCTCGAAACAGGGGAGGGGGCCGAAGCTCTGCTTTCGCTTTTGCTTTTGATCTTCTTTTTTCTTTCCGTGGCGGGCGGAACCGCCGGAATGTGTCAGGGGCCGGGCGGGTGGGGCTGGCGAGGGTGTCCGCGGCATGGATGCCGCGGCCAAGCCCCCATGGACGGGTTCACGGCGTCCCTCGCCAGTCCCGCCCGCCCGGCCAACCCCACAAATCCAGCCGGGGCTCTCCGCGACCAACCCCACCCCCGCCACGAGGGGCTGCGCCGTTGGCTGAAAACCCATGTAACCGCTTACAAAGAAACGGTTTTTTGCCGCAGCAGGTATCATGGGCGGCTGAGTTCATACAGGAGCCACCCGCTCATGCGCCGCAAGATCGTCGCTGGAAACTGGAAGCTGCACGGCAGCCGTCAATTCGCCACCGAACTGCTGGGGCAGGTCGCTGCCGGGCTGCCGAAGCGCGGAGTGGAGGTGGTGATCCTGCCGCCGATGCCCTACCTGGGTGAGCTGGTCGAAGACTTCGGCGACACCGGCCTGGCCTTTGGTGCACAGGACGTCAGCAGCAACGAGAAGGGCGCCTACACCGGTGAGGTATGCGCGGCCATGCTGCACGAGGTGGGTGCCCGCTATGGCCTGGTCGGCCACTCCGAGCGCCGCCAGTACCACAACGAGAGCAGTGAGCTGGTGGCCCGCAAGTTCGCTGCCGCCCTGCATGCCGGCCTCGTGCCGGTGCTGTGCGTCGGTGAAACCCTTGAGCAGCGCGAGGCCGGGCAGACCGAGGCGGTCATCGCCAGCCAGCTGGCCCCGGTGCTCGAGCTTGTCGGGGCCGAGGGCTTCGCCAATGCCGTGGTCGCCTACGAGCCGGTCTGGGCGATCGGCACCGGCCGTACCGCCACCAAGGAGCAGGCGCAGCAGGTGCACGCGTTCATTCGTGGCGAAGTCGCGCGCATCGATGCTAGAATTGCTGATTCACTGCCCATTGTTTACGGCGGTAGCGTGAAGCCCGACAATGCCGGGGAACTGTTCGCGCAGCCGGATGTCGATGGTGGGCTGGTTGGTGGTGCCTCCCTGGTGGCCGCCGACTTCCTGGCCATCGCAGAGGCGGCGGCAAACAATTAGTTACGGTTGCCGGCTAGCCGCCGGCACTCTAGTCCGAGGGCGGATTTCCAATGCTGATGTTGATCCTCAATGTCGTCTACGTGCTGGTTGCCGTAGCCATGGTCGCGCTGATCCTGATGCAGCGTGGCTCGGGTGCGGCGGCAGGTTCGGGCTTTGGCGCTGGCGCCTCGGGGACCGTGTTCGGTGCGCGTGGCGCGTCCAACTTCCTGTCCAAGTCGACCAAGTGGCTGGCCGTGGTGTTCTTCGGCATCAGCCTCTTCATGGCCTGGTACGCCGGCCATGGCAACCGCCCGGCCGCCGATCAGGATCTGGGCCTGATGTCCGCCCCGGCGGCCAGTGCTCCGGCCGCTCCGGCGGGCGAATTGCCGGCCGTTCCGAAGGCCGATGCGGTCCCGGCCGCCCCGGTTCCGGCCGCAACTGTGCCGGCTCAGGCGGAATCTTCGGTTTCTGGTGAAGAAAAGCCTTCGGAAGGCTCCCAGAAAGACTGAAGCCGGTTACAATACGCGGCGCATCGGGAAGATAGTCTGATGTGATCGTTTGCCCAGGTGGCGGAATTGGTAGACGCACTACCTTGAGGTGGTAGCGACTTAGGTCGTAGGGGTTCGAGTCCCCTCTTGGGCACCATTTAGTAAGTAAGCGGGTTGGTCTGGCGCGCAAGGCGCCAGGCAGATTCCCGTCCACTCCCCCATGCCAAAGCGCCTGCAGGCGCAGCGGCAGAGGCAAGAGAGAATCGCTGTGCTGGCCGAATATTTGCCGTCTCTGCTGTTTCTGATCGTTGCCACCGGTATCGGCATTACGCTGATGCTGGTTGGTCGATTCCTCGGTCCCCGCCGCCCCGATCTGGAAAAGCTGTCGCCGTACGAGTGCGGCTTCGAAGCCTTCGAAGACGCACGTATGAAGTTCGACGTGCGCTACTACCTGATCGCGATCCAGTTCATCGTCTTCGACCTGGAAATCATCTTCATCGTGCCGTGGACGCAGGTCTTCATGGAGCTGGGCGCGCGTTCGCTCGTCACCATGGGTCTGTTCGTCGGCATGCTGTTCCTCGGTTTCATTTATGTCTGGAAGAAGGGAGCGCTGGAATGGGAGTGATTCAGACTCTCGATGGCCTGATGACCAATCCTGTCCCGGAAGGGCGGGTTGATGACATCCTGCGGCCGGAAGGCGACAACCCCTTGTTGGAAAAGGGTTTTGTCACCACCAGCGTCGATGCGCTGCTGAACTGGGCACGTACCGGTTCGATGTGGCCCATGACCTTCGGTCTGGCCTGCTGTGCGGTCGAAATGATGCACGCAGGTGCGGCGCGCCTGGACCTTGACCGCTACGGTGTGGTGTTCCGCCCGTCGCCGCGTCAGTCCGACGTGATGATCGTCGCCGGCACCCTGGTCAACAAGATGGCCCCGGCGCTGCGCAAGGTCTATGACCAGATGCCCGACCCCAAGTGGGTGATCTCCATGGGCAGCTGCGCCAACGGCGGTGGTTACTACCACTATTCCTATTCTGTGGTGCGCGGCTGTGATCGCGTGGTGCCGGTGGACATCTATGTCCCGGGCTGCCCGCCGACCGCCGAGGCGCTGGTGTACGGGATCCTGCAGCTGCAGAAGAAGATCTGGCGTACACAGACCATCGCCCGCTGACCCCTTCACCTGACAAGAGCGCGCCAAGCCCCCATGGCAGAGCAAGCATCCTTCATCGACCGACTCTCCGCACGTTTCGCAGGTGCGAAGGTCATCGTGGTCGAACCCCGCGGCGAAGTGACGCTGGAAGTGCCTGCCGCTGAGTGGCACGCCACCGCCCTCGCGCTGCGTGACGAGTTTGGTTTCGAGCAGGCCGTGGACCTCTGCGGCGTCGATTACCTCGGTTATGGCTCCGACGAGTGGGACACCGCCGACGTGTCTTCGCAGGGCTTCAGCCGCGGTGTCGAAGGCAAGGCCCAGGGCCGCTTCGCCTGGGGCGAGTTCCCCAGCGAAGAGAGCGCCGACGGCGCCCGCCCGCAGCACATGCCGACCCAGCGCTTTGCCGTGGTCGCACAGCTGCGTTCGTACCAGCACAACCTGATGTTGCACCTGCGCTGCTTCGCGCCTGACGAAGCGCTGCCGGTGGTGTCCTCGCTGACCGGCATCTGGCCGGGCCTGAACTGGTTCGAGCGCGAAGCGTTCGACCTGTATGGCGTGATCTTCGAAGGTCACCCGGACCTGCGCCGGATCCTGACCGACTACGGTTTCGTCGGCCATCCGTTCCGCAAGGACTTCCCGCTGATCGGCAACGTCGAAGTCCGCTACGACGAAGAAAAGAAGCGTGTCATCTACGAACCGGTCACCTCGGTGGAGCCGCGTGTCGGCGTGCCGCGCGTGATCCGCGACGACGCCCGCCTGCAGACCGCTGCCGGCGAGCGCTCGCAGGAGGCAGTGAAGTGAGTCACGTACACCAGGCCGGCGAAGCATTCGCCAGCAATGCTGCCGAAAGCCGGCAGGAAATCCGCAACTACACCATGAACTTCGGCCCGCAGCATCCGGCCGCGCACGGTGTGCTGCGCCTGATCCTGGAAATGGACGGCGAGACCATCATGCGTGCCGACCCGCACGTGGGTCTGCTGCACCGGGGCACCGAGAAGCTGGCCGAGTCCAAGCCCTTCAACCAGTCGATCGGCTACATGGATCGCCTGGATTACGTGTCGATGATGTGCAACGAGCACGCCTATGTGCGCTCGATCGAGACCCTGATGGGCATCGAGGCGCCGGAGCGTGCGCAGTACATCCGTACGATGTTCGACGAGATCACCCGCATCCTGAACCACCTGATGTGGCTGGGCTCCAACGCCCTCGACCTGGGTGCGATGGCGGTGATGCTGTACGCCTTCCGCGAGCGCGAAGAGCTGATGGACTGCTACGAAGCGGTCTCCGGCGCGCGCATGCACGCGGCGTACTACCGTCCGGGCGGCGTTTACCGCGACCTGCCGGACCACATGCCGAAGTACAAGGAATCGCGCTGGCACAAGGGCAAGGCCCTGAAGAACCTCAACGCCTCGCGCGAAGGTTCGCTGCTGGACTTCCTGGAAAACTTCACCAATGAGTTCCCGGGCCGTGTCGACGAATACGAGACCCTGCTGACCGACAACCGTATCTGGAAGCAGCGTACCGTTGGCATCGGCGTGGTCACCCCGGAACTGGCCCACCAGTGGGGCATGACCGGCGTGATGCTGCGTGGCTCGGGCGTTGCCTGGGACCTGCGCAAGAAGCGTCCGTACGCGAAGTACGATGCCGTCGATTTCGACATCCCGCTGGGCAAGGAAGGCGACTGCTACGATCGCTACCTGTGCCGCGTGGCCGAAATGCGCGAGTCCAACCGCATCATCAAGCAGTGCGTGGCATGGCTGAAGGCCAACCCCGGCCCGGTCATGGTCAAGAACTTCAAGGTCGCTCCGCCCAAGCGCGAGGACATGAAGGACGACATGGAAGCGCTGATCCATCACTTCAAGCTGTTCAGTGAAGGCTATTGCGTGCCGGCCGGCGAAACCTACGCCGCGGTTGAAGCGCCCAAGGGCGAATTCGGCTGCTACCTGGTTTCCGACGGCGCCAACAAGCCGTTCCGCGTACACCTCCGTGCGCCGGGCTTCGCCCACCTGTCCTCGATCGATTCGATCGTGCGCGGCCACATGCTGGCCGACGTGGTGGCGATGATCGGTACCTACGATCTGGTGTTCGGCGAGGTTGACCGGTAATGCCGTCCGCCACGCCAACGCCCGCTGCAGGCAGCCGGCGCAAGCCGGCGCCGCAGTTTCTGCAATTTCACGTTATGCATTTCGCTGAGGTCGGCCGATGAAGGCGACAGGTAATTTCGAGGCGGCGCGCGACGTCGACCCGATGGTGGTGTTGAGCGACAAAACCCGCGCTCACATCGATCACTGGCTGTCCAAGTTCCCGCCGGACCGCAAGCGCTCTGCCGTGCTGCAGGGTCTGCATGCTGCCCAGGAGCAGAACCAGGGCTGGCTGACCGACGAGCTGATCGCCGGCGTGGCCAAGTACCTGGACCTGCCGCCGGTGTGGGCCTACGAGGTTGCCAGCTTCTACTCGATGTTCGAGACCGAGAAGGTGGGCCGCAACAACGTGGCCATCTGCACGAACATCAGCTGCTGGCTCAATGGCGCCGAAGACATCGTGCGCCATTGCGAGAAGAAGCTGGGCATCAAGAACGGTCAGTCAACCGCTGACGGCCGCGTCTACCTCAAGCGTGAGGAAGAGTGCCTGGCCGGCTGCGCGGGTGCACCGATGATGGTCATCAATGGTCACTACCATGAGCGTCTGACCCTGGAAAAGGTCGACGAGCTTCTGGACGGGCTGGAGTAAGGGCATGGCACATCACCACGAATCCAAGGGTCCGGTCGGCCCCGCGCCGCTGCCGCACCAGGTGGTCTACACCACCCTGCATTACGACACCCCGTGGTCGTACGAAAGCTATCTGAAGACCGGTGGCTATGCCGCCCTGCGCAAGATCCTCGAAGAGAAGATCCCGCCGGAGCAGGTCATCGAGATGGTCAAGGCCTCGGGCCTGCGCGGCCGTGGCGGCGCTGGTTTCCCGACCGGCCTGAAGTGGTCCTTCATGCCCAAGGGCAACGTGCAGAAGTACATCCTCTGCAACTCGGATGAATCCGAGCCGGGCACCTGCAAGGATCGCGACATCCTGCGTTACAACCCGCATTCGGTGGTGGAAGGCATGGCGATCGCCTGCTACGCCACCGGTTCCACCGTGGGCTACAACTACCTGCGCGGTGAGTTCCACCACGAGCCGTTCGAGCACTTCGAGCAGGCCCTGGCCGATGCCTATGCAAACGGCTGGCTGGGCAAGAACGTGCTGGGCTCGGGCGTGGATATCGACATCTACGGCGCCCTCGGTGCCGGCGCCTACATCTGCGGCGAAGAAACCGCGCTGATGGAATCGCTGGAAGGCAAGAAGGGTCAACCGCGCTACAAGCCGCCGTTCCCGGCCAACTTCGGTCTGTATGGCAAGCCGTCGACGATCAACAACACCGAAACCTATGGTTCGGTGCCGGCGATCATCCGCAATGGTCCCGAGTGGTTCAAGGGCCTGAGCCTGACCGCCAATGGCGGCCCGAAGTGCTTCTCGGTGTCCGGCTGCGTGCAGAAGGGCGGCAACTTCGAAGTGCCGCTCGGCACCACCTTCGACGACCTGCTGGAAATGGCTGGCGGCCTCAAGCCGGGCCGCAAGCTCAAGGGCGCGATCCCGGGCGGCGTGTCCATGCCGGTGCTGACCGCGGCCGAGCTGAAGGGCCTGCCGATGGACTACGACACCATCCGTGCGCTGGGCTCCGGCCTGGGTTCCGGTGCGGTCGTGGTGCTGGATGACAGCGTCTGCTGCGTCAAGTTCGCTTGCCGCATCAGCCAGTTCTTCCACAAGGAATCCTGTGGCCAGTGCACCCCGTGCCGTGAAGGTACCGGCTGGATGCACCGCGTGCTGGAGCGCATCGTCGCCGGCAAGGCCACGATGGAAGACCTGCACCAGTTGAAGACCGTGGCCGGCCAGATCGAAGGCCATACCATCTGTGCGTTCGGCGAAGCGGCGGCGTGGCCCATCCAGGGCTTCCTGCGCCAGTTCTGGGACGAATTCGAGTACTACATCGTCAACGGTCATTCGATGGTTGACGGCAAGAAGGTGGAGGCAGCCGCTGCATGAGCGCGCAACCCAATAATCCTGGAGTGACCCCCAGCGTGCCACCGGATCACGTCACCATCGAGATCGATGGCAAGGCGCTGGTCGTGCCCAAGGGTTCGATGATCATCCAGGCCGCCGACAAGGCGGGCATTTCGATTCCGCGCTTCTGCTACCACGAGAAGCTGCCGATCGCTGCCAACTGCCGCATGTGCCTGGTCGACGTGGAAAAGTCGCCGAAGCCGGCGCCGGCCTGCGCCACGCCGGTGATGGACGGCATGAAGGTCGCCACCCGCAGTGAAAAGGCGCTGAAGTTCCAGCGCTCGGTGATGGAATTCCTGCTGATCAACCACCCGCTGGATTGCCCGATCTGCGATCAGGGCGGCGAGTGCGAGCTGCAGGACGTGTCGCTGGGCTACGGCCGTTCGGTCAGCCGCTTCAACGAGCGCAAGCGCGTGGTGGCCGACGAGGACATGGGGCCGCTGGTCGCCACCGAGATGACCCGCTGCATCCAGTGCACCCGCTGCGTCCGCTTCACCGCCGACGTTGCCGGTACCTACGAGCTGGGTGGCATGTACCGTGGTGAAAACCTGCAGATCGGCACCTACGACGGCAAGCCGCTGACCACCGAGCTTTCGGGCAATGTGGTCGACGTGTGCCCGGTCGGCGCGCTGACCAACAAGGTGTTCCAGTTCCGCGCCCGTCCGTGGGAACTGACCGCGCGCGAATCGCTGGGCTACCACGACGCGATGGGCTCGAACCTGTTCCTGCACGTGCGTCGCGGCGAAGTGCTGCGTACCGTGCCGCGCGACAACGAGTCGGTCAACGAGTGCTGGCTGTCCGATCGTGACCGTTATTCGCACCAGGGCCTGTACAGCGAAGACCGTGCGGTCAAGCCGCTGCGCAAGGTCAATGGCGAGTGGAAGGAAGTGAGCTGGGCCGAAGGCCTGGCCGCGGCCGCCGGGATCCTCAAGGCCAACCAGGGCGACAACCTGGGCGTGCTGGTGCACCCGTCGACCTCGAACGAAGAGGGCGCACTGCTGGCCCGCCTGGCCACTGGCCTGGGTTCGAGCAACATCGACCACCGCATCAACAACCGCGACTTCTCCGACGCCGCCACCGCCGAAGTGTTCGGCCTGCCGCTGGCCGAGATCGAAGGCGCCGACCGCATCGTCATTCTGGGCAGCAACATCCGCCACGAACTGCCGCTGCTGCACGCCCGCCTGCGCAAGGCGCAGACGACCAACGGCGCGAAGATCCACGTCGTCAACCCGGTCGACTTCGACTTCGCGTTCAGCGTTGCCGGCAAGCAGATCGTGGCCCCGTCGAAGTTCGTCGATGCGCTGGCCAACGCCGAGCTGCGTTCGGCGGTGCAGGGCGGTACCAACACCGTGCTGATCGTCGGTGGCATCGCCGAGAACCACCCGCAGGCTGCCGCGATCCGCGCCGCTGCGCGTGATTTCGCCGCCGCTACCGGTGCCAAGCTGTGCCGTATCCCGCAGGGCGCCAACGCCATCGGCCTGACCCGCGCCGGCGTGCTGCCGGCCGGCAAGGACGTCGCCGCGATGCTGGCCGATCCGCGCAAGGCCTACGTGGTCTACGGCCTGGAACCGGGCCTGGACTTCGCCGATGCTCCGGCCGCGCGCAAGGCGCTGGTCGGCGCACAGGTGGTGGCCTTCAGCCAGTTCGCCTGCGCCTCGACCCGCGACGTTGCCGACGTGATCCTGCCGATCGGTGCGCTGCCGGAAATCGATGCCACCCTGACCAACCTCGATGGTCGTGAGCAGTCGGCGCGTGCCGGCGGCAAGCTGCCGGGCGAGGCTCGCGAGGGCTGGCGCGTGCTGCGTGCGCTCGGCGCTGAGCTGGCCGTGGCCGGTTTCGAGTTCATCGACCTGGCCGGCCTGCGCGCCAGCCTGGCCCCGGTGACTGTTGCCGTCGCTGCCTCGGCCCAGCCGGCCCTTGCCGGCGAAGGCCTGGAAGTGGCCTCGACCGCTGCGATCTACCGCACCGATGCGGTGGTCCGTCGCGCCGCGGCGCTGCAGTCGCATCCGCTCAACAACGCCCCGCGCATCGTGCTCAACGCTGACGATGCCGCCCGCCTGCAGCTGCAGGAAGGGCAGATGGCCAAGGTCGGCACCGATGCCGGCAAGGCCACCCTGCCGGTGGTGGTCGACGCCCGCGTCGCTGCGGGTTCGGTCTGGATTGAATCGGGCCACGGCGCAACCGCGCCGCTGGGTGCCGCTCGTGTTTCGGTGGTGGCTGCATGAACGAATTGCTGATTAACGCGGTCGATCCGCTGCACCAGTGGCTGCTTGGCCTCGGTGACATCGGCGCGCTGATCTGGATCATCCTGAAGATCCTGGTGATCACCGTTCCGGTGATCGTCTCGGTGGCCTTCTACGTGGTCTGGGAACGCAAGCTGATCGGCTGGATGCACGTCCGCCACGGCCCGATGTACGTGGGCATGGGCATCTTCCAGGCCTTCGCCGACGTCTTCAAGCTGCTGTTCAAGGAAGTCCTGCAGCCGAGCAGCGCGAACAAGGCGATCTTCCTGCTGGCGCCGCTGATCACCCTGGCTCCGGCCTTCGCGGCCTGGTCGGTGGTGCCCTTCGATTCGCAGATCGTGCTGTCCAACGCCAACGCCGGCCTGCTGTATCTGTTGGCGATGACCTCGCTCGGCATCTACGGCATCATCCTGGCCGGTTGGGCATCCAACTCGAAGTATGCGTTCCTGGGTGCGATGCGCGCCTCGGCGCAGATGATCAGCTACGAAATCGCGATGGGCTTCGCTCTGGTCGGCGTGATGATCGCTGCGGGCAGCCTGAATCTGAGCAACATCGTGATGGCGCAGGCCGGCAATTCCGGTTTCTTCGACTGGTTCCTGCTGCCGCTGTTCCCGCTGTTCGTCATCTACTGGGTGTCGGGCGTTGCCGAAACCAACCGCGCGCCGTTCGACGTGGTGGAAGGTGAATCGGAAATCGTCGCCGGTCACATGGTCGAGTACTCGGGCGGTGCGTTCGCGCTGTTCTTCCTGGCCGAATACGCCAACATGATCCTGATCAGCTTCCTGATCTCGATCTTCTTCCTCGGCGGCTGGCTGAGCCCGATCCAGGGCTGGGTCAACCCGGGCGATATCTCGCCGCTGGTCGACTGGATCTGGAAGGGCGGTGCACCGTGGCTGTTCGTCAAGGTGTTCTTCTTCGCCAGTGCCTACATCTGGTTCCGTGCCAGCTTCCCGCGCTTCCGCTATGACCAGATCATGCGCCTGGGCTGGAAGGTCTTCATCCCGCTGGCCATTCTGTGGATTGCGGTTACCGCCGTCATGGTGTTCTTCGGCGTGATTCAAAAGGGCGTCTAAGTGATGAACAGGATTACCCATTACTTCAAGAGCCTGCTGCTGCTCGAACTGCTGGCCGGTCTCTGGCTGACGCTGAAGTACAGCTTCAAGCCGAAGTACACGATGATGTACCCGATGGAGAAGTTCCCGCAGTCGCCGCGCTTCCGTGGCCTGCACGCCCTGCGCCGTTATCCCAACGGTGAAGAGCGCTGCATCGCCTGCAAGCTGTGCGAAGCGGTGTGCCCGGCATTGGCCATCACCATCGATTCGGCCAAGCGCGAGGACGGCACCCGCCGTACCACCCGCTACGACATCGATCTGTTCAAGTGCATCTTCTGCGGCTTCTGTGAGGAAAGCTGCCCGGTGGACTCGATCGTCGAGACCCACATCCTCGAGTACCACTTCGAGAATCGTGGCGAAAACATCGTTACCAAGCCGCAGCTGCTGGCCCTGGGCGACCGTCTCGAATCCGAGATCGCCGAGCGTCGTGCCGCCGATGCCGCTTACCGCTGAGGTCGAGAGATGGATTGGGTAAATATCGCTTTCTGGGTCTTCGCCATCGCGGCAACGGTTTCGGCCGCTGCGGTGATCAGCGTGCGCAACCCCGTGCATGCTGTCCTGTGCCTGGTGCTGACCTTCTTCTCCATCGCCTGCGTGTGGCTGCTGGTCGGCGCCGAGTTCCTCGGTGTTGCGCTGGTGCTGGTCTACGTCGGCGCGGTGATGGTGCTGTTCCTGTTTGTGGTGATGATGCTGGACATCGATCCTACGAAGATGCGTGAAGGCTGGGTGCGCTACCTGCCGGTCGGCCTCATCGTTGCCGTGGCCATGCTGGTGCAGATGCTGACCCTGATCGGCGTGAAGAGCAGGGCGGTCACTCCGTTCCCGGCCGACAACGCCGCTGCGCTCGCCGCCGACAGCTCCAACGTCACCTGGCTGGCCCGCACCCTGTTCACTGAATACCTGCTGCCGTTCGAGTTCGCTGCCGTCATCCTGACCGTGGCCGTGGTCGCCGCGGTGATGCTGACCCTGCGTCGTCGTACCGGTGTAAAGAGCCAGAACCCGGGTGAGCAGACCATGGTCAAGGCGGGCGACCGCCTGCGCATGGTCAAGATGGGCGCCGAAGTGCCGGTCGTGCACAGCAACAGCAAGCCGGTTGCCGGCGAGGAGACCCAGCCGTGATTACCCTTGGCCACATGCTTGCGCTCGGCGCGGTGCTGTTCGCCATCAGCCTGGCCGGCATCTTCCTCAACCGGAAGAACGTCATCGTCCTGCTGATGTCCATCGAACTGATGCTGCTGTCGGTGAACGTCAATTTCGTCGCGTTCTCGCGTCAGTTGGGTGATCCGTCCGGCCAGCTGTTCGTGTTCTTCATCCTGACCGTCGCCGCAGCCGAGGCCGCCATCGGCCTGGCGATCCTGGTGACCCTGTTCCGTACACGCCGAACGATCAATGTCGGCGAAGTCGATTCGTTGAAGGGCTGATCCACAGATGGAAATCACTCTCTCCAAGAGTCTGTTGATCGCAGTGGTGCTTGCACCGCTGTTCGGCAGCATCATCGCCGGCCTGTTCGGTCGCCAGGTCAAGCGCTTCGGCGCGCAGACCATCACCATCCTCGGTGTCGCTGTTGCCTGCGGCCTGTCGATGCACACGCTCTACCAGCTGCTGTGGGGCGGGGCGCAGCCGTTCAACGAGAACCTGTACACGTTCTTCGAAGTCGGCCAGTACTCGGCCCACGTCGGCTTCATGGTCGACAAGCTGACCGCGATGATGATGGTGGTGGTGACCTTCGTGTCGCTGCTGGTCCACATCTACACGATCGGCTACATGCAGGACGATCCGGGTTACCAGCGGTTCTTCAGCTACATCTCGCTGTTCACCTTCTCGATGCTCACCCTGGTGATGAGCAACAACTTCCTGCAGCTGTTCTTCGGCTGGGAAGCAGTGGGCCTGGTGTCGTACCTGCTGATCGGTTTCTGGTTCAAGCGCCCGACCGCGATCTTCGCCAACATGAAGGCGTTCCTGGTCAACCGCGTCGGTGACTTCGGCTTCCTGCTGGGCATCGCCGGTGTGTTGTGGGTGTTCGGTACCCTGGATTACTCGCAGGTGTTCTCGCAGGCCGGCATGCTCGCCGACCCGCGCGCCCAGCTGCAGATCTGGGACGGCACCATGTTCGGCATGCAGCTGCTCAACGAGCCGGTGATCTGGTCGATCGCCACCGTGATCTGCATCGGCCTGTTCATCGGCGCCATGGGCAAGTCGGCGCAGGTTCCGCTGCACGTGTGGCTGCCGGATTCGATGGAAGGCCCGACCCCGATCTCGGCACTGATCCACGCCGCGACGATGGTGACCGCCGGTATCTTCATGGTCACCCGCATGTCGCCGCTGTTCGAGCTTTCGCAGACCGCGTTGAACTTCATCCTGTTCATCGGTGCCACCACCGCGTTCTTCACCGGCCTGATCGGCATCGTGCAGAACGACATCAAGCGCGTCGTCGCGTACTCCACGCTGTCCCAGCTGGGTTACATGACCGTGGCGCTGGGCGTGTCGGCGTATTCCGCTGCCGTGTTCCACCTGATGACCCACGCCTTCTTCAAGGCGCTGCTGTTCCTCGGTGCCGGCTCGGTCATCATCGCGATGCACCACGAGCAGGACATGCGCAAGATGGGCGGCCTGCGCAAGTACATGCCGATCACCTTCATCACCATGTGGATCGGTACCCTGGCCCTGGTCGGTACGCCGTTCTTCTCCGGCTTCTACTCGAAGGACACCATCATCGAGGCCGCCGAGATCCACGCCCACATGCAGAACAGCTGGGTGGCCACCTATGGCTACTGGGCCGTGCTGGGTGGCGTGCTGGTGACCAGCTTCTACAGCTTCCGCCTGCTGTTCCTGACCTTCCATGGCAAGGAACGCTTCCGCGATGCACACGATGATCACGGCCATGGTCATGACGACCACCATGCCGCCGACGCACACCATGCCGACGCGCATGACGACCACGGCCACGGCCACGGTCCGCATGAGCCGCATGAAACGCCGTGGGTGGTGACGCTGCCGCTGATCCTGCTGGCCATCCCGTCGATCGCCATCGGTTTCTTCAGCATCGGTCCGATGCTGCACGGCACCGACTGGGCCGGTCACCACGCCCACGAGGCGATCAAGGGCCAGGTCAACACGTTCTTCACCGGCATCGTCGATTTCTACGATCCGGCCAAGAACACCGTGGCCTTCCTGGGCGAGGAGTTCCATGGTCCGGTGGCGTTCGCGCTGCACGGCATGATGCTGCCGCCGTTCTGGCTGACCCTGGCAGGCTTCCTGCTGGCTGCGTTGTTCTACCTGTGGAAGCCGGACCTGTCGGGCAAGGCGCGCAAGACCTTCGCCCCGGTGGTGTCCGTGCTGGAAAACAAGTACGGCTTCGACAAGCTGTGGATCGATGGCCTCGCCGGTGGCAGCGTCAAGCTGGGCAAGGTCTCGCGCTGGATCGACAGCAACATCGTCGACGGCGTGGTCAATCTCTCGGCACGTGTTGTGGACGTCGCAGCCAGCGTGCTGCGCCGTACCCAATCCGGTTTCCTCTATCACTACGCCTTCGCGATGATCATCGGCCTGATTGCCCTCCTGGGCGTGCTGATGCATTACCTGCGTTGATGACCTGTACGGAATAAGAAGACGTGTCGAACTGGCCTCTACTCAGTGTCCTCATCTGGCTGCCGATCCTCGGCGGTGCCCTGATCCTTGCGATCCGTGATGCGCAGACCGCCCGCTGGGCGTCGCTGGGCGTCGCGGTGCTGACCTTCGTGGCGAGTCTCTCGCTGCTGGGCGGCTACAACCCGGGCATCGACGCGCTGCAGTTCGTCGAGACCCACGCCTGGATCCCGACCTACAACATCGGCTACAACCTGGGCGTGGACGGCATCGCCGTAGCGCTGATCCTGCTGACCACGCTGGTCAGCGTGCTCGCCCTGATCGGTGCCTGGAGCGCGATCGACAAGCGCGTGAACCAGTACGTGGCTGCCTTCCTGATCCTGGAAGGTGTCACCGTCGGTATCTTCTCGGCCACGGACGCGATGCTGTTCTACGTGTTCTTCGAGGCGATGCTGATCCCGATGTTCCTGATCATCGGTGTCTGGGGCGGCCCGCGCCGCATCTACGCCGCGCTGAAGTTCTTCCTGTACACCTTCCTCGGCTCGGTGCTGATGCTGGTGGCGCTGATCTACCTGTACATGAAGGGTGGCAGCTTCCAGCTGGCCGACCTGTATGCACTGCAGCTGTCGGGAAAGGAGCAGACCTGGATCTTCTTCGCCTTCCTGATCGCCTTCGCGGTCAAGGTGCCGATGTTCCCGGTTCACACCTGGCTGCCGGACGCGCACGTGGAAGCGCCGACCGCCGGTTCGGTGATCCTGGCCGCCATCGCGCTGAAGATCGGTGGCTACGGCTTCCTGCGCTTCAACCTGCCGATCGTCCCCGATGCGTCGCAGGAATGGGCATGGCTGGTCATCGCACTGTCGCTGATCGCGGTGATCTACGTCGGCCTGGTCGCCCTGGTGCAGGACGACATGAAGAAGCTGATCGCCTATTCGTCGATCGCGCACATGGGCTTCGTCACCCTGGGCACCTTCATCGCCCTGTGGCTGGTGCGTGAAGCCGGCAACGTCGATGCGGCCCGCCTGGGCCTGCAGGGCGCCATGGTGCAGATGATCTCGCACGGCTTCGTGTCCGGCGCGATGTTCTCCTGCGTCGGCGTGCTGTACGACCGCATGCACAGCCGCCGCATCGCCGATTACGGCGGCGTGGTCAACGTGATGCCCTGGTTCGCCACCTTCGCCATGCTGTTCTTCATGGCCAACGCGGGCCTGCCGGGTACCAGCGGTTTCGTCGGCGAGTTCATGGTCATCCTTGCGGCGTTCCAGCGGAACCCGTGGATCGCCCTGGGCGCAGCCACCACCCTGATCATCGGCGCGGCCTACACCCTGTGGCTGTACAAGCGCGTCTTCTTCGGCGAGGTGGCCAACAGCCACGTCGCCGAACTGAAGGACATCAACGGCCGCGAATGGCTGGTGCTGGGCGTGTTCGCCATTGGCGTGCTGGCCCTGGGCATCTACCCCAAGCCGCTGACCGACCTGATGGAGCCCTCGATCGCAAAGCTGGCGATGCAGATCGCATCCAGCAAGCTGCTGTAATTCCAGGATTTGATGATGACCACCTCGCCGCTGCTGCCACTGACCGCCGCTGACCTGCCACCGCTCGCTCCCGAGCTGGTGCTGATCGGCAGCGCCTTCGCCCTGATGATCCTCGACCTGTTCGTCAGTGAACGGAACAAGATCGTCACCCACCTGTTCTCGGTCGCCGCACTGGCCGTGGTGCTGTTCATGCTGGCCACCGGCGTGGGCGGGCAGGGGGAGGTCTTCCATGGCATGTTCGTGCGCGATACCGCCGCGGACGTGATGAAGACCGGGATCGTGCTGCTCAGCGGCCTGACCCTGATCTATGGCTGGGGCTACCTGCGCGAGCGCAAGCTGTTCCAGGGTGAGATCCCGGTGCTGATCCTGTTCGGCACCGCCGGCATGATGATCCTGGTCTCCGCCGGCAGCCTGCTGATGGTGTACCTGGGCCTGGAACTGCTGGCCCTGTGCTCCTACGCGCTGGTCGCCAGCAACCGCGAAAGCGGCCTGGCCTCGGAAGCGGCGATGAAGTACATCGTCCTCGGCTCGCTGGCCTCGGGCCTGCTGCTGTACGGCATGTCGCTGATCTACGGCGCCACCGGCAGCCTGCACCTGGATGCCATCCAGGCCGCCATCCCGCACTCGGAAGAGCGCGTGCTGCTGATCACCGGCGCGGTATTCATGATTGCCGGTGTCGCCTTCAAGCTGGGTGCCGCACCGTTCCACATGTGGCTGCCGGACGTGTACCAGGGGGCTCCGGCACCGATCGCGCTGTTCATCAGCTCGGCACCGAAGCTGGCTGCCTTCGGCATGGCCTATCGCCTGCTGGAAATGGGCGTGGGCCCGCTGTCGACCGAACTGCAGCTGATGATTGCCGGCCTGGCCGCGTTGTCGCTGGTGATCGGCAACCTGATGGCCATCGCGCAGAGCAACCTCAAGCGCATGCTGGCGTTCTCCACCGTGTCGCACATCGGCTTCCTGCTGATGGGCATCGCCGGCGGCGGTTCGCAGGGCTATGCGGCGGCGCTGTTCTACGCCCTGGCCTACGCGATCATGTCGACCGCGGCCTTCGGCGCGATCATCGCGCTGTCGCGTGCCGGCTTCGAGGCGGAGAACATCGAGGACTTCAAGGGCCTGAACGCCCGCAACCCGTGGATGGCCGGCCTGGTGCTGTGCATCATGGCGTCGCTGGCGGGCATCCCGCCGTTCCTCGGCTTCTGGACCAAGCTGGCCGTGCTCGGCGCCGCCGTCAACGGTGGCCTGCTGTGGCTGGCGCTCCTGGGCGTGCTGTGCGCCGTGGTCGGCTGCTTCTACTACCTGCGCGTCATCAAGGTCATGTACTTCGATGAGCCGGTGGGCGAGGCCATGCCGCGCAGCAAGGACCGCGTGCTGGGTGTGGTGCTGGGCGTGAACGCACTGGCATTGCTGGCGCTGGGCCTGGCCTGGAACCCGATCATGGTCTGGTGCCAGCAGGCATTTGCGCATCTTGCATAAAAGTTGACACAAAGCTGCGCGATTCGTGTAATATACGCAGCTTGAGTTGTCACTGCAGCGGTTCAGCCAGAACATCGTTGCGGAGCGCCTCCCTCGCCAGAGTGGAGGCAGCGGTTCAAACACTTCCGGTGCGGGGTGGAGCAGTCTGGCAGCTCGTCGGGCTCATAACCCGAAGGTCGCAGGTTCAAATCCTGCCCCCGCTACCAACACATCGAATCGGCGCCAACCAGTTCGATGAATGAGGAAAAGCTTGCAGGTTTTGAAGTTATACCTCATAATTCCGCTTCTGATGCGGGGTGGAGCAGTCTGGCAGCTCGTCGGGCTCATAACCCGAAGGTCGCAGGTTCAAATCCTGCCCCCGCTACCAAGTAAAGAATGCGCCTTCGAAGTTCTGCTTCGAAGGCGTTTTTCTTTGGCGCTTGCGCTGATCCACCGGGCATGGCCCGGCGCTGCCATCGCGCGGTCATCCGGTAGCGCCGGGCCATGCCCGGCGAGCGCGGCGGAGGGTTTCAGCACGGCCGCAGCCTTGCACCAGAGCGGTGCAGGGGCTATCATCAGCGGCCTAGAAGTACCCCTGACGGCGGCGCTCCCCATCGGAGATCCACCCGGAAGGAGGGCCGCAACACGCTTGTT
Source organism: Stenotrophomonas sp. 82F1 (assembly GCF_056861525.1). Lineage (NCBI taxonomy): Bacteria > Pseudomonadati > Pseudomonadota > Gammaproteobacteria > Lysobacterales > Lysobacteraceae > Stenotrophomonas > Stenotrophomonas sp. 82F1. Next base: position 17,567 of record NZ_JBSPUD010000024.1, read on the forward strand.
CAGCGCGTTGCAACCGGAATCCAGTCACCGGAGTCTTTCCGGAAAAGGGGCCCAGCGGGCCCTTCGTCGTTTTCGGGGCGTCATGTTTCCATGCTGGCCACGGCCGGCACCCAACCAAGAGATCAAGGCAGGCTGTGAGCGACAAGGCAACCGACATCGCGAATCTGCTCGCCCCGACCGTTGTGTCGCTGGGCCTGGAGCTGCTGGGCGTTGAGTATCTGCCGGCCCCCGGCGGTGCGACCCTTCGCCTTTACATCGACGTGCCGCTGGCGGAACAGCCGGAGCGCATCATCAATGTGGACGACTGTGAGCGGGTAAGCCGCGAAGTCTCCGCACAGATGGACGTCGAAGACCCGATCAGCGGCAATTACACGCTGGAAGTGTCTTCGCCGGGCGTGGATCGCCCGCTGTTCAACCTGGAGCAGTTCGGTCGTCACCTCGGCGAATCGGCCAAGGTCACCCTGAAGCTGCCGCAGGAAAACCGCCGCCGCCTGCAGGGTCGCATCGACGCGATCGACGAGGCGCAGGGCAGCATCACTTTCATCGTCGACAATACCGCACTGGTGGTGTCGGCCGACAACATCGACAAGGCGCGGATCATGCCTGACTGGGTGGCGCTGGGGCTGGCCCCGAGCAAGCCGACCGGTCCGGCACCGAAGCGTCCGAAGCCGAACAAGAATTCTTCTTCCAACGAGCCGGCGGCAAAGAAGCCGCGCGCGGAGTGAGCCAATGAGCAAGGAACTGTTGCTGGTAGTGGACGCGGTCGCCAACGAGAAGGGCGTGCCGCGTGAAGTGATCTTCGATGCCATCGAGGCCGCCCTGGCCTCGGCAGCGAAGAAGCGCTATCCCGACGAGGAAGTGCTGACCCGCGTGGTCATCGACCACAAGGATGGCAACTACGAAACCTACCGCCGCTGGGAAGTGGTGGCCGATGACGTAGTGATGGAATCGCCGGATCGCCAGATCCGCCTGATGGACGCGATCGACGAAGCCGAAGGCGTGGACGTCGGCGATTACATCGAAGAGCAGATCGAGAACCCGGACTTCGGTCGCATCGCCGCCCAGGCCGCCAAGCAGGTGATCGTGCAGCGCGTGCGCGAAGCCGAGCGCCAGCAGGTGGTCGATGCATGGGCCGACCGTGTGGGCGAGCTGATCACCGGTGTGGTCAAGCGCGCCGAGCGCGGCAACATCTATGTCGACCTTGGCGGCAACGCCGAAGGCTTCATTCCGAAGGACAAGGGCATTCCGCGTGACGTCCTGCGTGCCGGCGACCGCGTCCGCGGGTACCTGGCCGAAGTGCGTTCGGAGCCGCGTGGCCCGCAGCTGTTCATCAGCCGCGCCGCGCCGGAATTCATGATCGAGCTGTTCAAGCTGGAAGTGCCGGAAGTCGGCCAGGGCCTGGTGGAAATCAAGGCCTGTGCCCGCGACCCGGGCGACCGCGCCAAGATCGCCGTGCTCGCCCACGATGCCCGCACCGATCCGATCGGCGCCTGCATCGGCATGCGCGGTTCGCGCGTGCAGGCCGTGTCCAACGAGCTCAATGGCGAGCGCGTGGACATCGTCCTGTGGAACGAGAACCCGGCCAACTTCGTCATCAACGCGATGGCACCGGCCGAAGTGCAGTCGATCATCGTCGATGAAGACAAGCATTCGATGGACCTGGCCGTTGCTGAAGACCGCCTGGCCCAGGCGATCGGCAAGGGCGGCCAGAACGTGCGCCTGGCCAGCCGCCTGACCGGTTGGCAGCTGAACGTGATGACCCAGGACCAGGTGACCGCCAAGTCGGAAGCCGAACAGGCGTCGGCCCGCCAGCTGTTCATGGACAAGCTGGAAGTGGACGAGGAAATCGCCGGCATCCTGGTCAGCGAAGGCTTCGGCACGGTCGAGGAAATTGCATACGTACCGGTCGGCGAGCTGCTGGCCGTGGAAGGTTTCGACGAAGACATCGTCGAAGAGCTGCGCGCACGTGCCCGCGATGCGCTGCTCAATGAGGCCCTGGCAGTCGAGGAAGGCCTGGAGGACGGCCAGCCGGCGCAGGACCTGCTGTCCCTGAAGGGCATGGACGAAGCCACCGCATACGCGTTGGCCGGCCACGGCGTGCGTACCAGCGAGGACTTGTCCGACCTGGCCGCCGACGAGGTCATGGACTTCGGCATCGAAGGGCTGGACCAGGAGCGCGCCGCGGCGCTGATCCTGGCCGCGCGTGCCGAGGAAATCGCCCGACTGGAACGCGGCGAATGAGCCGGCAATGAACAGGGCCCTGAGCCGATCAGGGCGTAGAATCCGCGCCACCTCCAGATGCGGGGGGGCGCCCACAAGATCATAGGATCCGAATGTCGCAGCAAACCACCATCCGCAAGCTTGCTGAACTGGTCAATACACCGGTCGAAAAACTGCTGGAACAGCTGGCTGGTGCCGGCATGAAGTTCAGCGGTCCCGACCAGGTCGTGACCAGCTCCGAGAAAGTGAAGCTCCTGGGCTTCCTTCGTCGCTCGCATGGCAAGCCCGAGCAGGCCCCGGAAGAGACTGATCAGTCTGCCAAGAAGATCACCCTCAACCGTCGCAAGCAGCAGGAAGTGACGGTCAATTCCGGTCGCAGCAAGACAACCGTGAACGTGGAAGTGCGCCAGAAGCGCACCTACGTCAAGGCCGATGGTGGTCGTGCGATGACCCCGGACGAAGAGCGTGCCGACATCCTGCGCAAGCTGGAAGAGTCGCGCGCACGCAACCTTGCCGAGCAGCAGGCCCTGGCCGAGAAGGACCGCCTGCGTGACGAGGAAATCGTCCGCAAGCGCGAGGAAGAGGTCGCTGCCAAGGAGCGTGCCGAGGCCGAGAAGAAGGCGGCCGAGGAAGCTGCGGTTGCCGCCAAGGCTGCCGAGGCCCTGGCTGCCAGCAAGCCCAAGGTGCGTGCTCCGATCGACGAAACCGCGCCGCGCCCGCCGCGCGCTCCGGCCGCAGCCCCGGCTGCTCCGCGTAGTGCAGCGCCGCCGCGCAGCGACGACCGCAACAACCGCAACGCGCCGCGCAACGAGCGTGGCCCGGGTGACCGCTTTGCCGGTCAGATGCACCTGTCCGCCGCCGATCGTGCGCGCCGTGGCAACAGCAACAACAGCAACAACCGTGGTCGCCCGGGCAGCCGTCCGACGTCCGGCCGTCGCGACATGTCGCGCGGCGGTGGCAACTCCGGCCCGCATGCCTTCGAGCGTCCGACCGCACCGGTCGTGCGTGAAGTGGCGATCGGCGACACCATCACCGTGGCCGACCTGGCGCAGAAGCTCGCGCTGAAGGGCGGCGAGGTGGTGAAGGCGCTGTTCAAGATGGGCGTGATGGCCACCATCACCCAGTCCATCGACCACGACACCGCGGCACTGGTCACCGAAGAGCTGGGCCACAAGGCGATCCGCGCCAGCGACAACGACGCCGAAGATGCGCTGTTGGCTTCGGCCGGTGAGAACCAGGGCGAGGCCGTGCAGCGTCCGCCGGTGGTCACCATCATGGGCCACGTCGACCACGGCAAGACCTCGCTGCTGGATTACATCCGTCGCACCAAGGTCGCCACCGGCGAAGCTGGCGGCATCACCCAGCATATCGGTGCGTACCACGTTGAAACGCCGAAGGGCGTCATCAGCTTCCTGGATACCCCGGGCCACGCCGCGTTCACCTCGATGCGTGCCCGCGGTGCCAAGCTGACCGATATCGTGGTGCTGGTCGTGGCGGCCGATGACGGCGTCATGCCGCAGACCAAGGAAGCGATCCAGCACGCCCGTTCGGCGGGTGTGCCGCTGATCGTGGCGATCAACAAGATCGACAAGTCCGGCGCCGACCCGATGCGGGTCAAGAACGAGCTGCTCTCCGAGCAGGTCGTGGCCGAAGACTTCGGTGGCGACACCCAGATGGTGGAGATCTCGGCCAAGACCGGCCTCGGCATCGACGATCTGCTGGAAGCTGTCTCGGTCCAGGCTGAACTGCTGGAACTGAAGGCGGTCGACGACGGTCGTGCCAACGGCGTGGTCATCGAATCGTCGCTGGACAAGGGCCGTGGCCCGATCGCGACGGTGCTGGTGCAGCAGGGCCGCCTGAAGAAGGGCGATTACCTGGTGTGCGGCATCCAGTACGGCCGCGTGCGTGCGCTGTTCGACGAAACCGGCAAGCAGCCGGAGTTCGCGGGCCCGTCCATCCCGGTGCAGGTCCTGGGCCTGTCCGGCGTGCCGGAAGCCGGTGACGACTTCGTCGTCGTCGACGACGAGCGTCTGGCCAAGGACGTTGCCCAGCAGCGTGAGACCAAGCGCCGCGAATCGCGCCTGGTCGCCACCGCTGGCAGCCGCATGGAAGACATCATGGCGACCCTGGGCAAGGGCGAGGGCCAGCAGGTCCTCAACCTGGTCATCAAGGCCGACGTGCAGGGTTCGGTGCAGGCGTTGAGCCAGGCCTTGGTGGCGCTGTCCAACGACGACATCCGCATCAACGTGATCCACTCCGGCGTGGGCGGCATCACCGAGTCGGACGCCAATTCGGCTGCCGCTTCGAAGGCCACCGTCATCGGCTTCAACGTGCGTGCGGATGCTTCGGCCCGTCGCATCATCGAATCCAACGGCGTGGACCTGCGTTACTTCTCGATCATCTATGACGTGATCGATCAGGTGAAGCAGGTGGCCTCCGGTCTGCTGGGCGTGGAGATCCGCGAAGAGATCATCGGTATCGCCGAGGTCCGCGACGTCTTCCGCAGCTCCAAGCTGGGTGCCGTCGCCGGCAGCATGGTCATCGAGGGTGTGGTCAAGCGCAACAAGCCGATCCGCGTCCTGCGCGACAGCGTGGTGATCTTCGAAGGCGAGCTGGAATCGCTGCGCCGCTTCAAGGAAAACGTCGAGGAAGTCCGCAACGGTACCGAGTGTGGTATCGCGGTGAAGGCCTACAACGACGTCAAGCCGGGTGATCAGATCGAGTGCTTCGAGCGTATCGAAGTGCCGCGCACCCTGTAATGCTGCAACGGACCGGCCCTCACGGGCCGGTCTCGTTTCATCCCGTAAACTGTAGGGCCTGACTTCGGTCGGGCCACAATCGAATCAAGAGCCTGCCGCGTGCCCAAGACTTTCCATCGAACCGACCGTGTCTCCGCCCAGCTGCGCCGTGAACTCGGCACCCTGGTGCACAACGCCGTGCGCGAGCACGGGTTGCCCTCGGTGAGCGTGTCCGACGTGGAAATCACCCGCGACATGGCCCACGCCAAGGTGTTCGTCACCGCGCTGATGCCGGAACGTTCGGTGGAAGCAGTGAAGGGCCTGAAGGAACTGGCCTGGGGCCTGCGCATGGAGCTGGCGCGCGCGATGAAGCTGCGGCATGTGCCGGAGCTGCATTTCCACTACGACGACTCGGTCGATCGTGGCGAGCGCATCGACAACCTGCTGCGCGACCTGCCCGATACCGTGGCTGCCGAAAAGCGTCGCGAAGGCGACGAAGAATAACCGCGCGACGCCGGGCATGCCCGGCGTTGCTGCATTCCGGCTGCGCGATGTCTGATGCAGACCGCGCTGCGCGCTCGCCGGGCATGGCCCGGCGCTACCCGTACCTGTCATGACCCGAATTCAGTTCCGCCGCCTGGATGGCATCCTGCTGCTCGACAAGCCGACCGGCATGAGCTCCAACGCCGCGCTGCAGGTCGCCCGTCGCCTGTTCCGTGCGGAAAAGGGCGGCCACACCGGCAGCCTTGACCCGCTGGCCACCGGCCTGTTGCCGTTGTGCTTCGGTGAGGCCACCAAGATCGCCGGCCTGCTGCTGGGCTCGGCCAAGGCCTACGACGGCGAGATCGTGCTGGGCCAGACCACCGATACCGACGACGCCGAGGGCCAGGTGCTGCTCGAGCGGCCGGTGCCCGCGATCAGCCCCGAGACCCTGCAGGCGGCGATCGTGCCGTTGCTGGGCGACATCCTGCAGCGTGCGCCGATCTATTCCGCACTCAAGCAGGGTGGGGAGCCGCTCTATGTGAAGGCCCGCCGTGGCGACGCCATCGAAGCGCCCGAGCGCCAGGTCAAGGTCCACGCCATCGAGATACTGGAGCAGCAGCCCGAGCGGCTACGGCTGCGGGTCACCTGCGGCTCGGGCACCTATATCCGCAGTCTGGCCCGTGACCTGGGTGAAACGCTGGGCTGCGGCGCGCACATCAGTGCCCTGCGCCGGTTGTGGGTGGAGCCGTTCCGCGAACCGGCGATGGTCACCCTGGATCAGTTGAGGGCCTTGGTGGACGCGCAGGACGAGGCCGCCCTGGACGCGCTGCTGCTGCCGTTGGCGGCGGGTCTGTCCGAGTACCCCCGGGTCGACCTGGACGCCGAGCAGGTCCAGCGTTTCTGCGTGGGCCAGCGCCAGCGCGACCCTTCCTGGCCGCGCGGCCTGGTGGCCGTGTTCGGTCCCGGATCGGCGGCGCAGGGCCTGGGCCAGGTCGACAATAGCGGTCTGCTGGCCCCGCAGCGCCGCTTCAACCTCTGAACGGGGAAGCCCGGTTCAGCCCCGGACCTTGTTCCAAAGCCCCCTGGCCGTTACAATTCCGCGGCCGTTTTACGGCAGCCTGCCGAAGGCGGGTTTCATCCATTTGTTGGTTCACGGCGAGCCAGGCGGTGCGCGAAAGCGCGTTCCTGCCGGCCACGCATCACAGAGAAAAAAGACATGTCGATCGACACCCAGAAGGTCATTGAAGACAACAAGCGCAGCTCGGCTGACACCGGCTCCCCGGAAGTCCAGGTTGCACTGCTGACCGCCCGCATCGAACTGCTGACCGGCCACTTCAAGACCCACAAGAAGGATCACCACAGCCGCCGTGGTCTGCTGCAGATGGTCAACCGCCGCCGCAGCCTGCTCGACTACCTGAAGAAGAAGGACGTCGAGCGTTACAAGGCCCTGATCGAGAAGCTTGGCCTGCGTCGCTAAGCAACGAATCCCCCGCGGCGCAGCGATGCGCCGCGGTTTTGTTTTGTAGCACCGCAATACCTTTTTCAGACCGGAACGACCGGTCATCCGTTGGCGGCAAGGGTCGCCCCCGGTCCATTCGCAGACAGCATCCCCAAGGACACCCCCGTGGCAAAAATCACCAAAACCTTCCAGTACGGCAAGCACACCGTCACGCTTGAGACCGGCGAAATCGCCCGCCAGGCCGGTGGCGCCGTCATCGTCAAGTTCGACGATACCGTGCTGCTGGTCTCCGCCGTTGCCGCCAAGAGCGCGCGTGAGGGCCAGGACTTCTTCCCCCTGACCTGTGACTACCAGGAGAAGTTCTACGCCGGTGGCCGTATCCCGGGTGGCTTCTTCAAGCGCGAAGGCCGCGCGACCGAGAAGGAAACCCTGATCTCGCGTCTGATCGATCGTCCGATCCGCCCGCTGTTCCCGGAAGACTACAAGAACGAAGTCCAGATCATCGCCACGGTGATGTCGCTGAACCCGGACATCGACGGTGACATCCCGGCGCTGATCGGTGCCTCGGCTGCGCTGTCGCTGGCCGGTACCCCGTTCAAGGGTCCGATCGCCGCCGCCAAGGTGGGTTACAAGAACGGTGAGTACATCCTCAACCCGACCGTGACCGAGCTGAAGGATTCGGAGCTGGAGCTGGTCGTTGCCGGTACCGCCAACGCCGTGCTGATGGTGGAATCCGAAGCCGCGCTGCTGTCCGAAGACGTGATGCTGGGCGCTGTGACCTTCGGTCACCGCGAAATGCAGAAGGTCATCAACGCCATCAACGAGCTGACCGTCGAAGCCGGCACCAAGCCGTCGACCTGGGAAGCCCCGGCCAAGAACACCGCGCTGATCAGCGCCCTGCAGGAAGCCATCGGCCCGCGTCTGGGCGAAGCCTTCCAGGTGCGCGACAAGCTGCAGCGCCGTGACGCCATCTCGGCGATCAAGAAGGACGTGACCGAGTCGCTGGCTGGCCGCGTTGCCGCCGACGGCTGGAACCCGGCCGAGCTGTCGAAGGAATTCGGTGAGCTGGAATACAGCACCATGCGCAACTCGGTGCTGGACACCAAGGTCCGCATCGACGGCCGTGCGCTGGACACCGTCCGCCCGATCGCCGTGAAGACCGGCATCTTGCCGCGTACCCATGGTTCCTCGCTGTTCACCCGCGGCGAAACGCAGGCCATCGTGACCATCACCCTGGGCACCGCCCGTGATGGCCAGGTCATCGATGCCGTCTCCGGTGAGTACAAAGAGAACTTCCTGTTCCATTACAACTTCCCCCCCTATTCGGTGGGTGAGACCGGCCGCATGATGGGCCCGAAGCGTCGCGAGATCGGCCACGGCCGTCTGGCCAAGCGCGGCGTGCTGGCAGTGATGCCGTCGCTGGAATCCTTCCCGTACACCATCCGCGTCGTCTCGGAGATCACCGAGTCGAACGGTTCCTCGTCGATGGCCTCGGTCTGCGGCTCGTCGCTGGCCCTGATGGACGCCGGCGTGCCGGTGAAGGCACCGGTTGCCGGTATCGCCATGGGTCTGGTCAAGGAAGGCGATCGCTTCGTCGTCCTGTCCGACATCCTGGGTGACGAAGATCACCTGGGCGACATGGACTTCAAGGTTGCCGGTACCGCTGAGGGCATCTCCGCCCTGCAGATGGACATCAAGATCGAAGGCATCACCGAAGAGATCATGAAGCAGGCTCTGCAGCAGGCCAAGGCCGGCCGTCTGCACATCCTGGGCGAAATGGCCCATGGCCTGACCGCTCCGCGCGAAGAGCTGTCGGACTACGCGCCGCGTCTGCTGACCATCAAGATCCACCCGGACAAGATCCGCGAAGTGATCGGCAAGGGTGGTTCGACCATCCAGGCCATCACCAAGGAAACCGGCACCCAGATCGACATCCAGGATGACGGCACCATCGTCATCGCGTCGGTCAATGCCATCGCTGCGCAGGCTGCCAAGGCCCGCATCGAGCAGATCACCTCGGACGTCGAGCCGGGCCGCATCTACGAAGGCAAGGTCGCCAAGATCATGGACTTCGGTGCGTTCGTCACCATCCTGCCGGGCAAGGACGGCCTGGTGCACGTGTCGCAGATCTCCAGCGACCGCGTCGAGAAGGTCGGCGACGTGCTGAAGGAAGGCGATGTGGTCAAGGTCAAGGTGCTGGAAGTCGACAAGCAGGGCCGTATCCGCCTGTCGATGAAGGCCGTCGAGGAAGGCGAAGGCGCCACCGCCGAGTAATCGACCTCCGGTCGATTCCGGTAGGTGTCAACCTTGGTTGACACGCCGAAATGAAAAAGCGGGCTTCGGCCCGCTTTTTCTTTGCCTGCTGTCGCGTCGGCCGCGCCGGCCGCTATGCTTCGCGCATGGACAGCCTGCGTCTGCTCGACCTTGAAATCGACCGCCCTTCACAGCGGGTCACCCGCGCAGGCGTCGCATTGCCGGTCCATGGCCTGAGCTGGCGCCTGTTCGGAGCGCTGCTGGAGCGCGGCACCGACATCGTCGATTTCGACACCCTGGCCGAACAGGTCTGGGCACCAGCGGTCGTCGGCGAAGATGCGATCAGCCAGCGGGTGAAGCTGCTGCGGCAGGCGTTGGGCGATGACAGTCGCCACCCACGCTATATCCGCTCGGTGCGTGGACGTGGCTATCAGCTGTGCGCCGCGCCGGTTGCCCTGGAGCCGACGTCGCCGCCAGCTGCACGCCGCAAGTGGCCTTGGCTGGCCGGCGGTGCCGCCGCCGTTGCCGTACTGGCCACTGTTCTACTGTGGCCCACTACGGCAGCGCCGCCGGCCGCGCAGGCGCTGCTGCAGCGCGCGGAGTACTACGCCAGCATCGGCCAGGCCGGCAACAACGAGCGCGCCATTGCCCTGTACCGTCAGGCGCTGCAGGTGGATCCCGAGTCCAGCAGCGCACGCCGCGGGCTGTCACGTGCCTTGTCCGCGCAGGGGTGCCTGTTCAATGGCTCGGCTGCGCAGATGGACGAAGCCCTTGCCCTGGCGGACGCTGAACTCCGTCGCGCTTTCGATGACGGTGCGGCGCACGCATTGCGCGGCTATGCCTACGACTGCCTGGGGCGGATGGGTGAGGCCATTGCCGATTACCAGCGCGCCATCCAGCTGGATCCCGCTGATGAGCGCACGCGCGCATCGCTGGCCTATCTGTACCAGGAGCAGGGCCATCTTGTTCTTGCGCTGCGCGACAATCTCGCATTGACGGCGCCCGAGCGCCTGCGTTTCCGCGACGTGCAGGTGGCACGTGAACTGGAGCTGCTGGGCTTCACCCAAGCGGCGGCACAACGGCACGCGCGGAACTTCCAGCTGTACCCCGACAACGTCTTTGCCAACATCGCCTGGCCGCGCAGCATGTTTGCAGCCGGTGCATCCGAGTCCGCCAGGCAGGCGCTGTCCGAAGCACTGTCGCGCGGCACCCCGCATCCACAACTGCTGCGACTGCAGGGCGAACTGGCGCTGCAGGCCGGGGATCGCGCCGCCGCCGCCGCTGCCTTCGAGCAGGGTCGCCAACTGCGTCCGCAGCAGTCGTTCGGACAGACCCTGGCCATGCTGTACGCAGAGCCGGGCCCGTCACCGGAATGGATCGGCAACCGCCTGACGGTGTTGCAGGCGCAGCGCGGCGACGGTTGGTCCGATGCGGCACTTGAGCGGGCCCTGCTGTTGCAGGCGCAAAGCGACCCGGAGGCTGCCGTCACCGCGCTGCAGCAGGCGGTCAATGATGGCTTCCGCGATGCGGCGTGGCTGCGCGCCACGCCGCTGTTCGCGCCCTTGCACAGCACTTCGGGATGGGCGGCTCTGCTGGCGCGCATCGATGCCGACATTGCACGCCAACGCAGCCAGGTACTGGCTGCTGACTGGCGTCCCGCCGACCTCTCTGGCCTCAGCGCAGCGCCGGCAACAGGAACTCGGTGAGAATCCGTCGCGACTGTGGGTGGGCCAGGCTGCGGTTGTAGGCCTGGCTGGTGATCACGGCCACGGCGCGATGCTGCGGCAGCACGAAGACATAGTTGCCACCATTGCCGGACATTGCCCACACCGTCTGTGGTTTGCCGTCGACCGCCAGTTTCAATCCCCACCATTGATAACCGTAGTCACTGCCATCGCCAGCCTGTGCCTGCGGTTGGATCATGGCGGCGATGTAGTCGCGCGGCAGAAGTTGTCGGCCCTGCCAGCGGCCGCCATCGAGTACCAGTTGGCCCAGCCTGGCCAGATCGCGGCTGCGGTAGCGGGTCCCACCGCCGCCCATGCCGATGCCCTCGGGCGAACGGTTCCAGTGGCTTTCCGTGATCCCCAGCGGTCGCTCCAGCACGCGTGCGGCGTAGTCTGCCAGCGGCTGACCGGTCGCCTGTTCCAGCACCGCGCCGAGCACGAAGGAATTGGCGGTGCAGTAGGCGAAGGCACGCCCGTGCGGGCTGTCCGCCGGACGCGGCATCCATGGTGCGAATCCTTTGACCGGCAACCCCAGGGTGAAATCGAGCCAGCGTTCGGTCACGTACATGCGCTCTTCGTTGCCTGCCGAGAACGCATTCTCGTCATCGCACTCCCACAGGGAACTCATGGTCAGCAGATCTTCCACCGTGGTTTGACGCAGGCGCGGGTCCACCGGATGGCGGGCGGTGTAGGCGGGGAAGTAGTCATAGACGCGGGCGTGTACGCCCGGCAGCTTGCCCTCGCCAATGGCAGCCCCCACCAGCAGCGCGGTCACGCTCTTGCTGGCCGAACGCACGTCGTGCAGGGTCTGCGCATCGGCGCCATTGAAGTAGCCCTCGTAGACGACCCTGCCGTCCACCTGCAGCAGCACGCTGCGGATCTGCTTCAATTCATCGCTGGCAATGGCGTGTTCCAGCGCCTGCAGACGCGCAGGGTCGGGCGGGGCGGCAGTACAGGGCAGGCTGAGAAGCGATGCCAGCAGGCCGGAAAGGGCCAGGAGTGAACGCATGATCGGGCTCCATCGAAAGGAGCCCGATTGGGCCAGAGCACCGGCTGAAGTGCTGGAAATTCCCCTGAAGAATTCTGAAGGCCTTGCGCTGCAAGGCTCGGCGCTACACGGGCTGTTCTTCTTCGTGCCCCAGCCACCACACCTGGCCGGGCTCCGGGGCCGGAAGTGGATGCTCGCGCTGTTCAATCGCCTCCAGCACGCGCCCACTGCCGGCTGCCGTCCATGCCGCCATCAGTTTCTCCACTGCGGCCCGGCCCTGTGCGGCGATACCGAGGTTTCGTTCGCTCTCCCAGCGATCGTCATCATCACGGGTCTCGTCATCGCCACGATCGTCATCGTGCTGGTGCGGCGTGCCATAGCTGCAGCGCAGGCACAGGTGCCGCACCGACTGGGTCCAGTCCTCGACCAGACCAATGCCCGGCAAGGTCAGCGCACGCAGCGCGGCAATGTCCTTCGGCCCGTCGCACTGCACGAACACGGCATGGGTTGCCATGTCCGACTGCTGCAGGCGCTGCATGGCATTGAACACCGGAACCTCGCGCTCGCCGTAGGTGCGATGCCCGGTGGATGCGCCGTCATGCAGCACGATGTCACCGAAGCGGAACCCGCTCTCCGGCAGCGGTACGTTCTCCACCCGTGCACGCACGGGATCCAGCCGGCGCATGTACACCGTCTCGCCGCTGGACCATGGATTCAGGCGGACACAGGCAACGCCGAAATTGCCGTCGATCGGGCCTTCACCTTCGGGCAGTGTGATGCCGCAACGGGTCCATTGCCGGCGCGCCTCGGCCCAATCACCGGTGCCGGTGGCGGCAATTCCAGCATTCCATGCGGTGGCCTCGTCGAATGCATCGCGCAGCTGTTCCGAGCGCAGGTTGTCCTGCAGCGATGCCGGCCAGTCGCGCAGGTACTTGTGCGCCAGCCCGCGCATGTAGTGCAGGTGGGGGATGTCGGGCGTCCATTCGACGAGTTGCCCGAACATTGCCGCTGCGTCAGCCAGTTCGCCTGCGTCGAAGGCCGCGTAGGCACTTGCCTCCAGTGCCTGCAGCTTGTGCAGGGTTTCGTCGTCCAGCAGTTCGTCGTCTGCCTCGTGGTCTGTGGTCATGTCCGTGTGCCAGTGAAATTCCAGCGCCACCTTAGCTCAGGCAGGTCGTGTGTTGTCCTGCAGCGAAGTGCTTTCGACATAGCGCAGCCACGTCGGTGTCAGCTTCCCTTGCCCGGCCACTGTCCAGCGGACGACTTGCACGGACATCCGCACGCTGGAGCGATCTGTTTGCTAACGTGGCTGCGCCTTCGACCCGGGAGTTTCCATGTTCCGCCAGACCATGGCCGTACTTGCAGTGCTGATCGCCAGCGCCCTGCCCAGCGCAGCGCAGGCAGCGCCGGCGCAACCGCCGATTTTCGGTGCGTACTATCCCGGTGGTTCTGCCGAGCGTTATCCGGTATCGAGCATCCCGGCCGAACGACTCACCCATCTGTTCTATGCGTTTTCCACCATCGAGGACGGGCGCTGTGCGATCGGAGCCGAGGCGCCGGCCAACTTCGCCGCATTGGCCGAGCTCAAGCGCCGTCATCCGCATCTGCGCACGTTGATTTCGATCGGTGGCTGGGGCGCGGGCGGATTCTCCGACGCAGCACTGACCGAGGCCAGCCGCAGGCGCCTGGTCGACTCGTGCATGGCGTTGTTCTTCGAGCGCCATGCCGGCAGTTTCGATGGCGTGGACATCGACTGGGAATTCCCGGTCAGTGGTGGCCCGAAGGAACTGGCGCACCGTCCGCAGGACCGTGCCAACCTGACCAGGCTTGCGCAGGCCTTCCGCGTGGCGCTGGATGCACGTGGCAGAAAGGCGGGGCAGCCGATGCTGCTGACCGCGGCGCTGGCCGCGGGTCGCCTGCAGACCGATGGGCCCTACGATCCCGCCGCCAGCTACGATCTGCCGGCGTTGGCCAAGGTGTTCGATTTCATCAACCTGATGAGCTACGACATGGGCACCGGCTTCTCGGCGGTGTCGACCTTCAATGCGCCCCTGCATGAAGTGCCGGCCGACCCGCTGGCGCCGGAACTGCGGCGCTGGAACAACGTCGCCGGTGCCGTGCAGTACTACCGCGAGCACGGTGTACCGGCGAGCAAGCTGGTGCTGGGCGTGCCGTTCTATGGGCGCGGTTTCAAGGTGACCGGCGAGTCGGCGGATGGCCTGTACCAGGCCTACAGCGCTCCGGCCGATGCCGGTGACTGGCGGCTGATCAAGGCGCGCTATCTCGACCAGCCGGGCTGGAGCAAGCACTGGCAACCGCAGGCGCAGAGCCCGTGGCTGTACAACCCGACCGAGAAGATCTTCATCAGCTATGAAGACCCGCGCTCCATCGGCCTGCGGGCGCAGTTCGCGCGCGAGCAGGGCCTGGCTGGTGTCTTCATGTGGGAGCTGACCGGTGACGACGAGCAGGCCAGCCTGCTCAACGCCATGCTGGCTCCTTGGCAGAAGGCCCGCGTCGGCGACTGACCGCTTCAACATGTTCGAGCCAGTCCGGGTTCGGCGGTTCCAGGCACGGCCTGCGGCCCGAAACCGCACATCTGCGCCACGCACGCAGCGCTAAGCTGCGTGCATGATCATCATCGACCGCCTGGACCATCTGGTTCTTACCGTTGCCGACATCGAACGCAGCTGCAACTTCTACCAGCGCGTGCTGGGCATGCAGGTCGTGCGCTTCGGCGCCGGTCGCGTCGCCCTGCAGTTCGGCCAGCAGAAGATCAACCTGCACCCGGCCAGCGCGCCGCTGCAGCCCCACGCCCTGCAGCCTACCCGCGGCAGTGCCGATCTCTGCCTGATCACCTCGATGGGCATACAGGCGATGCTGGGCCACCTGCAGGCAGAGCAGGTGCCGGTTGAAGAAGGGCCGGTGCCGCGTACGGGAGCGCTTGGGCCGATCGAGTCGGTGTACCTCCGTGATCCGGATGGGAACCTGATCGAAGTTGCCCGCTACGTGGACGCCACGTAACCGCGCAGGCTGCGAGCAGGCCTGGTCAGTTTGCCCACACGCTGTTGGGGTCACCGTTGCGGGCCCGCCGCTGGCTCGCATATGCCAGGCGGGCAAAGCCAAAGGCCATCGCCAGTGCCATCGCATCGATCCAGAACAACGGCCAGTGGCCGCGTGCGGCGGCCAACCACAGCCAGTCACCGTTGAGGGCGCCGTGTGCCACCGGCACCAGCGCGGTGCTGATCGCTGCGGCCCACAGCAGCTCGCGCGCCGCCTGTGCCGGGCGGCGCAGGGCAGTCCACAGCGCACACGCCGCCCAGGTCACGAAGCAGGCCCAGCGGATGCCGTGGTCGACCTGGGCAGGTGCGACCCGCTCCAGCACCAGCGCGGCGACGAAGGCCGCCGAGATCGCCACGCACAGGCCGATGCAGACACCCACCGTGGCCCGCGCCATGTTGACGGCCGCGCGCGACTGCTGCGGCTGACGGCGCTTGCGACGCGACTCGATCCACAGCAGGTTGCCCGAATAGAACAGGAAGGCGCCGCCGAGGCCGAGCAGGAAGTACAGCCAGACCACCACGCCATTGCCGAATTCGCCGAAGTGCAGGGCATAGGCGGCACTGAGCGTGGCGTGGTTGGCATCGCGTTGGCCAGGCAGCTGGCTGGCCAGCACGCGGCCGCTTTCGACATCCAGCGCCACAGCACCGAGCGGGCCAAGCGTGCCGCTGGCCTCGCCGGTGATCTCGATGGTCGCGTTGGCATCACCGCCATTGGCCAGTTTCAGGTAGGCCGGTTCGAAGTTGGCCACGCCCTGCGCGCGCGCCACTTCCAGCGCCCGTGCGTGCAATTCGCGCAGGCTGCCCGGTGCAGCAGGGATGCCACTGGCCTCGCGCAGCGGCGCGGTATCCATCGCCGTCGGTACCGCCTGCAGTGCCTTGCCGTCGTAGATCAGGGGATTGAGTACGGCCATCTGCATGAACACCAGGCAGAGCAGGGCACCGGTCACCGCGAACATCAGATGGAACGGCAGGCTGAGCACGCCGATCACGTTGTGCGCGTCCTGCCACTGCTGCTTGAGATTGCGGCCCGGGCGCAACGCGAACAGATCGCCCAGCAGCTTGGGCAGGTGGATCACCAGGCCACTGAGCAGGGCCATGCCGTACAGCAGGCTGACGATGCCCATCACGTAGATGCCGGCCACCGGCAGGCCCAGGCTGTAATGCAGTTCGTTGACCAGTTCGGCCAGCCCGGTCTGCGGCGGCGTCGGGCTGCCGCCGATCTGTCCGGGCCATGCATAGCGCCAGCTGCCGTCCTCGGCCTGCCAGTAGGCCAGCGGCTGCGGATGATCGGCGCCGGGGAAGGTCATGCCGACGTGGCGACGCGCCTCCGCGTGCGTGGCCAGCACGTCGTCGAGCAGGTACTGCGCGTCATCCAAGCCGGCGGGCAATGCGGTTGCCGCGCCAGGCGTCTGCCACAGCGGGAGATCGTGGTGGAACAGGGTCAGCGCGCCGGCATAGAACGCCACGAACAGCCCGAAGCCGGCGACCAGGCCAACCCAGGTGTGCAGGGTGGTGAACGTACGCAGGGTCTGGGAACTGAATTTCATGCGGTCGATCTCATTGCACCGCCCCGGTCAGGCGCAGCAGGCCGAGTGCGGCGAAGCCAAGGGCCGCGCAACCGGCCAGGGTCAGCCAGGCGCGCAACGGGCTGCGGAAACTGAATGCCCACAGCGCCGCCAGCATCCACAACGGGACGAACGCGATCAGGCTCGGCACCAGGGCCTTCTGCCAGGGGCCCGGCGGCAGCCAGGCGACCAGGCCGGTCGCCGCAGCGGCAAGGAAGAAGCCGGCGACGATGCCGGCCAGTGCGCGCGACCACATCAGCGCGGCTCCACATCGGGGCGGTGCCACGCGGCCAGTGCCGGCAGCAGCATGGCGGCCAGCATCCAGGTGCACAGCATCGCCACCAGACCGGCGGCAAAGCCCAGTTCGGCCATCCACAGCCACAGTGCGGCCACGGCAGCGACCAGGCCGATCTGCCGGCCCAGGCGCCCGGCACGGCGCAGCCGCGGCCAGCGGCAATGCGGGGAGGCGGCATAGAAGGCCAGCGCGGAGAACATCGCCGACAGCATGCCGAGGCTGCAGAAGCCCAGGGTCGACAGGCCGACGGTGATCATCGGGGGCTCCGGGCCCGGCACAATGCCGGTGAACGCGGGGCACGGGCGGGACCGGCGGGCGCCGGTCGGGGCGGGTGGCGCATTGCAGGGTCCTGGGGGAAGCGGGCAGGCCGGCACGGGGGCTGGCTGCGCGCACATGGTAATCATTGCGTTTTCACGCCGCCAGCCAGCGCCATTCAGGCGCCGCTTGGGCTTTGTCGGCCACTGGTTTAAGATCATCGGCAACCCCATCCTGGAACAAGGTGGCCCGCGCCCAGCGCCGGCCGAGCGTGCGACATGAGCACTACCACCGCCCACTGTTGACCTGCCCCGAAGGCCCTGCATTCCAGGCGCCCTCGCGGCGCTTTTTTATTGCCCGGGCGTTGGCCCGGGAGCGCTTTCCAGCCCGCCCGGCGGGCCCCGCATGAAGCCATTGCAATGATCACGATTACCCTTCCCGACGGCAGCCGCCGCGAATTCGAACATCCCGTCAGCGTCATGGACGTCGCCCAGTCGATCGGCGCCGGCCTGGCCAAGGCCACCATCGCCGGTTCGGTGGATGGCGTGCTGGTCGATGCCAGTGACGTCATCGACCACGACGCCTCCCTGCGCATCATCACCGCCAAGGACGAGGAGGGCGTGGAGATCATCCGCCACTCCAGCGCCCACCTGGTCGGCCACGCGGTCAAGCAGCTGTACCCGGACGTGAAGATGGTCATCGGTCCGGTGATCGCCGAAGGCTTCTACTACGACATCTACTCCGAGCGTCCGTTCACGCCCGAAGACATGGCGGCGATCGAAAAGCGCATGGGCGAGCTGATCGCGCAGGATTACGACGTCATCAAGAAAGTGACGCCGCGCGCGGAAGTCATCGAGATCTTCAAGGCCCGTGGCGAGGACTACAAGCTGCGCCTGATCGAGGACATGTCGCCTGACATCCAGGCGATGGGCATGTACTACCACCAGGAATACGTGGACATGTGCCGCGGCCCGCACGTGCCGAACACGCGCTTCCTGAAGGCCTTCAAGCTGACCCGCATTTCCGGCGCCTACTGGCGCGGCGACGCGCAGAACGAGCAGCTGCAGCGCGTCTACGGCACCGCCTGGGCCGACAAGAAGCAGCTCGATGCGTACATCAAGCGCATCGAAGAAGCGGAGATGCGCGACCACCGTCGCATCGGCAAGCAGCAGGATCTGTTCCACCTGCAGGAAGAGGCCCCGGGCCTGGTGTTCTGGCACCCGAAGGGCTGGGCGCTGTGGCAGGTGGTCGAGCAGTACATGCGCAAGGTGTACCGCAGCACCGGCTACGGCGAAGTGCGCTGCCCTCAGATCCTGGACGTGTCGCTGTGGCAGAAGTCGGGCCACTGGGACAACTACCAGGACGCGATGTTCTTCACCGAGTCGGAGAAGCGTACCTACGCGCTGAAGCCGATGAACTGCCCGGGCCACGTGCAGGTGTTCAACCAGGGGCTGCACAGCTACCGCGACCTGCCGATCCGCTACGGTGAGTTTGGCGCCTGCCACCGCAACGAGCCCTCCGGCGCGCTGCACGGCATCCTGCGCGTGCGTGGCTTCACCCAGGACGACGGCCACGTGTTCTGCACCGAAGACCAGGTCGAGGCGGAAGTGACCGCGTTCCACCAGCAGGCGCTGGCGGTGTACCAGCACTTCGGCTTCGAGGAGATCCAGGTCAAGATCGCGCTGCGCCCCGAATCGCGCCTGGGCGATGACGCCACCTGGGACAAGGCAGAGGGCGCGCTGCGCTCGGCACTGTCCAGCTGCGGGGTGGAATGGCAGGAGCTGCCGGGCGAGGGTGCCTTCTACGGCCCGAAGATCGAGTACCACCTGAAGGACGCCATCGGCCGCACCTGGCAGCTGGGCACCATGCAGGTCGATTTCATGATGCCCGGCCGTCTGGGCGCTGAATACGTGGACGAGAACAGCCAGAAGAAGCATCCGGTGATGCTGCACCGGGCCATCGTCGGCTCGATGGAGCGTTTCCTGGGCATCCTGATCGAGCACCATGCCGGTCAGTTCCCGGCCTGGCTGGCGCCGACCCAGGTGGTGGTGGCCAATATCACCGATGCGCAGGCTGAATACGTGTCTGCCGTGACCAAAAGCCTTGCGGATCAAGGCTTCCGCGTCAGCGCCGATTTGCGTAACGAGAAGATCGGCTATAAGATTCGCGAGCACACGCTGCAGCGCGTGCCGTACCTGCTGGTCATTGGTGACCGCGAGAAGGAAAACGGCGCTGTGGCGGTGCGTACGCGTTCTGGCGAAGATCTCGGCAGCATGAGCCTTCAGGCCTTCACCGAGCGGCTCCAGGCCGAGGGCGCGTAAACAAAGGTCCGGCCCGTGCGCATTGGCGCCCGGGCCGGGTTCGACACCCTTGGGAGATCGCAATATCAGTACCCCTGACAACAAACAGAACCGCAAGAATCAGGAAATCCGTGTGCCGCGCGTCCGCGTGATCGGCAGTGACGGAGAAATGATCGGCGTGTTGACGCGAGACGAAGCGTTGTCCATGGCCGAAGATGAAGGCCTGGACCTGGTCGAGATCCAGCCGCAGGCCGACCCGCCGGTGTGCAAGATCATGGACTTCGGCAAGTTCAAGTTCGAAGCCCAGAAGAAGGCCAGCGAGGCCAAGAAGAAGACCAAGCAGGTCGAGATCAAGGAAGTGAAGTTCCGTCCGGTCACGGACGAGGGCGACTACCAGATCAAGCTGCGCAAGATGCGCGGTTTCCTTGAAGAAGGCGACAAGATCAAGGTCAACATCCGTTTCCGTGGCCGTGAAATGAGCCACCAGGAACTGGGTCGCGAGATGGCCAGCCGGATCGAGGGTGATCTGGGCGAGGACATCGTCATCGAATCCCGTCCGCGCCTGGAAGGGCGTCAGATGGTGATGATGATCGCGCCGAAGAAGAAGACCTGAGGCCTGACGGGCTGCCTCGCGGGGCGCCTGGCGGCTGAATGGATGAAGGTGAAGGGGCGCCGCTGGCGTCCTTTTGCTTTTCCGCGACCGGCGCAGCCCGGTTGCGGATGAAAAGCTGTATGGGGGCTGGTTACAGGGCGGTTTTGCCTGTATCATGCCCGGCTCGACCCACCCAGGACGGGTCGTACGCCGATCATGGCAGGACGGAAAGAGCGGCCCAGGCCGCCGCCAGATCAGTCAGAAACCAGGGTCATATCCCATCAAGGACATTGCAATGCCCAAGATCAAGACCAACCGGGCGGCGGCCAAGCGTTTCCGCAAGACCGCCTCGGGCAAGTACAAGTGCGGCCACGCCAACCGTAGCCACATCCTCACGAAGAAAGCGACCAAGCGTAAGCGTAACCTGCGTCAGACGAATCACGTCCGCGCAGAAGACGCAGGCCGTCTGGACCGCATGCTCCCTTACCTCTGAGGAACTGAAAAATGGCACGAGTTAAGCGTGGCGTACAGGCGCGTCGCCGCCACAAGAAAATCCTTGATCTGGCGAAGGGCTACTACAATGCCCGTCGCAAGGTCTTCCGCGTCGCCAAGCAGGCGGTCATCAAGGCACAGCAGTACGCCTACATCGGCCGTAAGCAGAAGAAGCGCAACTTCCGTTCGCTGTGGATCACCCGCATCAACGCGGCTGCCCGCATCAACGGCCTGAGCTACAGCCGTTTCATGAACGGCCTGCTGAAGGCTGGCATCACCCTGGACCGCAAGGTTCTGGCTGACATCGCCGTGCACGACGCAGCTGGCTTTGCTGCACTGGCCGAAAAGGCCAAGGGCGCACTGGCGGCATAAGTCCTTCCCGATGCCGTTGCCGTTCACGGAGAACGGTGTCAGGTAGAGGCAATGCATGGGGAAGGGCGCAAGTCCTTCCCCATTCTTTTTTGTGCCGGGCGCAGCTGTGCAGATGGCGGGCGACCCGCAAGCGGTGGCGACGGCGCGGCCCTTCGCGCATCGCGATGGCAGACCGACTGGAGTTCCGGCTACCCATGAGCGACATTCAATCCCTCACTTCCCAGGCGCTGGCCGACGTGGCCGCCGCGCAGAGCCCTGACGCGCTGGAGCAGCTGCGCGTGGCCCTGCTTGGCAAGAGCGGCAGCATCACCTCGCAGCTCAAGCAGCTCGGTGCGCTGCCGGCCGACGAGCGCAAGGCCGCCGGTGAAGCCATCAACCAGGCCCGCGATGCGCTGAGCAGTGCGCTGGGCGAGCGCAAGGCGGTGCTGGAAGACGCTGCGCTGGACGCGCGCCTGGCCGCTGAGGCGATCGACATCACGCTGCCGGGCCGCAGTGGCGAACGCGCCGGCCTGCATCCGATCACCCGCACCCTCGAGCGCATCACCGGCATCTTCGGCCGGCTGGGCTACGAGTTGTCCGAAGGTCCGGAGATCGAGGACGACTGGCACAACTTCGAGGCGCTGAACTTCCCGCCGCACCATCCGGCGCGCGCGATGCATGACACCTTCTACTTCGGCGACGGCCGCCTGCTGCGCACGCATACCTCCGGTGTGCAGGTGCGCTACATGGGCGACCACGCGCCGCCGCTGCGCATGATCGCCGCTGGCAAGGTCTATCGCAGCGACAGCGACCAGACCCATTCGCCGATGTTCCACCAGGTCGAAGGCCTGCTGGTCGACGAGCATTCGACCTTCGCCGACCTGAAGGGCACGTTGTCCGAGTTCGTGCGCGCGTTCTTCGAGCGCGATTTCGAGATGCGCTTCCGCCCCAGCTACTTCCCGTTCGTCGAACCCGGCGCGGAAGTGGACATCGCCTGGCAGCAGCCCGACGGCAGCACCCGCTGGCTGGAAGTGCTCGGCTGCGGCATGGTCCACCCCAACGTGCTGCGCAACGTCGGCATCGATCCGGAACGCTACACCGGCTTCGCCTTCGGCATGGGCGTGGAACGCTTTGCGATGCTGCGCTACGGCGTCAACGACCTGCGCGCGTTCTTCGAGAACGACGTGCGGTTCCTGAAGCAGTTCGCGTAACGCATTAGGTAGCGCCGGGCCGTGCCCGGCGGACTCAACAACGCAGGCCCAGGCGCATGCGCCGGGCCCACCAGGGTGACACCATGAAATTCTCCGAAAACTGGCTGCGCAGCCACGTCCCGACCACTGCCTCGCGCGATGAGCTCAGCGCAGTGCTGACCGCCATCGGCCTGGAAGTGGAAGAGGTGACCGCGCTTGGCGATGGCCTGCAGCATGTGGTCGTCGCGCGCATCGTCGAAGCCGAGCGCCATCCCGAAGCCGACCGCCTGCAGGTATGCAAGGTTGATGCGGGCCAGGCTGAGCTGCTGCAGATCGTCTGTGGTGCGCCGAATGCGCGCCCGGGCCTGGTCGCGCCGCTGGCGATGGTCGGTGCGCAGATCGGTGAATTGAAGATCAAGCCGGCCAAGCTGCGCGGCGTCGAATCCAACGGCATGCTGTGCTCGGCCAAGGAGCTGGGCCTGGACAACGATGCCTCAGGCCTGCTGGAACTGCCGGACGATGCGCCGGTCGGCCAGACCCTGGTGGAGTACCTCGGCCTGCCGGACGCCAGCATCGAGATCAAGCTGACCCCGAACCGCGCCGACTGCTTCAGCATCCGCGGCATCGCCTACGACGTTGCAGCAGCGACGCGCAGCGAAGTACTGGATTTCATCGCAGAGCCGATTGCTGCCCAGGGCAGCCGCGAGCTGGCGATCCAGCTTGATGCCGGTGCTGAAGCGCCGCGCTATCTCGGTCGTGTCATCGAAGGTGTCAACGCCGCGGCGAAGACCCCGTTGTGGATGGCCGAGCGCCTGCGCCGCAGTGGTGTGCGGCCGGTGTCGCTGCTGGTCGACATCACCCAGTACGTGATGCTCGAGCTGGGCCAGCCGATGCACGCCTACGATCTGGGCACCCTGCAGGGCACGATCGGTGTGCGTCGTTCGCGCGCCGGTGAAAGCCTGAAGCTGCTGGATGGCCGTGATGCTGCGCTGGACGACAGCTTCCTGGTGGTTACCGATGCTGACCGTGCGGTCGGCCTGGCCGGCCTGATGGGCGGCTTCGACACCCGCGTCACCGACGCCACCACCGCCGTGTTCCTGGAAGCGGCGCACTTCGCGCCGGCCGCGATCATGGGCCGTGGCCGCAAGCTCGGCCTGCACACCGATGCCGGCCACCGCTTCGAGCGTGGCGTCGACCCGGCGCTGCCGCGTACCGCCATCGAATACGCGACCCGCCTGGTGCTGGACCTGGCCGGCGGTACGCCGGCGCCGGTGACCGAGGCGGTACATGCGGCCGACCTGCCGCAGCCGGCCACGATCCTGCTGCGCCGCGCGCGCATCACCCGCGTGCTGGGCATCACCATCGACGACGCCGAGGTCGAGCGCATCCTGCGCGCGCTGGGCATGCAGGTGGTGGTCGCTGGGGAAGGCTGGCAGGTCACTGCGCCGAGCCGCCGCTTTGACATCGCCATCGAAGAAGACCTGATCGAGGAACTGGCCCGCATCCACGGTTACGAGCAGATTCCAACCACGCTGCCGGGCGGTGCCTCGCGCGTGGCGATGCCGAGCGAAACCCAGCTGGACGCGTTGAGCGCGCGCCGCCAGCTGATCGCCCGCGATCTGCAGGAAACCGTCAATTTCGCCTTCGTCGACGACGGCCTGCTGAGCCACTGGCAGCTGCGCGATGCTCTGGTGCCGCTGGCCAATCCGCTGTCGGCCGAACTGGCGGTGATGCGCCCGTCGCTGCTGCCGGGCCTGGTCGCCACCCTGGGCCGCAATGCCGCCCGCCAGCTGGGCCGCGTGCGCCTGTTCGAGCTCGGCCGCGTGTTCGCCCAGCAGGGCGGCGACGCGTCGCTCGGCGAAAGCCGGCCCGCGCCGCTGGAAACCCCGCGCGTGGCCGCTGCGGTCTGCGGTGACGCGCAGGCGGTGCAGTGGGGCCTGCCGACCCGCAAGGTCGATTTCCATGACCTGAAGGGTGACCTGGAATCGCTGGCCGCCGCCAGTGGCGCGGTCCTGGAGTTCCGCCCGTCCACCCGTGCCTACGGCCATCCGGTGCGTTCGGCCGAGGTCTTCCGCGACGGTGTGGCGATCGGCTGGATCGGTCAGATCCACCCGCGCCTGGCCAAGGCGATGGACATCGACGTGGACGTGTACGCCTTCGAGCTGGATCTGGAAGCGCTGTCCGCCCGTGCGCTGCCGCGCGCCGGTGAACTGTCGCGCTACCCGGCGGTGCGCCGCGACCTGGCCTTCCTGGTGCCTGAACAGGTGGCCTGGAGTGACCTTGCCGCGACCATCCGCCAGGCGGCCGGCCCGCTGCTGCGCGAGCTGAACCTGTTCGACCGCTATGTCGGCCAGGGCGTCGAGCCGGGATTCAAGAGTCTCGCTATGGGCTTGATTTTGCAGGACAAGTCGCGCACTCTGACGGACCGCGACGTGGAAGCGGTAGTGGCCGAGGCGGTCACTGCCATCGAGCGTGAACACCACGCCCGGATCCGCGGCTGAGCGGGCAGCACTCGGGGGTAGCAGGCAATGGCATTGACCAAGGCGGAGATGGCGGAAAAGCTGTTCGACGAAGTCGGTCTGAACAAGCGGGAAGCCAAGGAATTCGTCGACGCGTTCTTCGATGTGCTGCGTGAAGCATTGGAACAGGGACGTCAGGTGAAGCTGTCGGGCTTTGGCAATTTCGACCTGCGGCGCAAGAACCAGCGCCCGGGTCGCAACCCCAAGACCGGCGAGGAAATTCCGATTTCCGCCCGTACGGTGGTTACCTTCCGTCCGGGCCAGAAGCTCAAGGAGAGGGTGGAAGCTTATGCTGGATCCGGGCAGTAACCGCGAACTTCCGCCGATTCCGGCCAAGCGCTACTTCACCATCGGTGAAGTCAGCGAACTGTGCGACGTCAAGCCGCACGTGCTGCGTTACTGGGAAACCGAGTTCCCCAGTCTCGAGCCGGCCAAGCGCCGTGGCAACCGTCGTTACTACCAGCGCCACGACGTGCTGATGGTGCGGCAGATCCGCAGCCTGTTGTACGAACAGGGCTACACCATCGGTGGCGCGCGCCTGCGCCTGGATGGTCCGGATGCGCGCGAGGAATCGGCCTTGAGCAACCAGATCATCAAGCAGGTGCGGATGGAGCTGGAAGAAGTGCTGCAACTGCTGCGTCGCTGACCCATTTCCGCCGTAATCCGCTATACTTCACGGCCCGCCGCACTGGCGGGCACATCGCAGCATCAGTCGGGGCGTAGCGCAGCCTGGTAGCGCATCTGCCTGGGGGGCAGAGGGTCGTCGGTTCGAATCCGGCCGTCCCGACCACTGTGATGAAACAGACAAGCCTGCGCAGCGATGCGTGGGCTTTTTTGTTGCAGCGTTGTATCCTGCGCGCACTCGTACTACCGCGGCTGCTGAACCCGGTACTCACGAGAATACGATCATGGAAACGCAAAGGAACCGCGCCTGGAGGCGCTCGCAGTCGCGCCACCACGGCGGCGACCACACGGCACCACTGCCGATCTTCAAGCCGGAAAAGAACTGGAAGCTGATGTATACGCGTGGCGACAAGCTGCTGCGGGCGCGCCAGCTGGGTTTCACCTATCCGGTCCTCAGCCCGCGACAACTACTGGATCAGGAATGTTGAACCTGTTGTTTGTCTGCAGCCGCAACCAGCTGCGCAGCCCCACCGCCGAAGCGATGTGGCAGCGCCGGCCAGGTATCAGTGCGCGCTCGGCTGGTACCAGCCCGCACGCGCGCCGGCCCATCAGTCCAGCGGATATCCGCTGGGCGGATGTCATCTTCGTGATGGAGCCCAAGCACCAGCATCGGCTGCAGGCGAATTTCGCGCGCCTGCTTGAACACACGCCGCTGCACTGCTTGGACATCCCCGACGACTATCGCTGCATGGACCCGGCGTTGATGGCGCTGCTGGAAGCGAAGGTCGCCCCCTGCCTCGCATCGTCAGCGGCGAAGCGGTAGATCAGCTCCGGGTCGCCTTCGTCGAGGCCGTGCACGATTCCGCACTGCACGAAGCCAGCGGCTGCCAGCAGCCGCTGCATGCTGGTATTGGACTGGTTGGTCGAGGTGAAAAGCCGGGCACCTGCGCTGCACGAGGTGGCATGCAGCAGCAACGCGCTGCCGATGCCGTATCCGCGCAGCGGCGCGGCCACCGTCAGCATCTCGATGAAGGCTTCACCGAAGAAGTGCCGATGCTGCACGCGGTAGCCGGCCAGCGTGCCATCGAGCTCGGCAACGTGCATGTGGCCGTCCGCCAGCCACTGGCCGATCTGCACCGCACGTCGTGGGTCATGCGCCGCAACGCTGTCGAGGGCGATCAGTGCCGGAAGATCCGTGCATTCGGCCGCGCGGATTCGAAGTGCTGGAGCCTGCAGCGTCATCGCGGACGGCTGCGCAGCAGCAATCCGCTGCCGCTGACCAGGCAGGCCAGAAGCGTGAGCAGCGACAGCGGCAGGTGGAATTCATCGCGACCGGCCGCAGCGAAGCCGGCATGGATGAGGGCGGTGCCGATACCCAGCACGCCGCACAACAGCGCGTAGCGGCGCGCAGAACCCAAGCCGAGCACCACCTGGCGATAACCGTGCAGCAGTAAGCCGATGGCAAGCAGGTTGAACAGCAGAAATCCCTGGATGCCGCCGGGCACCTGGAACATCTGCCACTCCTGCCAGAACGCGGCATCGATCTGATGCAGCAGCAAGGACATCATCGTTGCCAGATACCAGCGTTCCATGCGGTGTTTCCTGCTGTGAGAGCCTCATTCTAGCGAGGATGGATGCGCAGCCATTGCACTCAATAGACGCGGAATTCGGCGCGGCAGCCGTCGCTGACCCACACGCCGCGTCGGTCCCAGCCCCAGTTGCGGTCCTCGGTGCAGGTGGTGACCGACTTCTGCTTGACCAGCCGCACGTCATGACGGACACGGATGCGGCACTGCTTCTCCTTCTTTTCATAGGATTCGCAGACCAGGCGCTCGCCATCGCGATCACGGTCACGGTCACGTCCGGGCCAACGACCTCGCCCACGCTCTTCGGCGACGAATTCGGCGCGACAGCCGTCAGTAACCCACAGCATGCCGCGACGCTGTCCCCAGTTGTCGTCTTCCACGCATCGCGTCACCGACAGCTGCCGCGCCAGTCGCGCGCGTCCTTCGAACGGGCACTGCTGGGTCTTGTTGAAGTGCGATTCGCAGGTGGTGCGTGGAGACGACGCGATGTCGTAGTCCTGGGCCGAAACGGTGGTCGCGGCCAGCAGCAGGGCAAGCGCAGAACCGCCCAGGGGCAGTAGCAGGCGAAGGCTCATTGAAACACCTCGGTTTGGGAATGGGACGCAAGAATGGCGCACGTGCGGCGCTCTGCGACGACCGGGCCCTGCGCCGGCTCAGGACGGATTTATAAGTGTCCGGCGGCGCATGCAGGGCGTTACATCCCGTATCATCCCGGGCACATCCGATTGCATCGGTTTACAGTTTTTTACACGTTCCAGCGCTTTCGGACACAGCCCTCGGGCATCGCCCGGGGCCGCTGGCGCGGGTGCGGACAAGGATGTGCGGACCACGACGACCACAGGGGGTTGCGTTGATCAGCAGTATCGTCATTCATCGCTCGGCCGGCACAGGCGCGGCCGAAGTGCAGGTCCTGGACACGACGTTCAAGGGCAAGCGTGTTTTCGTCGCCTGGGGCCTGCGTGGCCTGGAATTGACCCGCGAAGCCGAACCGGAAGATACGGTCGCGGCCCGCCATGCCTTGCGGCTGGTTTCGCGCCAGGCCGACGGGCCGCGCAGCAGCGAGATTTTCATCGCCAGCCAATCGGGTGTGGCGATCAGCGTCTACCGGATGCTGACCGAAGCCCGCAGCGGCGACGCAGTATTCTTCCTGTGCGATTCGCCAGCGGTAGTGGAATGGCTGGTCACGTCGCTGGCGGTGCAGCGGGAATCGCCCGCGTGACCGTGCGTCATGCCAACGCCGCGTCCACTGCCGCGCGCGCATGCAGCGTCGTGGTGTCGAACAGCGGCACCGGGCTGTCTTCGGCACGTACCAGCAGCATGATCTCGGTACAGCCCAGGATGATCGCTTCGGCACCGCGGGCAACCAGGCGTTCGATCACCTCGACGTACACCTGTCGTGATCGCTCGTTGACCACGCCGGCGATCAGTTCCTCGTAAATGATCGCGTGCACATCGCGGCGGTCGTCGGCCTCCGGAACCAGCACGTCCAGGCCGAAGCGCTCGCTCAGCCGGCCACGGTAGAAGTCTTCCTCCATGGTGAAGGCCGTGCCGAGCAGGCCCACACGCTGCAGACCGGCCTGCACGATCGCCGTGGCGGTCGGGTCGGCGATGTGCAACAGCGGCAGCGGGCAGGCCGCCTCGATCTCACCAACGAGCTTGTGCATGGTGTTGGTGCAGATCAGCAGCAGTTCGGCGCCACCGGCCTGCAGCCGCTGTGCCGCATCGACCATCTCGTTGCCCAGGGCATCCCAGTCGCCATCGTGCTGCAGCTGCTTGATGCGGGCGAAATCCAGCGACCACAGCAGCAGCTGCGCCGAGTGCGCGCCGCCCAGCCGCGCGCGCGCCTCTTCGTTGATGAGGCGGTAGTACTGCGCCGAACTTTCCCAGCTCATGCCACCGATCAGGCCAAGCGTCTTCATGGGTCTCTCCGTGCCGGGGAGTGCCATTGCAGCACATCGCAGGCCGGGACGCGCAATCGCAGATGGGGCCGTCGCAGCCGCTGCCGGCACGCCTGATCAGCGTGATAATGGGGTACGACAGGCAGAGGACAGGGCGATGGGCGAATGCTGTGGCTGCGGCAAGACGCTGGATGTGGCAGCCATGCAGGCGCGCCACCGGCGGGTGCTGTGGATCGTGCTGCTGATCAACCTGGCGACGTTCCTGATGATGGTCGGCGCGTCGTGGTACAGCCACTCGTCCGCGCTGCTCTCCGGTGCGCTGGACAACCTGGGAGACGCCGCTACCTACCTGCTGAGCCTGCTGGTGGTGGGTGCCGGCGTGGCGGCCAAGGCGCGGGTTGCGCTGTTCAAGGGCGTGCTGATCCTGGCGGCAGCGGTGGCAGTGGCGGTACAGATCGGATGGCGGCTGGCGCATCCGCAGGTTCCCCTGTTCGAAAGCATGGGCCTGGCCGCGCTGCTGAACCTGGCCGCGAACGGTTTCTGCCTGTGGCTGCTGACGCCCTATCGCAATGACGACGTGAACCTGGCATCGGCCTGGGAATGCGCACGCAACGATATCTTCGAGGGCATTTCGGTGGTGCTGGCGGCGGGTCTGGTGGCGCTGTTCGGTGCCGGTTGGCCGGACCTGCTGGTCGCGGTCGCACTGCTGGTCGTGTTCCTGCGCTCGGCGCTGCGGGTGCTGCGCATCGCGATGGCCGAACTGCGTGCGTCACGCGTTGCCAGCGGCTGAGCCGCCGCAGCTGTAACCGTCGATTCGACCCGGGACTGTGCATGGTGGGGACAGCCGCTGCGCACTATCCTTGCAGGGATTATTCCGGTGGACGAAGTGATGGCCCTGCATACCTGGTGGTGGTTCCTGGCGACGGTGTTCGTGCTGTGCGGCACGCCGGGTCCGAACATGCTGCACATCCTCGGGCGCAGTGTCGGCCTGGGCTTCCGTCGCAGCGTGCCCGCCATGGCCGGTTGCCTGCTGGCGATGCTGCTGGTGCTTGCGGCGTCCGCGGCTGGCCTGAGCGCGGTGCTGCGCTCGTCGCCGATGCTGTTCGATGTGCTGCGTTATCTGGGTGTGGCCTACCTGGCCTGGTTGGGCATCAAGGCCTGGCGGGACAGCTGCCGGCAGGCGCCGGTGGCGACAGACGTCGATGCAGCGCTGGCGCCGGTGCATGGTGCCTGGGCCGTGTTCCGTGGTGGCCTGCTGGTGGGGCTGAGCAATCCCAAGCTGCTGCTGTTCGCCGCGGCGTTCCTGCCGCAGTTCGTCGACCCGGCGCGTGGCCAGGCCGTGCAGTACACGGTGCTGGTGGCCACCTTCGCTACCTGCGAACTGTTCTGGTACGTGATGTACGCGGCGGGTGGACATGGGCTGCGCCGTTGGCTGGCAAAGCCCTTTGCGCAACGCTGGTTCGAACGCCTGGTCGGCAGCGTGTTTCTCGCCTTCGCAGTGGCGCTGCTGCGCTTCCGGCCGCGCTGAGCCGGATCGTTTCACGCCGCGCCTGCGACCTGTTCACGTGTGTGGCATCGCGGCCTGCCTAACCTGATCGCACCTTCAGTATTCCCGCCAGGGAGAGGATCGACATGATCAAGTGGGCCATCATTTTCGCCATCATCGGCCTGATCGCCGGCGCGCTGGGTTTCGGCGGTATTGCCGGCGCTGCGGTGGGCATCGCCAAGTTCCTGTTCTGGGCCGGCATCATCATCGCCGTCGTACTTTTCGTGCTCGGCATGACCGTCGCGAAGAAGGTCGCCTAGCCCGCCAGTTCGTACAGCGGCGCGCTCAATGCGCGCTGCTGTGCGAGAACAGGTTGATGACCAGCACGCCGGCACAGATCAGGCCGATGCCGATCAGTGCCGGTGCATCCAGGCGCTGCTTGAATACCAGCAGGCCGATCAGCGAGATCAGCACGATGCCGACGCCGGACCAGATGGCATAGGCAATGCCGGTGGGGATCGACTTCATCGTCAGCGACAGCAGGTAGAAGCACACACCGTAACCGGCGAGCGCGCCCAGCGTCGGACCGAGGCGGGTCATGCCTTCGGATGCCTTGAGCAGGGAGGTGGCGATCACTTCCAGCACGATCGCGCCGGCCAGGTAGACATAGGGGTTCATCGCAGTTTCCCGTTCATGCCGGTTCGCACAGCTTCAGTGCCTCCAGGGCCATGGCCTGGGCATTCTGGCGTTCGGTTTCGTCCAAGGGCCGCCCGTAGGCGGTGGCCCAGTAGCCATCGGCAACGCAACGCGCAGCGTACAGGCGCGGATCGCAGGCTTCAGCCGGAAACTCGGCCAGCATGCCGCGCATCCACGTGCGCCAGTGGACCAGCAGCGCTGGCTCCAGCATGTTGCCCATGGTGAGCCCGATATCGTTGATCTGCTCCTGCTGCAGCAGATGTTCGAAATTGACCTGCACATAGGCACGGCTGAAGCCGCCATGGCGGGGCGGGGACTGTCGCAGCACCTCGCGCACTCTGTCCTCGAAGTCGGCGATCAGCGAGGTCAGCGTTGCCTCGACCAGGTCCTGCTTGCTGCTGAAATGATGGAACAGCGCGCCCTTGCTGACACCGGCCGCGTCGGCGACGTCCTGCACGGTAAGGGCCGCCAGTCCATTCTGGCCGATGGTGTGGGCGGTCGCGTGCAGCAGCGCCTGGCGCACGCTGTCGGGCGCCTTGCGGCGGGAGCGGGGAGGGGATTCTGGCATGGGGGAACAAAACCGACTGGACGGTATGATTGTAGCGCGGGGGCGATGCGCCCGACGCGCACGATCAGTTCAGCAGCTCACTGCAGATAGAACGCGATGCCGGTGCCGAGCTGCAGGTCGGGGCTGTTGCGATTGAGGCCCAGATCGAAAGAGGCGTCCAGCTGCACGTTCGGCCGCAGCATCCAGGTCAGGCCTGCGCCGGCGATGGCCTGGTCGGGTTGCTGCCTGGCGTGGGTGAAGCCGGCTTCGATGTAGGTACCCAGCCGATCGGTCACGCTCAACGCGAGGCTTGGCGACCAGGTCGTGCTGCGCTGGCCCGCGCCGCGCTGGTGACTGCCATACAGCGCACCGCTCCAGCGCTCGTTGAAGGTGTGCTCGACGCTGGCGGCCAGCGCGTACTGGCGGCCGTCGCTGAAGGCGGCATCGCCACGCGCGATCACTCCGCTGGCCAGCAGCGCCCAGGCCGTGCGCTCGGTACTGCCGGGACCGGCCCATTTCACTCCGACCGTGCTGTCGCCGGCGCCACGTTGCTGCGTGCGCGGCATGTCAGGGCCACGTTCGCGTTGGCGCTGCCACGGTGTGGACGCCAGCTGCAGTTCCCAGCCCGGTGCGAGGCCCGTGCGCAACAGCAGGTCGCTGGACAGCGATGTCGTACGCAGGCCGTCGCGATCACGATCACGTTGATAGCTGGGCAGGCCGACTTCGACGGCAAGGCCGCCACGCGGCACTGTGTCGGTGCCGAAGCCGA
This sequence comes from Stenotrophomonas sp. 82F1, assembly GCF_056861525.1. Taxonomy (NCBI): domain Bacteria; kingdom Pseudomonadati; phylum Pseudomonadota; class Gammaproteobacteria; order Lysobacterales; family Lysobacteraceae; genus Stenotrophomonas; species Stenotrophomonas sp. 82F1. The sequence continues at coordinate 49,653 of NZ_JBSPUD010000024.1, forward strand.
TGCCGGGACGGTCGAAGCTGGGAAGTTCTGCGGCCAGCACCGGGGTGCTGGCCAGCGACAGGGCGATCAACAGGGTGTGGCGCATGCGGGTTCCGTCTCGCAGGGGGCTCCAGCATGCGCGGGGATGCCGTGCGCGCAGCGTGAGCCGCGCCGTTCAGTCGCCGATGCGGGCGAAGCGTGGCTGTGGGCCGTGCTCGCCGGGCACCTGTTCAATGAACATCGGATAGGGACGCACCCACAGTCCGCCTTCGCCGTACAGCGCGCGATAGAGCACCATCGGCTGCAGCGTTTCACTGCTGCGGACGATGTCGATCACCTCGTACTCGCCACCTTTGAAGTGGCGGTAGCGGCCGGGTGCCAGCGCCGGCAGCGGGGACAGATCGGTCATTGGCGGCATCCGTTACCTGCGCGCCGGCGTTGCCGGGGTGGCGCAGTAGGCGTCGATCGCTTCGGCGGTGTTGGCCAGGCCCTGTGCTTGCGCCAGTTCCCACGGGCGCTCGCAGCGCTGGCTGTGCTCGCACCACTGATAGCCGGCCGAACCGATACATCCGTGCGCATCGCGGTCGCCACCGACCACGGGTGTGGCGGCGTCACGGGTGACCGGTCTTTCCGGGCTGGCACAGGCGGCCAAGGCCAGCAGCGGGATCAGGAACAGGACTTTCATGGGTGCGGCTCCGTACCGTAAACCGATAGTCTGTGCGGTCCCCGCAGCGGCGGCAAGCCTCGCTGGCCAAGCCTCAACTCAGCGACGCGCGGACCAGTTCCTCGATCAGAACCACGTAGCTGGCGGCGAAATAGAACTTCAGCAGCGTCGAACGCTGCAGTGGAAGCGAGGTGCGCATGTGGAAGGGGCCCCTGTTGATGACGGTAGTGTGAAGCGCGGCTGACTTCGTGACAAGGGTCACGGAATGGATTTCCTAAATGGCCTCAGGGATGTGATGGGCGGCGCTTTCTGAGGTGCCGGTAGGGAGTTTTCGGATAAATCCGATAGGTCTTCCCCGGGGCGCTGGCTAGGCTGGTCGGGCATCGGAGATCGGCCTTGCGCCGGTCCCGGATTTCCCAGAAACGCAGGAGCCTACGATGGTCATCACTGTCCAATGCAATGCCCAGCGGTGGTCCGTGCTGGATCCGCAGACGCGCGCGACCGAAGTGTTCAGCACCGGCGCGGCCGCCTTCGACGCCGCTGCCTCGCGGGCCAGCGAACATCACTGCCGTACCGGCCAGCACAGCACCGTGCGCGTGGAAGCCCTGGGCACCGCGGTCGACGCGCTGCACTTCGGCCGCTGAGCCGGCGCAGCCGCAGTCAGTTGCGGTTGGGTTGGTTGAATGGGGGAAAAACCGCCGTCGCAGCTCCCTCTGTGCGCCACGCCGAGAATCCCCGATGCTTGCCTCCACCGTATTCACCTGGAGACGAGGGATGGGCAAGGGACTCACTTGGCGCACCGTGGCGTGCACCCTGTTGCCGATGATGGCTGCCGCTGGCGGAGCGCAGGCGCAGAACTATGGCTACGACGATCGCTACGATGATCGTGGCGGCAATGGCATCGTGCGCTGTGAATCGATCAAGAACCGTAGTAATGAGTGCCGGCTGGAAGGGCGCGCGCGCATGATCCGCCAGTTGTCCGGCTCCCCCTGCGTGGAAGGTGAGACCTGGGGCCAGTCCCGTTACGGTGTCTGGGTTACCCAGGGCTGCCGCGCCGAATTCGTCGGTGAGTACCGGCGGCCGGGCGGTGGCGGCGGTGGTTGGGGCGGCGGTGGCGGCAACGGCTGGGGCGGAAGCCAGTGGGGTGGTGGCGGCCAGGTGATTGCCTGCCATTCCAATGACCGGCGCCAGCAGTACTGTGATGCGCAGGTTCGTCGCGGCGTGCGCCTGGTACGACAGGAATCGCGCAGCGCCTGCATCGAAGGCCAGAGCTGGGGCTGGGACCGTCGTGGCATCTGGGTCAGCAATGGCTGCAGGGCCCAGTTCCAGGTGAACTGAGCGGCCGACGCAATCGGCTCAAGATCAGAGAAATCTGATAGCGATCACACTTCTTTCCTCGTATTGTCGACTCCCGGGACGCCTTGCGCGTCCCGGTTCGCACTGGCCATCCCTGTCGCGCCCGGTGCGGTCATTCTCTCGTCGTCGATACGCTGTTCAAGGAGTGAGCAACGCATGTTGATCCGACTGCAATGTGAGCAGCGCCAATGGCGCGTGCTGCACCCGGACAAGCCGGAACCGATCGAGTTCCGTGATGGCGTCCGTGCCTTCGATTTCGCCGAAACCCTGGCCCGCCTGCATTTCACCGACACCGGCCAGCGCGCCTCGGTGCGGGTGGAGTCCAGCGGTGCTTTTGTCGAAGCGATCAGCTACGGCTGAGAGCGCCGATCGCCGGCAGGGTCTGCGGCATCCACGCATGGCGTGGATCTACTTTTACCCTGGTAGATCCACGCCATGCGTGGATGTATCTCTGCGCCACCAGTGCCTTGGTAGATCCACGCCATGCGTGGATGAGGGGCCTGGGGAGCCACGCATGACGTGGCCCCATAACCCCGGCGACGCTCAGCCCGCCGCGCTCAGCGGCGGGTTACCGGCTGCCAATTGCGGCCAGCGCTTGAGCAGGGCTGCACGGATGCCGGCGGCATCGATGCCGGCCTCGGCCAGCAGGTCCTCGCGGCTGGCATGATGCTGGAAGGCATCGGGCAGGCCCAGGTGCAGGATCGGGCGCAGCACGTCCTCGGCATTGAGCAGTTCGGCCACGGCCGAACCGGCGCCGCCGGCCACCACGTTGTCTTCGATCGTCACCAGTGCGTCGTGCTGGTTGGCCATGGCCAGCACCAGTTCGCGATCCAGTGGCTTGACGAAACGCATGTTGACCACGCTCAAACCCAGTTCGCGACCCACCTGTTCAGCGGCGGCGACGGTGCTGCCGAAGGCGAGCAGGGCGACGCGGTTGCCCTGCAGGCGGAGCTCGCCCTTGCCGATCGGCAGGGTCGACAGATCGCTGCCGGCATCCACGCCGGTACCGCTGCCGCGCGGGTAGCGCACCGCAGCCGGGCCGGGGTGCTGCAGGCCGGTACTGAGCATCTGCCGGCACTCGGCTTCGTTGGACGGAGCCATCACCACCATGTTCGGCACGCAGCGCAGGAAACTGAGGTCGAGGTTGCCGGCGTGGGTTGCACCATCCGGGCCGACGACGCCGGCGCGATCGATCGCGAACAGCACATCCAGGTCCTGGATGGCCACGTCGTGCACCAGCTGGTCGTACGCGCGCTGCAGGAACGTGGAATAGATCGCCACCACCGGCTTGCCGCCCTGGGTGGCCATGCCGGCGGCCAGGGTCACCGCGTGCTGCTCGGCGATGGCCACATCGAAATAACGCTGCGGATATTCCCGGCTGAAGCGCACCAGGCCCGAGCCTTCGCGCATCGCCGGGGTGATGCCATACAGGCGCGGCTCGGCCGCGGCGGCGTCACACAGCCAGTCGCCAAACACATCGGTATAGGTCGGTTTCTTCGCGCCGGTCTTGGCCACCAGGCCCTTGTCCGGATCGAACGGGCCCACCGCGTGGTAACCGATCTGGTCACCTTCGGCCGGCTCGTAGCCCTTGCCCTTGGTGGTCATGACATGCAGCAGCTTCGGGCCCTTGGAGGCGCGCAGCGTCTTCAGCGCGGACAGCAGCGCCGGCAGGTCATGGCCGTCGATCGGGCCGGTGTAATGGAAGCCCATCTCCTCGAACATCGTGGACGGCACGAACATGCCCTTCCAGTGTTCCTCCCAGCGCTTCACGAAACGGGCCGGGTTGTTCTTCTTGTCACCGAGGATCTTCTTGCCGCCTTCGCGCAGCGCATTGAGCGTGCGGCTGCCGGTGGCGCGGCCGAGCATCTTGGTCAGCCCGCCCACTGCCTCGGAGATCGACATGTTGTTGTCGTTGAGGATCACCAGCAGGTTCGGTTCCGGTTCCATGCCGCCGGCGTGCATCAGCGCTTCGAACGCCATGCCGGCGGTCATCGCGCCGTCGCCGATCACGGCCACGACCTTGCGGTCGTCACCTTCGGTCTGGCGCGCGATGGCCATGCCCAGCGCTGCCGAGATCGAGGTCGAGGAGTGGCCGACGCCAAAGGTGTCGTATTCGCTCTCTTCGCGCTTGGGGAACGGCGCGACGCCGTCCTTCTGCTTGACGGTGTGGATCTCGTCGCGGCGACCGGTCAGGATCTTGTGCGGATACGTCTGGTGGCCGACGTCCCAGACCAGCTGGTCGACCGGGGTCTGGTACAGGTAGTGCAGGGCCACGGTGAGCTCGATCACGCCCAGGCCGGCGGCGAAATGGCCGCCGCTTTTGCCCACCGATTCGATCAGGTAGGCACGCAGTTCATCGGCAACCGCCGTCAGTTCGGATTCGTCGAACGTGCGCAGGTCATCCGGTGTCTGGATGCGCGCGAGGCGGGGATAGCGGGCAGAGTCGATCATCATGTTCGCACTTGTTCTGAACGCCCATTTTCGCCCTCAAACGGGGGTGGGGCAAGCAAACGCCGCCGTCCGTGACAGGACGGTGAGGGTTGCAATTTCAGGTGTTCAGGTGCAGAGCTTGGAGCGCTTGGGCAGCTGGGCCCTCAGGAATGCCATCTGGTCGGCCAGGATGTTGCGGTTGGACAGGATCAGGTGCTCGATCCAACTCGGCCGGTAGGGCACCGCCAGCAGTGGCATGCCGGCTTGTTGCGGGGTGCGGTCGCTCTTGCGCGAATTGCAGTGGAAGCAAGCGGTGACGACGTTTTCCCAGGTATCCAGGCCGCCTTTGGACAAGGGCATGACGTGGTCGCGGGTGAGGGTGGGGCGGCCGAACTGCTGGCCACAGTAAAGACAGAGATGGGCATCGCGGGCGAACAGGGCCGGGTTGGTCAGGTTCGGCGTCGGGTCCAGCGCACGTGAGCGGGCATGGCCGCGCGCGGCGATGATCGGGTGCAGGTCCATCCCGCTCTGCATGCCACTGCGACGATTGGTCCCACCGTGGATGTGCAGGCAGGGGTCGCCGAGCGTCCAGGCGACGGCATCGCGGGCGTAGAGGCAGGCGGCGTCCTGCCAGGTGATCCAATCCAGGACCCGCCCGTGGCCATCAAGTGAGAGCAACCGGACCGTGCCGGGGCGATGCAGCGTCGTGGCGTTGGGCGATGCTTCGGCGCCCGGAGCAGAAAACGGAGCTCCGGCTTCGATCAGACCCAAGCGTGTAGTGTCTGTCTCCATCGGGAAAACAGCTTATACCTGAATGTTGACGATTTGTGTATCGCCCGCTGGGCGATACACAAATCGTCAACATTCAGGTCCGCGCATTCCACCTAATCCCCGCGCCGTTGGCGCGCCCCCTTTAACAAAAGGGGGCTTTTCTCCAGATGGATTTCGGGGGGTTCCATCCACGCATGGCGTGGATTTGCGTGTCGACCAAGGTCGACACCTACCAACAGCCGCGGGGAATTGTCGAAGGCGGGGTGGGGCCGGTTGCGGGGGGCGTGAGCGCCATGGATGGCGCGGCCGAGGCTACAGGGACGTACTTGCGCCGTCCCCCGCAATTGGACCCACCCCGCCATCCCGCAGGAAACCAGCTGTTGCTGTTGCTCCAGCTGTTGCAGGTGCCGGCCAGCGGCCGGCACTACCTCGGGTGCCGGCCGCGGCCCGGCTCAGGCGCCGAAGCGTTCGTCGTCCATTGCCATCAGCGGTGCGGCACCCGCCTCGATGGCGGCGGCGTGGCCGAGGGTGCGCGGCAGCACGCGGGCGAAGTAGAAACGCGCGGTCTCGCGCTTGCCCTGGGCGAATGCTGCGCCGTGTGCGCTGGCATCGGCGGCGGCAACGCTGCGGGCCCACCAGTAGGCCAGCACCACATACCCCGAATAGAACAGGTAGTCGTAGCTGGCTGCACCCAGTTCGTCCGGGTTGGCGGCCGAACGCTGCAGCACGTCCATCGTCAGCTTGCCCCACTCGGCGGCCTTGGCGCGCAGCGGGCCGATGAACTCGGCCAGGCTTTCGTTGCCCTCGTTGGCCTTGGCGAACGCTTCGATCTCGGCCAGCATCAGCTTCAGGCCAGCGCCCTGGCTGGACGCGGTCTTGCGGCCGATCAGGTCCAGCGCCTGGATGCCGGTGGTGCCTTCATACAGCGTGGTGATGCGGGCATCGCGGGCCAGCTGTTCCATGCCGTGCTCGCGGATGTAGCCGTGGCCGCCGAAGCACTGCAGGGCGTTGTAGGTGTTCTCGATGCCCCATTCGGTCTGGCAGGCCTTCGAGATCGGGGTCAGGAAGCTCACCAGGGTGTCGGCGCGCTCGCGTTCGCCGGCATCGTCTGCATGGTGGGCGACGTCGATCAGGGTGGCGGCGTGCAGCGCCAGCAGGCGGCTGCCTTCCACCAGCGACTTGATGGTCAGCAGCATGCGGCGCACGTCCGGATGCACCAGGATCGGGTCGGCCGGCTTGTCCGGGAACTTCGCGCCGCTGAGCGAGCGCGACTGCAGGCGCTCACGACTGTACTTCAGCGCGTTCTGGTAGGCGCGCTCGGACAGGCCGATGCCCTGCAGACCGACACCCAGGCGAGCAGTGTTCATCATGGTGAACATCGCCTGCAGGCCCTTGTGCGGCTGGCCGACCAGGTAGCCCTGGGCGCCATCGAAATTCATCACGCAGGTGACCGAGCCCTTGATGCCCATCTTGTGTTCGATGGAGCCGCAGCGCAGCGCATTGCGCTCGCCAACGTTGCCGTCGCGGTCGACCTTGAACTTCGGGGTGACGAACAGCGAGATGCCCTTGGCGCCCGGGGGAGCGTCGGGCAGCTTGGCCAGCACCAGGTGCACGATGTTGCCGGTCAGGTCGTGCTCGCCGGCGGTGATGAAGATCTTGGTGCCGGTGATCGAATAGCTGCCATCGGCGTTCGGCTCGGCCTTGGTCTTCAGCAGGCCCAGGTCGGTGCCGCAATGCGGTTCGGTGAGGCACATGGTGCCGGTCCAGCGGCCTTCGATCAGCGGCTTCAGGAACGCCTCGTGCTGCCAGGCTTCGCCGTGCTGCTTCAGCGCTTCGATGGCGCCGTGCGACAGCAGCGGGAAGTTGCCCCAGGCCAGGTTGGCGGCGTTGATCATTTCATTGAGCGGCACGCCCAGGGTGTGCGGCAGGCCCTGGCCGCCCAGTTCCGGCGACGCGGTCAGGCCGGTCCAGCCGCCGTCGACGAACTGGTCGTAGGCCTGCTTGAAGCCGGGCGGAGTGGTCACTTCGCCGCTGGCCTGGTCGAGCACGCAGCCGATCTCGTCGCCCACGCTGTTGAGCGGGGCCAGTACGCTGGCGCTGAAGCGGCCGGCTTCTTCCAGCACGGCATCGACGACATCGGCGGTGGCGTCGTTGAAGCCCAGGCGGGCGAACAGCGGCTCGACCTTCAGCACATCGTGCAGGCCGAAACGAAGGTCGGAAAGCGGGGCGGTGTAGCTGCTCATCGGTGCGTCTCGATTTGATCAGTAACAGGGGGAGCGGCGCGATGCGTCGCGGCGGAAAGCGGAGATCAGCGCAGCACGCCCGGCAGGCCCGGGGCCTGGTTCAGCGTGCTGCGGCTGTTGATGTCGAAGGTGCGCTGCTTCTTTTCCTGCGGCGTGGCCGACACCGTGCCCTTCAGGCTGTAGGCGAGGGTGCGGTTGCTGGCCAGTGCGTCGGCGATCACCAGGCGTGCAGCCGGGCTGGGCTTGAAGTTGACGTTGATGACATCGGCGGAGACACCGCCGATGGAGATGCCCGGCTTGGCGGACAGGGGGCCTGCCTCGGTGTCGCCGATGGTCAGGGCCAGCGCGACGTCGTCGAAGCTCATCGGCATCGAACTGTAGTTCTGCAGACGCAGGGCGACGGTCCAGTCGCCGTTGGCCTGCACGGTCAGCTGCTGCAGGCTCGCGGCCGGTTCCGAAACACGCTTGACGATGCCATCGCCGCAAGCGGCCAAGGCCAGGGTGCACAGGACGATCAAGACGGTACGGAAGCGGTGGAGCATGGGCGCAGGTCCTCTGAAGGGGGTGCGTGGAATAAGCATACTACGGCGTATGGTGGAAAGGGCGCCTGCGGCGACCGGCCACAGAGGGTAGCGCGTGAAGATGCACGCGAGGCGTGCGCGATGCCGGAATGCGGACGTAGCGTGCGCCGGTTGGGCGGCGCCTCAATCGGCGGGGGTGTCGCGCAGGGGCGCCATCATGCGCAGCGGTGCGAGGTCGTAGCCCATTGCTTCGGCCTTTGCCTTGAGCCGGTCGAACAGGGCGCGGTCCATCTCCGGCAGGCGCGCGAGGATCCACAGATACTTGTGGCCGGGTTCACCGACCATCGCCCACTGGTAGTCCGGGTCCAGCGCGATCACCCAGTAGTCGGCCCAGACCAGCGGCACCCAGCTCAGCCAGTCGGGAACGAAGCGCACCTGCAGTTGGCCAGGCTGTCCCGCAACGGGCCGCGCCACGCCTTCGGCGACAACCCGCTCGCCATCGGCCTTGCGGCAGGCATTGGTGACGCTGATGCGACCATCGCGGCGCAGCCCGTAGTTGGCGGTGATCTCGCCGACGCACTGCTTCTGGAACGAGACCGGCAGATGGGCGATCTCGTGCCACTGGCCGGCGTAGCGATCGATGTCCAGTTCGCTGACGGCGCGCACGGGCTCGGCAGCGAGTGCCGGTGCGGCGAAAAGCAGCAGGCAGGCGAGCAGGGCAGGGCGCAGATGCATGGGTCGGCTCCGGGCAGGACTCTGGAGCGTAGGTTGCCCGGCACGCGGAGGTGTGAATGTTTCGTCAACCCACGTGCCGCATCCGCGCAGGATCGATCCACGTGGTGCTTGGTCGGAAACTCACAGACAAAAAAAGACCTGCATCTCTGCAGGTCTTGGAACATGGTGGCCGAGGACGGAATCGAACCGCCGACACGGGGATTTTCAATCCCCTGCTCTACCAACTGAGCTACTCGGCCATGTAGAAAAAAAAGACCTGCATTTCTGCAGGTCTTCGAAAGTGGTGGCCGAGGACGGAATCGAACCGCCGACACGGGGATTTTCAATCCCCTGCTCTACCAACTGAGCTACTCGGCCACTTGTTTCGTTGCAGCGATGTCGCTGCCGAGGACGCGCATATTACGGACGCAGGACAGGTTCGGCAAGCGTTTTGGAAAAAAACCTTCACATTGGTGTCTGCGACCGGTGGAAGGCCGTGCAAGTGGTTGATCCTGCGTTGAGCCAGCTTGGCCGGAAATGCTGGACGCGGAAAACAGCGGCCCGCCGCTGACGCCAAAGCTGACGGGGCAAGCGATACACCGCCGGCGTGGGGAAGGCGCCGATGGAACGCTGTTTTCATGGAGCCCACGAGGGCAGGGCGCGGCGTACTGTCGCGGTTCCCTCCCCGACGCTGCCCGCAGCAGAGCCATTGGACATGTCCGATTCAACCACCCGCATCGTGCTTGCCTCGCGTCCGCAAGGTGCGCCGGTCGCCGCCAATTTCCGCCTCGAACAGGTGCCCCTCCCGGCGCCGGGCCCCGGCCAGGTGCTGCTGCGCAACCGCTACCTGTCGCTGGATCCGTACATGCGCGGTCGCATGGATGATGGCCCGTCATACGCACCGCCGGTGGCCGTGGATGCGGTGATGGAGGGCCAGACCGTGGCCGAAGTGCTGCAGTCGCAGGCGCCTGGCCTGGCGGTGGGCGACCTGGTGCTGGCCCCGGGTGGTTGGCAGACCCATGCCGTGGTGGCAGGCGATGCGATCAGCCGGCGCCTGGATCCGGCCGGGCTGCCGCTGAGCACGGCATTGGGCGTTTACGGCATGCCGGGGTTCACCGCGTACTCCAGCCTGATCGAAATCGGCAAGCTGCAACCCGGTGAGACCCTGGTGGTGGCCGCTGCAAGTGGGCCGGTCGGTGCCACCGTGGCCCAGTTGGCCAAGCTGCAGGGCGCGCGCGTGGTCGCCATCGCCGGTGGCGAGGCCAAGCGGGCGTACCTGGAAACACTGGGCGTGGATGTGGCGCTGGACCATCGCGCCTCCGATTTTGCCGGGAAGCTGCGTGCTGCCGTGCCGGATGGCATCGACGTGTATTTCGAGAACGTAGGCGGGCATGTTCTTGATGCCGTGCTGCCGTTGCTCAACGATTTCGCGCGCATTCCGGTGTGCGGCACCATCGCCACCTACAACGCCCGCGGCGTCGCGCAGCCTGGGCCGGATCGGCTGCCGGCGCTGTTCAGCCAGATCCTGCGCCAGCGGCTGACCGTCCGTGGCTTCATCGTCCACGACTTCAAGCATCTGTGGCCGGATTTCGAGCGTGACATGCCGCAGTGGCTGCGCGATGGGCGTATCCAGTACCGCGAAGACGTCGTGCAGGGGCTTGAGAATGCACCGGAAGCCTTTTTTGGCCTGCTGCAGGGGCGCAACTTCGGCAAGCTGGTGGTGAAGCTGGATTGAGCGACTGCTTCGCGGACCTGGATCTGGACGCATGCCGCGTACAGGAAGCCGTCGGCGCTGCATCGGTGCGAAGGCTGCACGCGCTGTTCGCAGGCAGCCGACCACCGCATCACGCAGGCGCGGCTAGCGTTGTCGGCGTCACGCCGGCCTGTTGCCGGCGTTGTGGGAGCGATTCATGACCGAACACGACAAGAAGACCTCGAACGCCCACGAAGGCGTGCAGGAAAGTCGCCAGGACCGGCAGCAGGATGAAGTGGCCAAGCAGCGCCCTGGCCAGCAGGACCAGAAGGTACGTGACGCGCATTCGCGTGCACCGGTGCGCAAGGACGGCGGGCAGGACCCGGCCTGAGCGGTTCGCCAAAACAGAAAGCCCCGGCAGTGCCGGGGCTTTCTGTTTTTCATATGGTGGAGCCAAGGAGGATCGAACTCCTGACCTCGTCATTGCGAACGACGCGCTCTCCCAGCTGAGCTATGGCCCCATGGGGGGTGTTGCATCCCGTGGGCAGCGGAGCTGGCGCCACGTGACGTCCCTAGCATAGCGCTGGCCGGTGCCGGCTGCAAAGGGGCAGGCCGACCACAGCGGCGCAGGTGATCTGCGCCGCTGCAGGCCTGGCTCAGGGCAGCAGGGCCGCCGCGCGCTGGATCGCGATGTCGGTCGCAGCCGACACGCCATGCAGGTGGATGCAGGCGTGGATCATTCCCGGCAGGCGCTCCAGCGTGCAGTCCACGCCCGCCTCCCGCAGCTGCGCGGCGTACTGTTCAGCTTCGTCGCGCAGCGGGTCGAACTCACAGCTCAGTACCGTGGCCGCCGGCAGCCCGCGCAGATCGCGGGCGTGCAGGGGCGAAGCCAGCGACTGCCGGCGGTCACCGTCGCCCAGATAGGCCTGCCAACAGCGCTGCATCAGTTCGGCGCTGAGGTAGTAGCCGTCGGCGAACTCGCGGTAGCTGCTGCTGGACATGGTGGCGTCCAGTGCCGGGTACAGCAGCAGTTGATGCGATGGCAGCGGCAGTCCCTGATCGCGCAGCAACAGGCAGCACGCGGCGGCGAGATTGCCACCCGCGCTGTCACCACCGATGAGCAGGCGCGCTGGATCAAGACCCAGGTCTGCGGCATTGGCCTGCAGCCACAGCCAGGCATCGGCGACGTCGTGCAGCGGCGTCGGGAACGGATGCTCCGGCGCCAGTCGATAACCGACGGCAGCGATGACATGGCCGCTGGCATTGGCCAGGGCCCGGCAGGGGCCGTCATAGACCGCCAGCGAGCACTGGAACCAGCCACCACCGTGGGCGAACAACAGGGCAGGGCGCGGGTCCGTGCTGATGGCCGCGGGCGTGTACAGGCGCACGACCAGCGCATGGCCGTCGCGCGCGCTGATGACGTGCTCCACGACATGCGATACCGCCTCGGTGGCACCCTGCAGCGTGGGCAGCGCTTGCTCGCTCAGTGCGCGCAGTTCCAGCAGATCGTCCGGCAGCGGTTGCGCCGCCACCGCATCGACGAACGCCTGCAACGCAGGTTCAAGCGGCATGGTCAGCCTCCTGCAGGAAGGGCAGCAGCTGGGCGAGGAAGGCGTGCGGTGCTTCTTCCATGATGAAGTGGCCGCAGCCCGGCACGACGCTGCCGCGCAGATCATCGGCGTGCGGCTGCAGGGTCAGCATCGGGGCGTTGCCGGTGGCGTGTTCGGCGCCGATGGCCAGCACCGGCATCGTCAACCGGCGTTGTGCGCGGACCTGGTTCTGGCGGATGGTTTCCGGAATCGCGCGGTACCAGGCAAACCCTGCACGCAACGCGCCGGGCCGGCTGTAGGCAGCGATATAGGTTTCGCTGGCCACCGCATCGCGCCGGTACGACCAGCGGTCGAACATGAAGTCCAGGTAGGCGCGTTCGCGACCGCTGATGAGTGCTTCGGGCAGATCGGCCACCTGGTTGAACATGAAGTGCCACAGGAAGATGTTGTCGGCCGGCGCGGCGAAGATGCCCGGCTCAGGCGCCAACCCGGGAATCACCGCTTCGGTCACGGCCAGGCGCTGTACCGCCTGCGGCTGGTCGCTGGCCAGTGCATAGGCGATCCACATGCCGATGTCATGGCCGACCACCTGGTAGCGCTCGTGGCCGAGGGCCTGCATGGTCTGATGCAGTACCGCGGCGGCACTGCCGGTGTCGTAACCGTGTGCGGGACGATCGGATTCGCCGATGCCGGGCGGGTCGACCGCGATCGCTTCGAAACCGGCCTCGGCCAGTGCGTGCAGCACGTGGCGCCAGGCGTACCAGGTCTGCGGCCAGCCCGGGATCAACAGCACCGGTCGGCCGCTGCCGGCGGAGACGCAATGCACGCGCTGGCCGTCGATGCGCAGGTAGTGGTGGCGCAGGGTATCGTCGCCGGGGGTACCAGCGGTGGGGGAGTTCGTCATGGGAATGTTCCTGTGGGGGCTCAGGCGATGCCGAGCATGTGCTGCATCTGGGCGCTGCTGATCGGCGCGCCGGCGAAGTCGTCGAAGATCTTGTCGGTGACCGGGATGATGTGGTCGCGGATGAAGGCGGCACCTTCGCGCGCACCGGCTTCCTGGTCCTTCAGGCAGCACTCCCATTCCAGCGTTGCCCAGCCGGCGTAGTCGTACTGCGCCAGCTTGGAGAAGATCGACTTGAAATCGACCTGGCCATCGCCCAGCGAGCGGAAGCGGCCCGCGCGTTCGGTCCAGTCGGCATAGCCACCGTAGATGCCTTGGCGGCCATTGGGGCGGAACTCCGCGTCCTTGACATGGAACATGCGGACCAGCGGATGGTAGATGTCCAGGAACTGCAGGTAATCCAGCTGCTGCAGCACGAAGTGGCTGGGATCGAACAGGATGCGGCAGCGCTCGTGCTGGCCCACGCGCTCGAAGAAGCGTTCGAAGCTGGTGCCGTCGTGCAGGTCTTCGCTGGGATGGATTTCGTAGCAGAGGTTGATGCCGTTGTCCTCGCAGGTATCGAGGATCGGCCGCCAGCGGCGCGCCAGCTCATCGAATGCGGCATCGATCAGGCCCGGCGGACGCTGCGGGAACGGGAACAGGTAGGGCCAGGCGAACGAGCCGGAGAAGGTGCCCATGTCCTGCAGGCCGAGCCGGCGCGAGGCGCGGGCGGCCAGGTGCAGCTGCTGCTGCGCCCATTCACTGCGTGCCTTCGGGTTGCCGCGCAGTGCTTCCGGCGCGAAGCCATCGCACAGCTCATCGTAGGCCGGATGCACGGCGACCAGCTGGCCCAGGATGTGGGTGGTCAGCTCGCTGACCTGCAGGCCATGCTCGGCCAGGGTGCCGCGGATGTCGTCGCAGTAGTCCTGGCTGTCGGCAGCGGTGGCCAGGTCGAACAGGCGTGCGTCCCAGGCCGGAATCTGCAGGGCCTTGAAGCCGTGGCCGGCCGCCCAGGCGGCGATGCCGGACAGGCTGTCGAACGGCGCCTGGTCTCCAGCGAACTGCGCCAGATGCAGGCTGGGGCCTTTGAGGGTTTGCATGTGTTGCTCCAATTGTTTGTCGGTCGACAAAGAATAGGCGCGTGCATCGGGATGGTCAACACCCGCGTTACACTGCGCGCCTCAGAACGGCAGGCAGGCAGATGGCAGGGCGACCGCGCGAATTCGACAGGGACCAGGCATTGCGCAAGGCGATGCTGCTGTTCTGGCAGCACGGCTATGAGGGCACCTCGATGTCGGCCCTGGTCGAAGCGCTTGGCATTGCCTCGGCGCGCATCTACGCCGCGTTCGGCAGCAAGGAGCAGCTGTTCCGCGAAGCGGTGGCGCTGTACGAAGAAGGCGAGGGCGGCTTCGCGCCGCGCGCGCTGGAACAGGCGTCACTGCGCGATGCTATCGGCAGCATGCTGCGTGATGCCGTGCTGACCTATACCCGTCGTGGTCGTCCGCATGGCTGCCTGGTGGTGTCCTCGGCCAGCAGCGTGTCACCGGAGGGCGAGGGCGTACGTGACTGGCTGGCCAGCCATCGTCGCCAGCGCACGGCGGCGATCATCGCGCGGCTGCAGCAGGCGCAGGCAGCCGGCGAGCTGGCGGCCGATCTGTCCGTGCAGGCCCTGGGCGATCATTTCGCCACGGTGCTGCATGGCATCTCGGTGCAGGCGCGTGACGGCGTCAGCCGCGAACGCCTGCTGGCGATGGTCGAGGTTGCGCTGGCGCCGTTGCCGTGAGATCCGGGGTCAGATCCGCTTCCCCTTGGGAAACCGATCTGACCCCAGGCGGTGCTGGCTGACTGTGCCGAAACCGCTTGTTTCACCGGGTTCGGGTGCCGCGCAACGAAATTGTAACAATTTGGAGGATAATGGCCGCTTGCGCAGTTTTCCTCCTATTTGCCGCCCGGTCAGCGCAGGCCGCACGGACGCCTCCTCAGAGCTTTCGATGCCTTCCCATTCCGATTCCCGCCGTTCGTCGGGCATGTCGTCCTCCCTCGTTTCCTTCCGTCGCCATCCGCTGGCCCTGGCCTGTGCAGGGCTGGCGCTGGCTGCCAGCTTCGGTGCTGCCGCGCAGGACAGCGCGCCGACCCCGACCGGGCTGGACACCATCACCGTGACCGCCGAGCACCGCGAGCAGAACCTGCAGGAAGTGCCGGTGTCGGTCGGCGTGGTGCAGGGCGAGCGCATGCGCGACTTCACCGCCGGCGGCGACGACACCCTGCTGGCGCTGTCCGGCCGCGTGCCGAGCCTGTATGCGGAAACCACCACCGGCCGCATCTTCCCGCGCTTCTACATCCGCGGCCTGGGCAACATCGATTTCTACCTGGGTGCCTCGCAGCCGGTGTCGATCATCCAGGACGACGTGGTGCTGGAGCACGTGGTGCTGAAGTCCAACCCGGTCTATGACGTCGACCAGGTGGAAGTGCTGCGCGGTCCGCAGGGCTCGCTGTTCGGCCGCAATACCACTGCCGGCATCGTCAAGTTCGACACCCTCAAGCCGACCCAGGACTACAGCGGCCGCGTCAGCGCCAGCTATGCCTCCTACAACAGCGTGTCGATCGACGGTGGCTTCGGCGGCCCGATCAACGACATCGCTTCGTTCCGTGTGTCGGCCCTGTACCAGCACCGCGACGACTACGTCGACAACACCTACACCGGCCCCAGCGCCGACGGCACGGTCAGCCCGAAGAAGAACGCCATGGGCGGCTTCGACGACCGCAACGTGCGCGCGCAGCTGCTGCTGACCCCGAGCGACCAGTTCTCGATCCTCGCCTCGGCCCACGCCCGCGACTACGAAGGCACCTCGACCCTGTTCCTGCGCAACGCGCTGACCAAGGGCTCGAACAAGACCGACGTGCCGCGTGACCAGGTCGCCTACGACGAGGCCGACAACAATCCGCAGGCGTACAAGACCTACGGCGGCTCGGTGAAGGCGCGTTATGACTTCGGCGCGATCGACTTCACCTCGATCACCGCGTACGAGACCACCTCCGGTTACAGCCGCGGTGATACCGACGGCGGCGCCGCGGTCAACTTCCCGGTCAATGGCGTGCCGAACGGCTATGGCCAGTCGATGGGCCAGATCCGTGACCTGGACCAGTGGACCCAGGAATTCCGCCTGGCCAGCCACGATGACAGCGCCCTGCAGTGGCAGGCCGGCGCGTTCTACTTCAACGGCAGCGACACCACCGACTTCTACCAGCGCGCCTGGTTCCTGAAGGGCGCGGCGCGCAACCCGAACAACTGGGTGCGCCTGCGCAACAAGAACACCTCGTGGGCCGGTTTCGGCCAGCTCAGCTACGCCTTCACCGACAAGTTCACCGTCACCGCCGGCCTGCGCCAGACCCGCGATGAGAAGCACACCCGCCTGCTGAAGACGGCTGATACCGCCGCCGGCCTGGTCACCTACAAGGGCCGCACCGACGTCAAGATGACCGACACCACCCCGAGCTGGGATCTGAGCGCGATGTATCAGATCACCCCGGACGTGAGCGTCTATGCGAAGGTCGCGCGCGGCTTCCGTGGCCCGACCATCCAGGGCCGTTCGGCCGTGTTCAACGCGGACTTCACCACCGCCGATTCGGAGACGATCCTGTCCTGGGAAGCGGGCGTGAAGAGCAGCCTGTGGGACAACCGCCTGCGCTTGAATGCCACCGCGTTCACCTACACCGTCAACGACATCCAGCTCAACGGCAACGATTCGGACGGCAACGGCGTGCTGTTCAACGCCGACAAGGCCAAGGCCTACGGCTTCGAAGCGGACATGGAACTGCGCCCGATCCCGAACCTGACCCTGAGCGCCGGCCTGAGCCTGCTGCACAGCGAGATCAAGGACAAGCGCGTGTATGCGCAGGTCTGCGCCCTGAACGGCAAGGTGGTGTGCACTGTCGATGACCCGACCATCAAGGTCGGTGCCAACACCTTCGCCCAGATCGATGGCAATCCGCTGCCGAACGCGCCGAAGTACAACATCAACCTCGCCGCGCGTTACGACTTCCCGGTCAGCGATGCAGGCACGATGTTCGTGTCCACCGACTGGAACAAGCAGGGCTACACCAGCTTCGTGCTGTACGACAGCCAGGAGTTCAACTCCAAGGGTGATTTCGAGGGCGGCCTGAAGATCGGCTACTCGGGCAACTACGGTGCCTACGAAGTGGCGCTGTTCGCGCGCAACATCACCAACGAGAAGAACCTCAAGGGCGTGATCGAAAACTACATGGCAGCGGTCTACAACGAGCCGCGTACCGTGGGTGTGTCGCTGAACATGAACTGGTAAGCGGCATCGGTCGGTGTCGCACGCGGCACCGACACCTCTGCACTTCCCACCAGACGCCCTGCCTGTGCAGGGCGTCTGTCGTTGAGCTGCCGCCCGTTCAGACCGGCTGCACGTCGTGCCGGTCCGGTACCGCATCCAGGCCGAAGGTCAGCTGCCAGCTGCGCAGGTCCACTTTCTCGCGGTCGCGGGTTTGCTGGCGCGCCGCACGGCTGGCACCAAACAACTTGCCCTGCCCATCGATCAGCGGGCGCATGCGCAGCACCTCCGCGTTGTCGGGCTCGGCCTCGGCGGCACGCTCAAGCCAGATCTTGGCCAGGAAGGCATTGGCAGGCACACCGTTGCCGAAGTGGAACACATCGGCCAGGAAACCGGCCGCCCACGCCTGGGTCGCGCTGTCGCCACGCCACCACAGTGGCCCCAGCAGGTCGAATACGGCTTCGCGTTTGTCGGTGTCGTCCTCGCCCTGGTACAGCAGCACCGCAAGGTTCTTGTGTGCCGGGCGCCACACCCGGTCATGCGGTGCAGCCTCGTCCACGCAGCGCCGATACAACACACGCGACTGCTGCTGCAGTGCCGGATCAGGGGTCTCTCTGAAGCGCTCGCCGAGTTGCCAGGCGCGGTTGTAGATGACGACCAGGTCGCCGGCGGCAATCGCGCGTTCGGTCCACAGCGCTTCCTGCTCGGGGTCGGTGTAGGCGGGGAAGTCCTTGCCGGCCACACGCCCGCGGTACAGATCCACCAGCGATGCCATCGATCGCGGGTCCCCGGCATGCGCCAGCTGCAGCAGCATCTGCAGGCCGGCCGGCGCGGAAACCGAGCAGAGCAGATTGGCCGCCACGGTAGACAGTTCCACGTCTTCTTCATCGGCCATCGCCAACGCTCCCCGCAGGTGCTGTGCGGCGAGGACGTTGTCTGCGCTGAAACCGAACAGTCCGGATTGGCGACCGGCCGCCAGCCATGCAAGCGCATGCGCGCTGTCGGTCCAGTCCTCGACACTGGCCAGAACCTGCGTGAACAGGGTATCGGCGCCGTCGATGCGTGCAAACAGCGCACAGGCTTCCAGTGCGTTCAGGCCCTCATCAACCACACAGCCCGGATCCAGTGCGAAGGCTTCTGCCAGGCACTCATGGGCGTGCGTCATCCGCACCGGGTCCCAGTTCACCTCGTTGTCCTGCGGTTCGTCGCGGCCGAGGTGGTAGTCCATGGTCGCCCACCAGCACAGCACCTGTGCCCGGGTAGACGCGTCCAGGTGCAGGTCGAGCAGCGCGCGGTAGGCGTGGTCGTGTTCGGCGATGGCCTCGGCATCGTCGGCATCCGGGGTGAACCACAGCCAGTCGCGCTCCTTGACCACGCGCAGTCGATTGCGCTGCGGAAGCATCAACCGCGACGCCTCGGGGCCATCGATGAAGTGCTGCATCAAGGCGTGGCTGCCGCCCCAGCGCGGGTACAGGTAATACAGGTAGGTCTCGAGCACGTCGACATCGTCGGCACGGAACGACAACGCCAGCTGCAGCCAGTAGTCGGCGACGTACTCGAACGCTTCTTCGCTGCGTTGCGCCAGCACAGGCGGCAGCGCAGGCAGTTCATGCAAGGGGGCACCGTAGGGCGCAAGCAATGCGACCGCGGCGGCGAATGCCTGCGGATCCTGGTGCTGCTGCGCGGTGTACAGATCGGCGCGACCGCCACGCTGCAGCTGCTGCAACCAGCGCGGCTCGCCCAGATAGCAGGCCATCCGCAGCATCCGCCCCAGTACGAAGGCGGGGCGTGGATGCCGCGCGATCGTGTGCAGCCACGCAGCCAGAGCGTGGTCGCGCGCCAGGGCAGCGCCGTCCCATTGCGCCTGGTGGATCTTGTCGACGGTGTCGGTGGAACGGATGCGGCCGGCAACGCGGTCCCACAGCGTGCCCAGTACGGCCCACGCATGCGGGCTGTGCGGCTGTCGTGCACACCATTGCCGTGCCCGACCAAGGCGGGCAGGCAGGTCCTGCGAAGGGTCAAGCAGGGTGGCGAGCAGCCAGCCATATCCAAAGCGCGGGGTGTCACCATCGAGCCACTGTTGCTCCACCGCTCCGAGCAGCCGGTCGACATCGTCGAAACGCTCCTGCTGCAGTGCGTCGCGTGCTTCGCGGCGCAAGGCCATCGCGTCGTGGGGGGAATGCGGCATGGGGAACAGCGTCCTTGCAGATGATCGGACGCGCATTCTAGGCAATCCGGTACAGGCCCGTTATCGCTTGCGATGGCGCGGCAGGCCGACGCCCTGCAACGGCAGGGCGTCGGCCGATGTCACTTCGCGGCGGGCGCGGCAGAAGGCGACAGTTCGGCAAACAGGCCGCCGAGCACGCCCATGGTGGCCGTGTCGGCTCCCATGTCTTCGGCGGCGTTGGCAATGGCGATCACGCCACTGTTCTGTGCGGGGAACAGCACCACCCACGCCAGCCAGTTGCCATCGGAGCCACCGTGCACCAGCACCGGGCCCTGGCGGCCGGCGATCGAGGGCTGCACGCCCCAGTCCAGGCCCGAGGGGCTGCCCGGTTGCGCGCTCTGCATCAGCGTATAGGATGCCGGCGTCAACAGCGTGCCCTTGCCGTGGCTGCCGGCGAGCTGGTCGATGGCGAACAGTGCCAGGTCCTGCAGGCGCATGTGCAGGTTGCCGGCAGCGGTGTAGATCGGCGGTACGCCATCATCGGCCTTCTGCGGCGCGCCGGTGACGGTCTTGCCGCCGCGGTGGCCCAACGGCTGCCCGGCAGTGGTCGGCCCGAAGCCGGCACCGGTCATCTTCAGTGGCTGGAATACCTCGCGTTGGATCAGCGTCTCCACGTCCTTGCCGGTGGCGCGTTCGGCGATCACTGCCGCGATCAGGAAGCCGCTGTTGCTGTAAGCGAATTCCGTTCCCGGCGGGTGGACCGGCGCCTCGGCCAGCGCAGCCTTGATGTAGGCCTCGCGCTGTATGGGCAGGGCACGCGTGTCGGTGAAGAACGCATCCAGTGCGGCGCCATCGGTGAGGTTCTCCGGCAGGCCGGCGCGGTGTGACAGCAGCTGCACCAGCGTGACGTTGCGGTAGGCCGGCTGCATCTGTGCGGCCAGGTCGGGCAGCATCGTCGACAGCGGCGCATCCCACTTCAGCACACCCTGTTCGACCAGGCGCGCGATCATCGCCACGGTGATCGGTTTACCGGTCGAGCCGATCATCCAGGCATCACCGGTGCTGGCGGCCACCTTTTCATCATTGCGGCGTACGCCGCTGACGGCCTGTTCGGCGATTTTTCCGTCGCGAATCACCAGCACGCCCATGGCCGGCGTCGCCGTGCCCTGCAAGGCCTGTGCAATGCGTGCCTGCAGGTCATCGGCGGCGCTTGCACTGGCAGCGACGCACAGGAGTGAAACGCCCAGCCAGCGGCGCAGGTGGCGCATGCGACGGGACGGGGAAGCTGCGGTCCGTTCGGAGATGATCGTGTGCATGGGAGTCCTTTGCGCAGCAGCGTGGGCAGGGCCTGCGCCGACGGCATCGGCCCTGCGGGGTGCGTCGCCCGCCGGTGCCTTGAACAGGCGTACCAGGTGGCGTGCGATTCACTCTTGCATGCCGATGAGGCAGGCGGATGTGTCTGCAGTCATGTAGGTAAACGGCGCGCTGTGATGGCGTTGGCTTACGTACAGGATCGCGGCCGGGCACGCCCGAGGGAGCAATCAGCGCCGGGTGGATTTCGCGGGGCGGCAGCGCGACGTGTCACGCGCTGCAGGCACGCGCCTGCGCGATCTCATGGCCATGCCCGGGTGTACCGTCGTCGCGTTGCGCGCGCGACGACGGCAGGAGGCTCAGGCGGCGGGCAACAGCGATGCCAGCACCGGCTCCAGCTCCTGCTGGCGCCAACCGGCCAATGCGGCAGGCCACTGCCGATGCTCCAGATAGCTTTCCAGATGCTTGCGCGAGGCCAGTACGCCGTCGGCCAGGCCGAGCTCGCGGCTGCGTTCGGCTACGGCATCCTGCAGCTTCTTCAGCAACTGCTTGCTGGCATCGCTGGCCTGCACCGCCAAGGGTGCATCGGCTTCGTCGGCCAACGGCGTATCCAGCGCCTGCCACACGGCAGCAGCAAGCTTGCGCGGCGCCTTCGGGAACTGTTCGAACAGCTTGCTCAATGCGGCGGCATCGGCAGGTGGGGTGCGTGCCAAGGTTGCGGCCAGCTCGTTGTCCAGGATCCAGCTGCGCGGACGGTCGCTGGCGCGCGCCTGCACGTCGCGCCAGCGCAGCAGGCGCAGCAGGCGGCGCTGCGCGGGCGCGTCCAGGAACTGCGCCGAGCGCATGCCCAGGTGGGGCCAGCGGTCCTCGTCATTGGCGACGCTGGCCAGCAGGCGCTCGCCGTCGTCGTGCAGCCACTGCTGGCGCCCCAGCGATTCCAGCTTGGCGGAAATCGCATCATGCATCGCGAACAGATGCTCGACGTCATCGGCGGCGTACTTCAGCTGTGACTCCGACAGCGGCCTGCGCATCCAGTCCGAGCGGGTTTCGCCCTTTTCCAGTGCCACCCCGGTGATCTCCTGCACCAGCTTCTGGTAGCCCATGCCAGCACCGATACCGGCCAGGGCGGCGCCGATCTGGGTGTCGAACAACGGGCGCGGCAGCACGCCGCAGGTCCACTTGAACGCCACCAGGTCTTCGCTGGCGCTGTGCATCACCTTGGTGATGGATTCATCGGCCAGCCACGGTGCCAACGCCTCGGGCATGCCGGGAATCAACGGGTCGATCAGCAGGATGTCCTCGCCGACGGCCATCTGCACCAGCGCCAGCTGCGGCCAGAAGGTGCGTTCACG
This sequence comes from Stenotrophomonas sp. 82F1, assembly GCF_056861525.1. Lineage (NCBI taxonomy): Bacteria > Pseudomonadati > Pseudomonadota > Gammaproteobacteria > Lysobacterales > Lysobacteraceae > Stenotrophomonas > Stenotrophomonas sp. 82F1. Next base: position 71,582 of record NZ_JBSPUD010000024.1, read on the forward strand.
GATGAATTCGGTATCCAGGCCGATGCGGGTCGGCCGCTGCTGGCGGTATGTGTCCAGCTCGGCGGGGGTGGTGATCCAGGTTGCCACAGGTCGGGGCCTACTACTCGTGTTTGCTCAGGCAGGTGAGAATAGCCTAACGTCGGTCCGCATCCGTGCCGAAGGAGGCCCTGCTTGCGTTTTCTGCTGTCGCCCGCGCTGTTTACCGCCTTGGCCGTGGGCCTGGCCGGTTGCACGCCGCCGTCCCCTGCGCCGAACGCCGGTGGCACCGCAGGCCAGCCGGCCGATCCCGCAGCAGAGGCCGGTCCGGCGCCTGGTAGCGGGCAGGGCACGGTGACCATTGCCGGTGACGATGCGGCCGAGGATATCCAGCAGTGGACGCCGCCGCGGGTCGATCGCCAGGGACGTACGCTGGCGCAGCTGCGCCGGGCCGCCGAACAGGCGTTCGCGCAGGGGCACCTGTACGAAGATGGCGATGCGGCGGTGCCGCTGTGGCTGGCGGTGCAGGAAGAGGAGCCCGATGATCGGCAGGCGCGGCAGGGGTTGCAACGCGCGAAACAGAAGTTGCTGCAGCAGGCCGATGCGTTGCTGCAGCGGCCCTTGCAGCAGCGTGAGGCACTGGCTGAAGCCGGGCGCCAGGCGCTGGTGCTGCTGACCCTGGCGCCGAAGGATGAGAAGGTGCGCGCGCTGCAGGGCCGGGTGGAGACGGCGCAGCGTGTGGTCGCCTACAACCGCGCGGGCGAGGACGATCTGCGTGCCGACCGGATCGGTGAGGCGGGCGACGGCGCCATCGGCAATTTCCGCGAGGCACTGGCGCTGGACCCGAAAAACCGCCGTGCGCGGCAGGGTCTGGCCGCTGCGGAAAGCGGGCTGATCCGGCGGGCCGAGGATGCCGCGCGCATCCGCGATTTCGCCAGCGCCGGCGCGTGGTTGGCAGAAGCCAGCAAGGTGCGTGACTCGTCACCGACCATCGCCGATGCGTTCGAGCGCATCGAGCAGATCCGTGCCGCGGCGCTGGTCCAGCTGCGCGATGGCGGCCTGCATGATCTGACCACTCCGCAGGGACTGAAGCCTGCGCGCGAGAAGCTGGCCGAAGCGCTGCGCATTGCCTTGCCGGGCGATGCAGTGGTGGCGCAGCTGCGCGAGCGCATCGAACTGGCCACCCATTACGGCAGCTTCCGGCCGGGGCAGGTGTTCAGCGACGCGCTGCGTGATGGCGGCCGTGGACCGCAGATGATCGTGGTGCCACACGGCGGATTCCAGATGGGCGCCAGTGATACCGAGCCGGGCGCGACCGATGCGGAGCGGCCATCGCACTATGTGCGCTTCGAGCGCGGATTCGCGATGGCGATCACCGAGATCACCGTGGGTGATTTCGAGCGCTATGTGAAGGCGACCAATACCCGTCCACGTGCGACCCGGCGTGGACATTCGGTGGTCTATGACGAGCGCAGCGGCAATTTCATCCGCCGCAGCGGCGTGGACTGGCGGTCCGACTATGACGGTGGGCGCGCACTGGGCAATTCGCCGGTGATGCACGTCAGCGTGCGTGATGCGGAGAACTACGCGACCTGGCTGTCCGAGCAGACCGGCCGCAGCTACCGCCTGCCCAGCGAGGCCGAGTTCGAGTACGCGATGCGTGCCGGCAGCAGTGGCCGCTACCCGTGGGGCGATGCCGGGCTGCCGCCGGAAGGCAGTGGCAATTACACCGGCAGCAAGGACGCTTCACCCTCCGGCAGGCATTGGCACAACGCCTTTGTCGGCTACGGCGATGGTTGGTGGGGGCCGGCACCCGTGGCCAGTTTCCAGGCAAATGGCTTCGGGCTGCATGACATGGGCGGCAACCTGAGCGAGTGGGTGGCCGACTGTTGGCATGCCAGCTATCGGCGCGCGCCGGCCGATGGTGTGGCCTGGTTCAACCCGGGCTGCCGTTCACGGGTGATCCGGGGTGGCAACTGGGCCAATGCCCCGGAGCAGACCCGGGCGGCCTGGCGGCAGTCGCAGGATTCGGATACCACCAACGCGCGCATCGGCTTCCGCCTGGTCCGCGGGATCTGACGGACGCGCTCGCATCGGCGTCGGCTTCACCCGCCGCAGGCAGCGTCGCACTAAGATTGCGCCGTACCCGCCGACCGGCGGGGTCAGCCGGAAGACCTGCCGATGCGCAACGATCCTTTTTCCCGCTCGCCGCAGCAGCGGCGTGGTCTGTTCGGCAACATCCGCTGGTGGGTGCTGCTACTGGCCGCCGGCTATGCAGCGTTCTACTGGTTCTCCAACCGTGCGGTCGACCCCTATACCGGCGAGAAGGTGCTGATCGACAGCAGCCTGGATGCCAGCCAGGAGAAGGCACTGGGCCTGCAGGCCTACCAGCAGATCCTGTCGCAGGAGCGCCCGCTGGGCCCGAACGAACCGGTCTCGCGCGACGTCCGGGCGATTGCCGAGCGACTGATCGCCAAGGTGGATGTGGTCGAAACCGCGCTGGCGCAGGAGCACGGGCTGCAACCGGCACACTTCGCGCGCGACTTCGAGTGGGAAGTGAATGTGATTCCGTCCGAACAGGCCAATGCGTTCTGCCTGCCCGGCGGCAAGATGGCCGTGTACACGGGGCTGATTCCGGTTGCTCGCACCCGCGATGCGATGGCGGTGGTGATGGGCCATGAAATCGCCCATGCGTTGCTGCGGCACGGTGCACAGCGCATGGCCCAGCAGAAGCTGACCCAGATCGGCCAGGTGGCCGGCGCCGCCAGTGGCATGGATGCGCAGCAGCAACAGATGATGATGTCGGCGATGGGCTACGGCTATCTGTTGCCGTATGCGCGCAGCCATGAGACGCAGGCTGATGAAGTAGGACTGATGCTGGCGGCGGCGGCGTGTTTCGACCCGCGCGAGGCGGTGCCGCTGTGGCAGCGGATGGGCCAGGCCGGCGGTGGCCAGTCGCCGCCGGAATTCGCTTCGACCCACCCCAATCCGGGCACCCGTATCCAGAACCTGCAGGCGTTGATGCCGAAGGCACTGGAGTACCGGCAGAAGTTCTGCGAGCAGGCCAGGTAAAGGGGAGTTCGGCAGGGCTGCGCCCTGCACCCGCCGAAGCAACAGCCGGCGCAACAGCCGGAGCAACAGCCGGAGCAACAGCCGGAGCAACAGCCGGAGCAACAGCCGGAGCAACAGCAACAGCGGGCTATCTGTGGGATGGCGGGGTGGGTCCGGTTGCGGGGGACGCTGCAAGTACGTCCCTGTAAGCTCGGTCGCGCCATCCATGGCGCTTACGCCCCCGCAACCGGACCC